>NZ_JBEZDS010000003.1:27984-107387 GCF_040648435.1 Dactylosporangium sp. NPDC049140 | reverse complement strand
GCCCCTCCGCTCCGCTCCGGACCGCTCACGCCGGGTCGAAGTAGTGCACGTCCTCGCGAGTGATGACGCCGCGCTCGACGGTGAGCAGCGACAGCTTCGTCAGCGTCGACCGTTCGCCGGTCGAGCGGCGGGTCTGGTCGAAGGTGAACCGGACCGCGAAGCCGTCGGCGCCGACGTACGGGCCGTGCACGGTGACACCGTGGATGTCCAGGTCCGCGGTGAGCCGCGCCGCGTGCGCCAGGATCTCGTCCAGCCCGCGCACCTCCCCGCCGCCCTCCAGCGGCGCGGCCCGGACCGCGGCGGGGTCGTACAGCGGCAGCGCCCGCTCCATGCGGCCCTTCGCGAACGCGTCGGCGTACCGGCGCGCGACCTCCGGCGTGGACAGCGGCCGGAAGTCGGCGGCGTGGTCGGCGGCCCACTGCGCGAACGGGCGCGCCGGGTGCCCGGTCAGCTCGCGCACGCCGTCGGCGACCGGCTCGGGTTCGTCGACAAGGGACGCCCAGTAGTCCAGCGCGCCGTCGGCGAAGGCCGGGTCGGCCCAGGCCAGCATCTCGGCGCGGGCCTCCTCCCGCGACGCCGCCACGACCGGGGCCGGGCCGATCGTGCGCACCTGGTCCTCCTGCGTGATGGCGGCCGGGCCGGTGAGGACGTACGCGCGGCCGGTGTGGCCCGGCTCCGTCATCGCCGCCACCGCCGACTCGGCGATGTCGCGCTCGTGGATGAGCGAGCGCGCGGCGCGCGGGTATGGGATGCGGACCGGCCCGCCCGCGCGGATCGCCAGCGCCCACTGCAGCGCGTTCGTGGCGAAGCCGCTCGCGCGCAGGAAGGTCCAGTCGCCGGTGTGGCGCCGGATCGCGGCCTCGACCTGGCCCCAGACGCCGTTGCGCTCCGGCGGGGCGTCGTCGCGGACGCTCATCGCGGAGACGTAGACGATCCGCCCCCGCAGCCGGGCCGCCACGTCGTCGGCGCCCTCGGCGGTCAGGGACGGCCAGATCAGCAGTACCGCATCCACGCCCTCCGCCGCGGCGCCCAGCGCGTCGAGGTCGTGCACGTCGGCGCTCACCGCCTCGACGCCGGCCGGCAGGCCGCTCGCGTCGCGGGCCAGGCCCCGCACGTGCACGCCGCGCTCGCGCAGCAGCTCGACCGCGATCCGGCCGATGTTCCCCGTGGCCCCGATCACCAGGGCCCGCTCGATGTCCGTCATGCGCCCCATGCAACGGGTTGAACCTAGGTTCACGTCAAGGACGTTAGGCTCGGCGGGTGACCACCCTCACCATCGGCGAGCTGTCCCGGCGCAGCGGCGTGCCGGCCTCGGCGCTGCGGTTCTACGAGCGCCAGGGCCTCATCAGCAGCGGGCGCAACGCCACCAACCAGCGCCGCTACGACGACGTGGCGCTGCGGCGGGTCGCGTTCATCCGCGCCTCCCAGCGGGTCGGCATCCCGCTCGTGCAGATCGGCGAGGTGCTCGCGTTCCTGCCCCCGGGCATGCCGCCGACGGCCGCGTTCTGGCGCCGCGCGTCGCGGTGCTGGGGCGAGGCGGTCGACGAGCGGATCGCCCGGCTGGAGCGCGACCGGGAGCAGTTCGCGGCCTGCGCGGGCTGCGGCTGCCTCTCCTTCGGCGAGTGCACCCTGGTCGAGCCGCGCGCGGAGGCGTCGTGACCGAAGAGGCCCCGCGCGGAGGCGCGGCCGGCGACGAGGCCCCGCCCGGAGGCGCGGCCAGTGACGAGGCCGCGCGCGATGGCGCGGCCGGCGACGAGGTCGTGGTGGTCACCCCGCCCGACGAGCCGCCGTCCTGGTGGGACGCCGCGCTGTTCCTGGCCGGGCCGACCCCGCGCACGCCCGACGTCGCGAGCTGGCGGCCCGAGGCCGTGGACCTGCTGCGCCGGCGCTGGACCGGCGGCCGCCTCGTGGTCTTCTCCCCCGAGCCCGCCACCGGCGTGGTGCCCGACTACGACGGGCAGATCGGCTGGGAGGAGGCCGGCCTGCACCACGCGGACCGGATCGTCTTCTGGGTGCCGCGCGAGCCGGTCACGATGCCGGCGTTCACCACCAACGTCGAGTGGGGCACCTGGCACCGCAGCGGCAAGGCGGTCTTCGGCGCCCCGCCGGCGGCCCCGAAGAACCGCTACCTCGCCGCGGGCGCGCGGGCCGAGCACGTGCCCGCCGCCGAGGACCTGGCCGCCACCCTCGGCCTCGCGCTCGACGGCCTGTCGCCGGGCGCGCGCCGGACCGGCGGCGAGCGGGAGGTGCCGCTGCTGGTCTGGCGGACCAGGAGCTTCCAGCAGTGGTACCGCACCCAGACCGCCGCCGGCCACGAGCTGCTGCGCGCCCGGGTGGAGTGGGTGTACCGCCGCGGGCCGGCCCGCCGCGAGGTCGTCTACTGGGCGCTGCGCACGGACATCCGCGTGGCCGGCGAGGACCGGGTCAAGACCGGGCAGATCGTCCTGGCGCGCCCGGACCTTTCCAGCGTCGTGCTCCACCACCGCGGGGCGACGCCGGGCGAGACCCTGGTGGTCCTCGTCCGCGAGTTCCGCTCCACGGCGACAACCCCGGACGGCTTCATCCACGAGCTGCCGGGCGGCGCCGGGCCCGAAAACCTTTCGGCGCGGGAGCAGGCCGCGGCGGAGGTCCACGAGGAGACGGGCCTGCCGCTCCCGGCGTCCCGGCTGCGCTCGCACGGCGTCCGGCAGGTGGCCGGCACCCTCTCGGCGCACCGCGCGCACCTGTTCTCGGCCGAGCTGACCGCCGAGGAGGTGGCCGGCCTGCGCGCGGCGGCCGGCACCCCGTTCGGCGAGGCCGGGTCGACCGAGCGCACGTGGGTCGAGCTGCACACGTGGTCCGGCATCCGCGCCGGGAACCTGGTGGACTGGCCGACCCTGGGGATGCTGGCCCAGGTCCTGGGCTGACGTCCGATCGCGACGATCCGGTGGAAGTTTCACGCCCGCTTGCCGAAAAGGTTTTCGGCGCGCAGAGTGGCGATGCCATGGCATCGGAGATCGTTGATGAGAGGAGAAGCGCGTGCACCGTCATCAGGTCCGCCGCCTCGTCGCCGTCGCGGCCGCCGCCGGGCTCGCCGCGGGCGGGGCGGTCGTCGCCACCACGGCCAGCGCGGCCGCGGCCGGCTGCCGGGTGTCGTACACCGTCAGCTCGCAGTGGCAGGGCGGCTTCGGCGCCGGCGTGGCCGTCACGAACCTCGGCGACCCGGTCAACGGCTGGACGCTGACCTGGGCCTTCGCCAACGGCCAGACCGTCACCCAGGCCTGGAACGCCACCGTGACGCAGAGCGGCGCGACCGTGTCGGCCACGAACGTCGGCTACAACGCGGCCATCGGCACCGGGGCCACCGCCTCGTTCGGGTTCAACGGCGCCTGGACCGGCACGAACGCGGTACCGACGGCGTTCCGGCTCAACAACGTCGCCTGCACCGGCGCCGTCGACCCGACGGCCACCGCGTCGCCGACCCGGTCCGCCACGCCGTCGCCCAGCGCCACCGGCACCCCGGCCGGGCCGGCGCTGCGGACCGTGCGGGTGTTCTGGCTCAAGCCCACGGACGTGGCCTTCGACCAGCGCTACCCCGACGGCATCGCCGCGGTGATGCGGGAGGCGCAGCGGTACTACAAGCAGGAGTTGGGCAAGACCTTCACGCTGAACGCCACCGTGGTCGAGGTCGTCAACGGCGAGCACGACCGCAACTGGTACATCAACACGAACTGCGACCCCAACGGCGACCGGTACTGGTGCGTGGTCGGCAACATGCACCAGGAGCTCATGCGCCGGTTCGGCATCAGCAACCCGGACAGCCGGTGGCTGTGCGTGGGCGAGATCAGCGCCGAGGACGCCGGCAACTCCGGGGGCGGCGCGAGCCCCGGCTGGGTCACGCTGAGCGGCCACGACGCCGACGGCGCGGCCGGCATCAACGGCCCGATGAACCGCTGGTACGGCGGCATGGTCCACGAGCTCGGCCACGGCTTCGGGCTGCCGGACTCGACCTCGACCGACGGCACGCCGATGTCGGCGTCGTTCTACAGCTACCCCAACACCCACTTCAGCCAGGCGCAGAAGACCGGCATCCTCAACGGCCGGTACGGCTCGTTCCTGTCCTGAACCGTCACCGCAGGTACGCCAGCTCGGGGAAGGCCCGCCGGTACGCGGCCAGGAGGCGCCCGGCGACCGCGTCGGAGGCGACCAGCGGGTGGATCGCGAACGCGCGGCGCGCCGCGGCGGCCGAACCGGTCGCCGCGGCCTCCAGCACCGCGCGCTCGCTCGCCTTCACCGCGGCGGTCAGGGCGGCCTGGCCGGCGTCGAGCGGTGTAACGGGCCGCGGCCGGGCGCCGTCGGTGTCCGCGGTGCACGACACCTCGACGACGGCGTCGGCGGGCAGGTGCGGCAGGGTGCCGGCGTTGCGCACGTTGAGGATGAGCCGGGCCGGGCCGCCGCCGGTGAGGGCGCGCATGAGGGCGAGGGCGATGTCCTCGTACCCGCCCGAGCCCTCCCCGGCCGCGAAGTAGGTCGCGTCCCGCTCCGCGCGCACGCCGTCCCAGGCGGACAGCGGGTCCGCGTGCGGGTCGGCCAGCCGGCGGTACAACTGCGACTGCTGCTCTTGCAGGAACTCCCCGCGGGTCGGTCCCCGCGCGGGGCCGGGCGGGTCCTCGTAGTAGTGCAGGTATTCGTTCGGGATCGAACGTCCTCCGGCGCGCAGCCAGCCGAGGTGGTTCAGGCCCGCGTAGTCGGGCGCGGGGTCGCCGGGCGCGAACCGGCGGCACAGGCCGGCCGGCGAGTCGCAGATGCCGATGACGCGGTCGCCGAGGTGCGCGGCCATCGCCTCGGTCACCAGGCCGGCCGGGTTCGTGAAGTTGACGACCCAGGCCCGCGGCGCGACCGCGGCGACGCGCCGGGCGATGCCGGTGGCGACGGGGACGGTGCGCAGCCCGAACGACAGCCCGCCGGCGCCGACGGTCTCCTGGCCGAGCACGCCCTCGGCGATCGCGATCCGCTCGTCGAGGACGCGCCCGGCGAGGCCGTGCACGCGGATCGCCGAGAACACGACGTCGGCGCCGGTGAGGGCCGCGGTGAGGTCGGTCGTCGCGGTCACCTGCGGCGCAGCGGCGGCCCCGCGGGCCTGGGCGGCCAGCACCCGTTCGATGGCCGCGAGCCGCCCCGCGTCGGTGTCGTGGAGCACGACGTGGCCGGCGAGCGGGTCACGCAGCAGCGCGCGGTGGATGAGCGGCACCCGGAAGCCGCCGCCGCCCAGGATGGTGAGCCTCACGCGGCATCGGGCAGCCGGGCGATGGTGGCCATGGCGCGGCGGATCCGGCTCGGCCCGCCCGCGGGGACGAGGTCGTCCAGGAAGTCGTACGCCTCGTCGCGTACGGCGGCCCGCCAGGCGGCGATGTCGCTCCAGCCCGGCGCCGACAGCGAGCCGCCGAAGTGCCGCACCGACAGCGCGGCGACCAGGTTGGCGAAGGCGAGCCGCTCCCGCAGCGGGCGCTGCCAGAGGGTCGCGGCGATGAAGCCGGCGGTGAACACGTCGCCGGCGCCGGTCGGGTCGAGGGCCTCCACCGGCACGGGCGGGGCGTTGACGGTCTCGCCGGTGGCCGCGTCGATCGCCAGGGCGCCGTCGGCGCCGCAGGTGACCACCGCGACCGGCACCCGGTCGGCGAGGCGGTGCAGGGCCGCCCGCGGGGTGTCGGTGCGGGTGTAGTGCATGGCCTCGACGGCGTTGGGCAGGAAGGCGTGGCAGTCCTCGAGCGCGTCGAGCGCGGCCGCGGGCCACTCGGCGCTGTCGTCCCAGCCGACGTCGGCGAAGACCAGCGTGCCGGAACGGGCGGCCCGGCGTACCCAGGGCAGGCGCTCGCCGGTCAGGCTGACCGACGCGGCCCGGGCGGCGGGCAGCTCGCCGACGAGGCCGTCGGGGCCGACCGGGGCCGGGTGCCCGTGGGTGATCATGCTGCGGTCGCGCTCGTACGCCAGCGAGACCGTCACCGGCGAGTGCCAGTCCTCGAAGCAGCGCGAGGGGTGCAGGTCGACGTCCTGCTCGCGCAGCACGTCGCGGCAGAACTCGCCGTAGGCGTCGGTGCTGAACGCGGCCCCGAGGCCGGTCCGCAGCCCGAGCCGGGAGGCCGCTACGGCGAGGTTGGCGATGCCGCCCGGCGAGGAGCCCATCCCGGGCGCCCAGGTCTCCTCGCCGGGCCGCGGCAGGCGGTGCAGGCCGGTGAAGACGATGTCCAGGAACACGACGCCGGACACGAACAGGTCCATGCCGACACCATATGCCGGTTAAGCCGATCGGCCCAGTAGGAAACGGGCAAGATGATCGGTGACGTCGCGCGCGTCGTCCTCGATGCCGTGGATGAACGTGGACTTGCGCCGGCGCAGCACGGGCAGGCCCAGCGCGTACAGCCCGGAGACCCCCTCGGCCACCCCGCCGTCGTGGCGGAGCCGGCCCTTGGCGTCGACCACCGGCACGTCCAGCCACGTGTAGTCGGGCCGGAACCCGGTCGCCCAGACCACCGTGCGGATCTCCCCGCCGGTGAGGTCGAGCTGCAGCCGCGTCGAGGCGGGCACCCGGGTCGGCTCGGGCCGCTCCCCCGGGCCGTCGGCGGCCCACGCGTCGAACGTGTCAAGCAGCCGCACGAGCTTCAGGTCGGCGAGCGCGAACAGGTTGCGCAGGCCGCCGGAGAACAGGGCCTTCCCGTCGCGCAGCGCGGCCCACCGCCCGACCACTTCCACGCCCAGGTCGGTGAGCGCGTTGAGGTCGAGGGTACGGCGCTTCTCGTCGCCGACGAGCTGCGGCGAGGAGAGCTTGCGGGCCCGCTCCAAGTCGTCGATCTCGTCGTGGCGCTGGTCCCACACGCCCGTGGCGTCCATCCACCACAGCACGTCGCGGCCGCGGTACAGCCGCGGCATGCGCACGTGCTCCCCCACCGACAGGGTGACCTTGCGGCCCGAGCGGTGCAGCTCGGCCGCCAGCTGCACGCCGGTCGCGGAGGCGCCGACGACGAGCACGCCACCCTCGGGCAGGTCGGCCGGCCCGCGGTACCGATGCGGCGTGATCTGCGTGATCGAGGACGGCAGCGCGGCCGCGAACGCCGGGACGACCGCCGTGTTGCAGGCGCCGCTGGCGATGATCACCGCGCGGGCGTGCAGCTCGTCGTTGACCACGAAGCCGCCGTCCGCGGGCCGCAGCGAGGTGACCGGCGTGCCCGTGCGCACCGGGGCCCCGGCCGCGAACCGCGAGATGAACTCGGCCACCTCGCCGCTGGTCATGTACCCGTCGGGGTCGGGCCCCTCGTACGACTGCCCGGGCAGCCGGGTCAGCCAGTTCGGCGTGAGCAGGCGCAGCGAGTCCCAGCGCTCGCGCCGCCACGAGTTCGCGACCTCGCCGCGCTCCAGCACGACGTGGTCGATGCCGTGGCGGCGCAGGAAGTGGCTCGCCGCGAGGCCGGCATGGCCGGCCCCGACGACGACCGCGGGGACGTGCTCAGGCAACTTCGACCGTGACGTCGGTCGGGTTGGTGAGCGCGTCGAAGACGGCGGAGCGCTTCTGCGACTGCGCGACGAGGGCCTCGATCTCCTGGCGGGAGGCGTCGGCGTCGATGTTGAAGGTGACCTTCACGCCTTCGAAGCCGTTGCGCACGTCGCTGTCGGCGCCGAGGATGCCCCGGATGTCGTGCTGGCCCTCGACGTGCGCCTCGACCGAGCGCAGCTGGATGCCTCGATTCTGAGCGACACTCGCCACACCGGCGGTGAGGCACCCGGCGAGCCCGACGAGGAGATACTCGATCGGGGTGATGCCGTTGTCCTCGGCCGCGAACACGGCCGGGTGGTCGGCCTCGAACGTCGAGGCGGCCTTGTGCGTCTGCTCCGTGCCGAGGCCGAAGAACTTCTCGATGGTGGTGGTGCTGTGAACGCCGTTGTCCCAGCGCGACGAGGCGCGCCAGGTGAACTGCGCGGCCTCGGGGGCGTCCTTGAGTGCCTGGCGGGCGTCCAGCAGCGCCTGTACGTTGACTCCGTTGTTCGCCGAGCTCATCCGAAACTCCTCTGCATTACCGAATTTGCTGGTCCGATTACCTATAACACCCACTAGGGCGATGGACAATACACTGAACGCCGAGACGCAGTACCTCGACCTACCGGCTCCCGTCCAGCTTGACTGCGGGCGCGAGCTGCATTCCGTCCGAGTCGCGTATGAGACATACGGCAACCTGGCCCCCGGGCGCGACAATGTCATCCTCGTGTGCCACGCGCTCAGCGGCGACGCGCACGCGGCCGGCCTGTCGGCGAGCCCGCAGGCGGCCGGGACCCGCGACGGTTTCGCCGCCGAGGACCGCGACGGCGCGGCCGGCCAAGCTCTCGGATGGTGGGACGGCATGATCGGGCCGGGGAAGGCGTTCGACACCGACCGGTACCACGTCGTGTGCACGAACCTGCTCGGCGGCTGCCGCGGCACCACCGGCCCGTCGTCGACGAACCCCGACACCGGCAAGCCGTACGGGTCGGACTTTCCGGTCATCACGGTCGCCGACATGGTGCGCACCGAGCGTGCCCTGCTGCGCGAGCTCGGCATCGAGCGGCTCGCCGCGGTCGCCGGCGGGTCGCTGGGCGGCATGCAGGCCCTGGAGTGGGCGGTGCTGTACCCGGACGCCGTCGACGCGATCGTGGTCATCGCCAGCACCCACGCGCTGCACCCGCAGGGCGTGGCCTGGAACGCCATCGCCCGCGAGTCCATCATGGGCGACC
Source organism: Dactylosporangium sp. NPDC049140 (assembly GCF_040648435.1). Lineage (NCBI taxonomy): Bacteria > Bacillati > Actinomycetota > Actinomycetes > Micromonosporales > Micromonosporaceae > Dactylosporangium > Dactylosporangium sp. NPDC049140. Next base: position 98,648 of record NZ_JBEZDS010000003.1, on the reverse strand, counting down.
CGGCGTGGCAGGGCGGTCACTACCACGGCACGGGCCGCGCGCCCGATGGTGGCATGGGCGTGGCCCGGATGGTGGGGCACATCACCTACCTGTCCGCCCCGGCCCTGGAGGACCGCTTCGACCGGCGCCTGCAGCACGGCACCGACGTGCGGTACACGCTCACCGAGCCCGAGTTCCAGGTCGAGAGCTACCTGCGCCACCAGGCCGGCTCGTTCGTGCGGCGCTTCGACGCGAACACGTACCTCTACCTGTCCCGCGCGCTGACCTACTTCGACCTGGCCCGCGAGCACGGCGGCGGCTCGCTGACCGCGGCGCTGGCCGGGCTGCGGGCGCGCACGCTGCTCATCGCGTTCAGCTCCGACTGGCTGTACCCGCCCGCCGCCTCGCAGGACATCGCGGCCGCCCTGGGCGAGCTCGGCAAGGCGGTAGAGTTCCACCTGATCGAGGCGCCGTACGGGCATGACTGCTTCCTGCTCGAAGAGGCCCGGCAGACGCCCATCATCAAGCGATTCCTGGGGTGACCGTGACCGACGTTCCGTCCCGTTCCTTCAAGGCCGAGCAGGACCACGAGTTCGGCTTCGAGACCCGGCAGCTGCACGCCGGGCAGCGGCCCGACCCGAACACGGGCGCCCGCGCGGTACCGATCTTCCAGACCACCAGCTACGTGTTCGAGGACCCGGAGTCGGCGGCCGCGTACTTCAACCTGCAGGAGTACGGCAACACGTACTCGCGCATCATGAACCCGACCGTCGCCGTCTTCGAGGAGCGCGTCGCCAACCTCGAGGCCGGCACCGGCGCCGTCGCGTTCGCCAGCGGCATCGCGGCGCAGGCGGCCGCGCTGTTCACGCTGCTCGAGCCCGGGGACCACGTCGTGTCGTCCTCGGCGCTGTACGGCGGCACCGTCAACCAGCTCAAGCACCTGCTGCGCAAGATGCACGTGGAGCTGGCCTGGGTCGACCCCGACGACGTGGACGCCTGGCGGGCCGCGGTGCGCCCGAACACGAAGGCGTTCTTCGCCGAGACGATCGGCAACCCGGCCGGCAACGTGCTCGACATCGCCGCCGTCGCCGCGGTCGCGCACGAGCACGGGCTGCCGCTCATCGTGGACAACACGTTCGCCACGCCGTACCTGTGCCGGCCGATCGAGTGGGGCGCCGACATCGTCGTGCACTCGGCGACGAAGTTCATCGGCGGGCACGGCACCAGCATCGGCGGCGTCGTCGTCGAGGCGGGCACCTTCGACTGGTCCAACGGGCGCTTCCCGGTGGTCGCCGACCCGTCCCCGGCCTACCACGGGCTGCAGTTCCACGAGACGTTCGGCGCCTACGGGTACCTCATGAAGCTGCGCGCCGAGACCCTGCGCGACCTCGGGGCGGCGCTCTCGCCGTTCAACGCGTTCCTGTTCCTGCAGGGCCTGGAGACGCTCTCGCTGCGCATGGAGCGGCACGTCACCAACGCCCTGGCCGTCGCGGAGTTCCTGGAGGCGCACGAGCTCGCCTCGAACGTGACCTACGCCGGCCTTCCCGGCAGCCGGTACAAGGCGCTCGTGGAGAAGTACCTGCCGCGTGGCGCCGGGGCGGTGTTCTCCTTCGACTGCGCCGGCGGCCGCGAGGGCGGGCAGAACCTCATCCGGGGCGTGCAGCTCTGGTCGCACCTGGCCAACGTCGGCGACGCCAAGAGCCTCGTCATCCACCCGGCCAGCACCACCCACCGCCAGCTCAGCGACGCCGAGCTGGCCGCGTCCGGGGTCGGGCCGGGCACGGTGCGCCTGTCGGTCGGCACCGAGAGCGTGCCCGACCTGATCTGGGACCTCGAGCAGGGCTTCACCTACGTCAGCAAGGCGGTCTGATGGACCTTCAGCGGTACCAGAACCCGACCACGATCCAGCGTGTCCTGCACACCGCGCGCACCGTCGCGATCGTCGGCCTGTCCGCCAACGAGCTGCGGGCCAGCTACTTCGTCGGGTACTACCTCAAGCGCCACGGGTACACGGTCATCCCGGTCAACCCGCGCGAGTCGCAGATCCTCGGCGAGAAGAGCTACCCGAGCCTGGCCGACGTGCCGGTGCCGATCGACGTCGTGAACGTCTTCCGCGCGCCGCCCGCCGTGCCGGCCGTCGCCCGCGAGGCGGTCGCCGTGCACGCCAAGTCGCTGTGGTGCCAGTTCGGCGTCATCAGCGAGGAGGGCACGCAGATCGCGGCCGACGCGGGCCTGGACGTGGTCGTCGACCGCTGCATCAAGATCGAGCATGCGCGGTACGTCGGGCGCATGCACTGGCTCGGCTTCAACACCCAGCGCATCACGTCGGTGCGCACCGGCCTGCAGTGACGATCAGCGGCCCGGGACGGCGCGGTCCAGCACGACCTCGTACACGAGATCCGTGGTGATCGAGCCGATCCGGGCCAGCTCGCCGGTGATGCGGGCCAGGTCCGGCATGTCGGCCGCCAGCACCTCGGCCACGTAGCAGGCCTCGCCGGTCACCCGCACGCACCGCACGATCTGCGGCTCGCGCTCCAGCACCGACGCGACCTGGTCGTACAGCGCGCCGTGCACCTTCATCCGCACCACCGCCCGCAGCGGCAGCCCGCACGCGGCCGGGTCGACCCGCGCCGTGTACCCGGTGATCACGCCCCGCTCCTCCAGGCTGAGCAGCCGGGCCCGGGTCGCCGACACGCCCAGGTGGATGGCCGCGGCCAGTGCCGTGAGCGATGCCCGGGCGTCGCGCTGCAGCTCGGCGAGCAGCCGCCGGTCGACGTCGTCGATCATCGCGGCAATCTACCGCAGATCTTGCGGCGAACGCGGCCGCGGACCGCGCGAACGCACTGCAGTCGCGGCCCCGCTCGCCGTAGCGTTCTGGGCATGACCGAGTTCGCCTACGTCGACGTCTTCGCCTCCGCGCCGCTGACCGGCGCGCCGCTGACCCTCGTCCCCCGCGCCGACGGCCTGACCGACGAGCAGATGCGCGGGATCGCGCGCGAGTTCAACCAGTCCGAGACCACGTTCGTGCTGCCGTCCGGGGACCCCGGGGTGACCCGGCGGCTGCGGTCGTTCACGCCGACCGGCGAGGAGGTCTACGGCGCCGGGCACAACGCGCTCGGGGCCTGGCTGTGGCTGGCCGAGTCGCTGCTCGACGGCGACTCGGCCACGTTCCACCAGCAGATCGGCGAGGCGGTGCTGCCGGTGTACGCGTCCCGCGCCGCCGAGGGCCACATCGTGGTCGCCATGGAGCAGTCGCCGCCCGTCTTCGGCGCCGTCGCCGAGGACCGCGCCGGGCTCGCCGCGGCGCTCGGGCTCGCCGCGGACGACCTGGTGCCGGACCGGCCCGCGCGGGTCGTCTCCACCGGCGCCGGGCACCTGCTCGTGCCGGTGCGCTCGCGGGCCGCGGTGGACCGGGCGGTGCCGGATGCCGCGCGGCTCGTGCCCGCCCTGCGCGCGGTGGGGGGCGAGGGCTGCTACGTGTACACCTTCGAAGGCACCGCCTATGCGCGCTTCTTCAATCCGGCCATGGGCATCCCGGAGGACCCGGCCACGGGGACCGCCGCGGGGCCGCTCGCCGCGCTGCTCGTGGCCGACGGGCTCGCCGCCGGCCCGGAGGTCGTCATCGAGCAGGGCCACGCGATGGGCCGCCCGAGCCGGATCACCGTCACCGTCGACGGCGCCCGGGTCCTGGTCAGCGGCTCCGGCGTCGTCACCGCGACCGGCACCCTGGCCACCGGGCCGCGGCCGTCGTTCACCGCCCGCGACGAGACGTTCCTGCGCCGGGCGATCGAGCTCGCCACCCGGGCCCGGGCCGCGGGCGACGCCCCGTTCGGGTCGCTGCTCGTCGACGCGGACGGGAAGGTGCTCGCCGAGGAGCACAACACCGTGGCGTCCGACGGCGACATCACCGCGCACCCGGAGCTCAAGCTCGCCCGCTGGGCCGCCCGCCACCTGAGCCGGGCGGACGCGGCCGGGGTGACGATGTACACCAGCTGCCAGCCCTGCGGCATGTGCTCCGGCGCGATCGACCGCTCCGGCCTGGGCCGGGTCGTCTACGCCCTGTCCACGCGCCAGCTCGGCCGCGGCTTCGCGCCCGTCCTGCAGGACGGCCCGGCCCTGCTCACCGAGGCCCGCGCCGCCGTCGAAGGGTACTACGCCTGACAGAATGGGCCGGTGAGGCGCGAGGCGAGCATCCTGCACCTCGACCTCGACGCCGCGTTCGCCAGCATCGAGCAGCGGGACAAGCCGTCCCTGCGCGGCCGCCCGGTCGTGGTGGGCGGGATCGCCGGGCGCGGGGTGGTGGCGACCGCGTCGTACGAGGCCCGGACGTTCGGCGTGCGCTCCGCCATGCCGATGTCGGAGGCGCGGCGGCGCCTGCCCGCCGGGGCGGCCTATCTCACGCCGCGCTTCGAGGCGTACCGCCGGACCAGCCAGATCGTGATGGAGCTGCTGCGCCAGGTGTCGCCGCTGGTCGAGCAGGTCTCGATCGACGAGGCGTTCGTCGACCTCGCGGCCGGCGGCCACGACTGCTCGGTGCCCGCCATGACCGAGCTCGCGCGCGGCATCAAGGCCCGCATCGCCGTGGCGACCGGTGGCGTCACCGGCTCGGTCGGCATCGGCACCTCGAAGCTCGTCGCGAAGATCGCCTCCGACCTCGACAAGCCCGACGGCCTCACCGTCGTCGGGCCGGGCGACGAGCTGACGGTGCTGCACCCGCTGCCGGTGACGAAGCTGTGGGGCGTCGGCCCGGCGACGGCCGAACGGCTGCGCCAGGCCGGCATCCGCACCATCGGCGAGCTCGCCGCCCGCGAGCTCGTCGACCTGCTCGCCTGGTTCGGCCAGGCCCACGGCAACGGCCTGTACCGCCTCGCCCGCGCCGACGACGACCGCGCCCTGGTGGCGGAGCGCGACACGAAGTCGGTCTCGGCCGAGGAGACCTTCGGCACCGACGTCGCCGACCGGGCCCGCCTGGAGCGCGAGCTGGACCTGCTGGCCGACCGCGTCGCCAAGCGCCTGCAGGCCGCCGGCCTGTCGGGCCGCACGGTGACCGTGAAGGCCCGCTACTTCGACTTCACCACGATCACCCGCTCGGCCACCCGCGACCAGCCGACCGACGAGCCGCGCGCCGTCGTGGAGACGGCCCGGCGCCTGCTCGCGGACATCGACGTGACGGGCGGCCTGCGCCTGCTGGGGGTGGGGGTGTCCGCGCTGTCGGAGTTCGCGCAGGACACGCTGTTTCCCATCGGTACCCCTCCGGTGTCCGCGGACGCCGTTCGGGCGGACGTCGCCGGTGCGGACCCCGTTGTTGCGGACGTCGCCGCTGACCCGCCCGACGCGGAGTGGCGCACCGGTCAGGACGTCCGCCACGACGCGCACGGTCCGGGCTGGGTGTGGGGCGCCGGCCTGGGCCGCGTGACGGTGCGCTTCGAGGGCCCGCGCACGCCGCCGGGCCCGGTGCGCACCTTCAAGGCCGGCGACCCCGCCCTGCACCGGGCGCCCCCACCGGACTGGGCCTGACGACTATCATCGGCAGTCGTGCCTGCGCTCAGCCCGCCCGTCGTCGCCGTCCACCAGTCGTTCCTGGCCGCCATGGCCGAGTTCGTCGCCGAGGGCCGCGGCGGCCCCGACGACTTCAGCATGGTCGCCCGCGAGATCCAGGATTTCTCCCCGACCTGGGACACGCCCGCCGGGTTCGCCGAGTACGTCACCGCCCTGCGCGCGCAGGCGCTCGAGGAGACGCCCCGGCCGGAGCACTTCGTCCCGTCGACGACCCTGTGGTGGGTGGACGGCTCCTCGTACTATGGGCGGCTCGCGATCCGCCACCGCCTCACCCCGAACCTGCTGGAGGTCGGCGGCCACATCGGCTACGACGTCCGCCCGACGGCCCGGGGCAACGGCTACGCGACGGCGATGCTGCGGGCGGCGCTGCCGATCGCGCGCTCGCTGGGCATCGAGTCGGCCCTGCTGACCTGCGACACCGCGAACGTCATCTCACGCCGCGTGATCGAGACGAACGGCGGCGTGTTCGAGGACGAGCGCGACGGCAAGCTCCGCTTCTGGATCCCGCTCCCTTGAGAACCTTGAGCATCTGGAGCTTCGCGTGACCGATGGCCCGGACATCCGCTTCGAGCTGACCCGTCCCGACGTGCGGCTGCGCGACGCCTGGCTCGCCGCCTACGCGGAGTGGCCCGCGGGCTCCCACCTGGACGGCACCGGCCTGCGCGAGGGCGACGACGTGCACAGCCCGGACGGCTTCGCCGCGTGGGTCGCGAAGCTGCTCCGATGCGAGGACCCGCAGCTGACCCCCGCGCCGGCCCACGTCCACTCCACCTACCGGTGGATCATGGAGGGCACCACCTGCCTGGGCGCGATCGAGCTGCGGCACGCCATCGACCACCCGCTGCTCCGCGAGGCCGGCGGCCACATCGGGTACAACGTCCGGCCGGGCCACCGCGGGCGCGGCATCGCGACGTGGGCACTGGGCGAGACCCTCCAGCAGGCGCGGTCGATGGGCATGGACCGGGTACTGCTCACCTGCTCACCGGAGAACACGGCGTCCGCCCGCATCATCGAGAAGGCCGGCGGGGTGCTCGAGGACGTCCGGGAGACGAGCATCGGCCCCAAGCGGCGGTACTGGATCACTCTGTGACCCGCCCCGGTCGCTATCGGGGTCGCCCCCGGGTCGCCCAGCGCGCGGCCGGGTCGCGCATCGCGGCCACGAGCGCGCAGGTCGCGGCGGCCGCGATGCCTGACCAGCGCAGGTGGGCGGGCGTCCACTCCGGGCCGGAACCGACAAGCATCGGGGCCTGGGGAATGGACGCGGCCAGCAGCAGCGCCGCCAGCAGCACGGGCGTGGTGATGATGCCGGGCTGGTCGAATCCCTGGCGGCGGGCCCACGCGGCCACGGCCCACAGCACAGCGACCGCGGCGGCCAGCTCGGTCGTGAGGCCGAGGCCGAGGCTCCACCGATCGCCCGCCGGAGCCGAGGGAAGATAGACGGCGAGCACCGCCGCCCACACCGGCACGACGACGGCCGCGGCACCGGCGATCCGCAGCCCCAGCCGGCGCGCCAGGCCGTACGGGCTGGCCTGCAGCGTGATCGCGGCGCTGTCGTCGAGCGCGTAGCCGCTGCCCAGGGCCAGCAGCAGGCCCAGGACGCGCAGGTCGCCGACGGCGTCGTGGGTGTCGCCGAGGCGGGTCGCCAGGTACGCGGCGACGGCGACGGCGCTCGTCGCGAACGGGGCCAGGCGCAGGCTGCGTACCAGGTGGCCGCTTCGGACCAGTTCCCGGGCAACGGACGGTGTCATGGCAGCTGGAGCCCGCCGAGGACGAGGGTGGCGGCCAGGACCGGGCCGCCGACCAGGAGCAGCCGGCGGCCCTGGGAGCGGTACACGGCGGCGATCGCGGCGCACGCGCAGAGCCCGGTCAGGTACGCGACGTGCAGCCACGGCCGGCCCGGCACCGGCGTCCAGCCCTCGAACGTCATACCGGTCGTCCACCACATCCACCAGGTGCCGCCGTCGATGCGGCGGAACGCGACGAGACCGCCCAGCGTCGCGAGCACGAACACGATCAGCACGCCGCCGGCGAAGGGCAGCCAGCGGGCGGCGAGGACGCCGAGCAGCCCGGCGCCGGCGATGACGAGCGGAAGCTGGGCCAGCTCGCCGGCGCTCATCAAGTCCTTGGCCGGGATGTCGTCGAGGCTGCCGATGACGGCCATGGCCGCCGCCGCGACGGCGCCGGCTCCGGCCAGCGGCAGCGCGATGCCCAGGCTCATCGCCCAGGTCCGGCGCGTGTCCGAGGTCGGGGTGGCCTGCAGCATCTCCTCGGCCCGGCTGCGGCGGGCGCCGCTGGCGACCAGGTTCGCCGCGAACAGGACGATGATCGGCCCGAAGAACGCGACCGCGATGAAGATGGTGCCGTACCAGTAGTCGGCGTTGCGGCCGGCGCTGGCCGAGTCGGCGGCGGCGGTCACGGCCACGACGACCGGTACCAGCCACAGCACGGGGTGCCGGAGAAGGCGGCGGGCCTCCCGGCCGATCAGGATGGCGTTGCTCACGAGTGGGTGACCTCCAGATCGGGTTCACCCATGAGCAGGAGGTACGCATCCTCCAGTGTGGGTGGGATCAGCTCGGCGCCGGCCGGCGGGTCGCCGACGTTGCGGAAGATGCCGTCGCCGGTACGCCACGCGGCGAGGGCGGCGGCCGCCCTCTGGGTGCCGGCCCACACACGGCCCGCGGCCAGCGCGGTCAGCTCGCTGGGGGTGCCGGTGAACCGGACGCGGCCCTGATGGAACACGGCGATCCTGGTGCACAGGGCGGTGATGTCCTCGGTCTGGTGGCTGGACATGACCACCGTACGCCCCTCGCCGGCGTGCGAGATCATCTCCCGGAACCGCAGCCGCTGCTCGGGATCGAGGCCGACCGTCGGCTCGTCGAGGACGAGCAGGTCGGGATCGCCCAGCAGGGCCTGGGCCAGGCCGACCCGCCGGCGCATGCCGCCGGACAGGGCCCGGATCCGCTTGGCGCTGACGGACGCCAGCCCGGTCAGTTCGACGACCCGGCGGACCTCGTCGTGCCGGGCCCGCCGGTCGGTCATCTGCTTCAGGATCGCCACGTAGTCGATGAACTCGAAGACCGTGAACCCCCGGTGGAAGCCGGCGTCCTGCGGCAGGTAGCCCAGGCGTTCGCGGATCCGGGTCCGGTCGTCGGGGCGCGCCGGGTCACGGCCCAGCAGCGTCACCGTGCCCCGGTCCGGCGCCAGGACGGTGGCGATGATCCGCAGCAGGGTCGTCTTGCCGGCGCCGTTCGGTCCCAGCAGGCCGGTCACGCCCTGGCCGGCGTCGAGGTCGACGCCGTCCAGCGCCGTCGTGCGGCCGAAGGATTTCGTCGCGCCCTGCACGCGTACAGTCATGCACTGCTCCCGATTTTGATCATGACGGTGTGACGGGTGACGGCGAGCCAGGTGCCACCGCCGACGGCCACGGCCAGCCAGAAGATCTGGGCGCCGATGCCGACGGCGAGGTCGAGGTGACCGGCGATGGCGGTCGGGACGGTCACCAGCACCCAGGCCGTGGCCACGACGCCGACGGCGACGACGGGTGTCATCCGGGCCGTCAGCGCCAGCGCGGCGCACGTGAGCCCGGCCGTGGGCAGAAGCCAGGCGGTGGCCAGCCAGCGGGAGCCCGGCAGCGCGAGCCCGGCCGCGGCCACGATCGGCACCGTGACCGCCAGGACCGCGGCCGTGCGGATCAACAGCAACCGCAGCCCCGAGTAGGGCGTGGCGAGCCCGATCTCCCGGGTCGGGTCGAGGCCGCCGGCGAAGGCCACCGCGACACCGGCCAGCGGCCCGAGCGGGGCGGCGACGAGAAACATCCGCAGCAGGCGCTCGTCGACCTGACCCGCCCACACCGCGAGCGCGAGCACCCCCGCGATCCCCAGCAGCCACGGCCCCCGCAGGGTCGGCGTGGCGGCGACGAGGCGCGCCGTGGCCTCGCCGACGCCGAGCCGGGCCAGCAGCCGCTCGGGCCAGCCCGGCCGGGGAGCGTCGACCCGGTCGGCCACCTCATGCCAGATCGCCTCGACCCGCCGGGTGTCGACGTGGGACGCGATCGCGCCCCGGCAGGCCGGACACTTCATGAGGTGCGCCTCGGCCGACGCGGCCAGGTCCGGCGGGGCGGCGCCCTGCACGTACCGGCGGATCGCCTCCGGATCCAGGTGCCAGACGGTCATCCGAACCTCCCCGTCATGCCAGGCGCTCCCGCAGCTGAGCGCGGGCGCGCATCATCCGTGTCTTGACCGTGCCCGGTGGGATGCCCAGCAGCCGGGCGGCCTCCCGCGTAGTCAGCCCGTCCAGGACCGTCGCCTGCACGACCGCCCGCAGCTCCGGGGACAGGCCGGCCAGTGCCGCGCCGACGTCGCCGTACTGGACCGCGAGCAGCACGTGCTCCTCGGCCGACGTCTCGACGCCGGCGAACTCGGTCAGCTCATCGGCCGGCGGCCGGCCCCGCCGCAGCGTGTCGACCAGGCGGCGGATGCCGATGCCCCAGATCCACGCGGCCACCTCGCCCCGGCGGTCCCAGCGCCCGGCCGACCGCCAGACCGCCACGAACGTGTCCTGCACGACCTCGTCGACTAGCTCCGGCGACGAGCACCGCCGCCCCAGGCGCACCAGCAGCCACGGCAGATGCCGCCGGTACAGCTCGGCGAACGCCTCCCGGTCGCCGTCCGAGATCGCCGCGAGGAGCTGAGAGTCCTCCCGGGGGTCCGGCGGTCGCGTCAGCATGCGTGACCTCCCGGTTCTCGTCGCTCGACGAGGCCAAGAGTCACATGCCCGGCGCTACGCCTCCCACCCATGCCCTGTTCGTCGTACCGGGCGGGGCGAACGGTTCACGGAACGGTCCGGAAATTTGCTCCATCAACGATGATCTTGTTGCGGCTATGACTTCGGCACCGGTCCGTGGGGCATCGCAATGAGCCATTGCTGAGCCTGGCGCCCATGCCGGTCCTCGAACCAAGGACTCCAACGGGGTTCCGCGTCCTCGTTCAGTGTCAGGTAGCGGCGGCTGTGTGACGACTGGATCAGATATCCGGCACCGTCGGGCGCTTCCTCCAGTTTCCAGCGTTGCCACGGCTCGCCATTCGGCTCCCACATGACTGGGTGGATGTCGCCCGAGGTCTCGACCGTCGAGTCGAGCGCCAGTCCGTTGGCGGCAGAGACCACGCTGACCTCGCCGGCGACGCCAGAGGGACGTAGATACCAGAGCTGGTGTCGATGGGCGTGCGGTGGCCACGTCAGCGCCCAGCTGCCGTTGTCGACGGCGAACGCGGTGTCGAGCGCAAGACCGCAAGCACGACCGACAATCAGGAATGGCCCGGCTACCTTCGGCTGCCGTTTGAACACTGTCTGGACGTCGTCAATGCCGATGGCCAGTCCCGGCAGGCGCAACTCGACCTTGAATCGAACCATGTCAGCACGGTAGCCGCGTGGCACTCCGGACTGCTCCACCCATGCGGTCAGCGATGATCGACCGTCCGGCCGGGCCGCGCACCGCGAGAGCGCTTTCATGATCGGCAACGTCGCGTGCGCTCCTGTCGGCACGTCCGGAAGCCGGTGACCGGCACCAGTGGCTCCGATCTGGACAGGCCCTGGGTTCTCGCGCACGCGCGACGTTGCCCCATGGGGGTTCATTACCGCCGCACCAGGGCCGCCCGGTCGCCCGACGCGATACATCGGCCACCTTGACGGCCCTCCCGTGGCAGCACGAAAAACGACCTATCCGGCGGGCAGAGTACGTCGATTGTCGATGAGTTTTGAGCGGGTCCACTATCTGAATACGGGACGAATCCGGACGTGTACCGCCAATGGTTACACCCTCGCCAGCAAACGACGGGGGTTGATCAAGGTGGATATGCAGCTTGCCCTACGTTGATCATTTATCGGAACGCCTGAACCTTCCATCACGCTCACCTGGCTATCGTGCGCCGGGCCGACCCGAGTGGACGCCAAGCGGAATCCCACGCGGTTCCACTCGGTCCAGCCGTCGGATATATCGACGAGCGCCGCTTGACCGGGTCGAGGACAGTGACGTACGTTCCGCTCGAATCGGTTCGACAGGCTTCAGCTTCCCTCGGTACGTCGAGGCCGAACCCGCCCATCGTGGAGACGCCGTGAAGAGAAGTGCTTTCGCCCTCATCCTCCTGCTGGTGGGCGTCGCCGGGCTGGCGGCGATGCCGGCAGTGGTCCATGCCGACACGGGAGCATCGAGGGGCCAGCTGAGCGGCTCCAGCTCGCGGGAGAAGGTCAACTTCAATAGGGGTTGGGCGTTCGTCCGTTCGGATGTGACGGGAGCCCAGAACCCCGACTTCGACGACTCGAAGTGGGTCCCGGTGGCGTTGCCCCACGACTTCGACGCTCCCTACGACGTGGGCGGCAGCAACGGCGGGCGGTCCTTCTACGTGGGTGCGGGCTGGTACCGCAAGCACTTCAGTGTCCCGTCGTCCTGGAACGGCAGGCACGTCGAGCTCGAGTTCGAGGGTTCGTTCTCAGTGACCGACGTCTGGGTCAACGGGACGAAGGTCGGTTCTCACCGGGGCGGCTACACCGGGTTCACCTTCGACATCACCAGCGCGGTCCGAGCCGGTGACAACGAGATGTCGGTACGGGTCGACAACGGCTGGCGGGCGGACCTCGCGCCCCGCACGGGCGACCATCAGTTCAGCGGCGGCATCTACCGCGACGTCTACCTCAACGTCACCGACAACGTCCACGTCGCCTGGTACGGCACATTCGTCAGCACGCCCGCGCTGACGAATCCGATCTGGGACACCAGCAACGCTGCGTACTACCGCAACATCGACCTGTCGCAGTACCCGAGCGATGCTGACCTGCGGGCCAACGTCGCCGCCCGCCGGTCCAACGTGAGGGTGCAGACGGAGGTCCGCAACGACGGCTCCTCGCCGGTCGACGTCTCCGCCCGGCAGGAGGTGCGCCGGCAGGGGTCGACGACCGTGCTGGCAACGTTCGACTCACCGGCACGGACACTCGCCGCGGCGAGCACGACAACTCTCGACGCAGTGAGTGGCTCGCTGTCGAACACGGCCGCCATGTTGCAGGGGCTGGAGCTGTGGGCGCCGAACAACCCCGCGCTGTACAACGTGACCACCTCGCTGGTGGTCGGCGGCACGGTCGTCGACGCGTATGACACCACGTTCGGGTTCCGCAGCGCACAGTGGAAGGTGGACGGCTTCTACCTCAACGGGGTCAAGACGCTGCTGGTCGGCGCGGACGTCCACCAGGACCACGGCGGCTGGAGCAACGCTGTCACCAACTCGGGGTTCGAACGCGACGTACGCTACATCCGCGAGGCCGGCATGAACTTCATCCGAGGGTCGCACTATCCCCACGACCCGGCCTTCGCCGACGCGACGGACAAGCTCGGCGTCATGTTCTGGTCGGAGAACGACTTCTGGGCGACCGCGACCGCCGGCCGTGAGCCCACCCCGACCGGCAGTCCCAACGACTACCAGGCCGACGGATACCCGCAGAAGACAGCCGACCAGTCGGGCTTCGAACAGAGCACCATGGACACGCTGCGCGACATGATCCGGGTCAACCGCAACCACCCCTCGATCATCAACTGGTCGATGGGCAACGAGGTGTTCTTCACCTCCTCGGCCACCCTCGACAAGGCCAAGGCGCTGGTGAGCAGGCTGCGCGACTACGCACACCAGCTCGACCCGACGCGCAAGGCCGGGATGGGCGGCGTGCAACGCAGCTCGCTCGACCAGCTCCCGGTCAGCGACATCGCCGGCTACAACGGCGACGGTGGAAAGATCACCAACACCTGGATGCCCAACGTCGTCTCGGAATACGGGTCGTACACCTCCGACCGGCCCGGTCCCTACGACCCGACGTACGCCGACGTCAAGGACCCGAACGATTCGACCAAGTTCAAACTCACGACCGGAAGCGCCGGGCTGGCCATCTGGGCCGGCTTCGACCACGGCACGATCATGGACCCGAGCTTCGCCCGCATGGGCATGATCGACTACTACCGGCTGCCGAAGAACCAGTGGTACTGGTACCGGGCCAACAAGGCGAAGTGGTCCGGCACCACCAACCTTGCCGACCCCACCCCCGTCGCCCGGGAGCAGTCCACGAGCGCAACCGCGACCAGAATGACCCTGGAGACCGGGCGGTACTCCTCGACGACGGTCACCGACGACGGCATGACCGACACCCAGCTCGTAGTGACGATGCGCAACGCCTCCGGCGCCTGGGTCAACGACACCCGGACTGTCACGTTGACCGTCACCAACGGCCCGGGCGTCCTGCCCGGCGGCAAGTCGTATACCTTCACCCCCGGCACCCAGGCGTTCGACGGGAAGGCGGCGATCGAGTTCCGCTCCTACCACGCGGGCACGACGACCATCACGGCGAAGTCGGCTGGCCTGTCCGACGCCACCATCACCATCACCACCACCGACACCGTAGGCGCGGCGGGCGAAACAGAACCCGCCAACTTCGACAACGCGGCCCTCTGGCGCTCGCCCACCGGATCCGGCTCGCAACTCGTCGGCGGCCAGTCCGGCCGGTGCGTGGACGTACCGAACTCGAGCACCACCAACGGGACACAGGTCCAGCTGTGGGACTGCGGCGGTGGCAGCAACCAGCGCTGGAGCGCGACATCGGGCAAGCAGCTGCAGGTGTACGGCAACAAGTGCCTGGACGCCAACGGCCAGGGCACCAGCAACGGCACTCAGGTGATCATCTGGGACTGCAACAGTCAGTCCAACCAGCAATGGAACGTCAATTCCAACGGCACCATCACGGGCGTCCAGTCCGGGCTGTGCCTCGACGCCAACGCCGCCGGAACCGCGAACGGCACAAAGATCATCCTTTGGTCGTGCAACGGCGGCGCGAACCAGCAATGGAGCCTCGGGAACTGACCCGCCGGCACCCACAGGAGGCAACGGCAAGTTCGCCATGCGGTTGCCACCGCACGCCTTCTGAAGGTACGACACGCGCGAATCTTGGCTTCCGCTCATGCCGCCGAGGGTGCGCGACCTCGACCACGCCTGTTACGCCGCGTGAGGACGTCCCGCTTCGGTCGGCGCGCTGAACTGCCGGTGAGAGACGCCCGAGGCGCGGGCTCTTCGGTGACCTCGGTTGATCATCGCATTCGACGGTCGCTGGACAGGGGCCGGTGCAGGCGTCGGGGCGGGCCTCCGTACTTGTGCCCGCCCCGACGGGTAGCGCGTGGGTGTCAGCCTGCGGCGCAGGGTGCGCCGTTGAGCGTGAAGACGGTCGGGGCTGCGCTGTTGGTCGTCCAGGTGCCCTGGAATCCGACGGAGACGCTGGCGCCTGGATTGATGATGGCGTCCCATGGCGTGTTGATGATGGTCACGACCTGGCCGTCCTGGCGGATGCTGGAGGCGCCCCAGCCGGTGCCGGTGATCGTCTGGCCGGCGGGGAGGGTGAAGACCAGCGTCCAGCCGTTGATGGCGGTGGTACCGGTGTCGCTGATGGTCAGGTTCGCCACGAACCCGCCGGGCCACACGTTCATCGCGTACTGCACCCGGCAGGTTGGCGTGGTGTTCCGCTGGATCGTGAGGTGAGCGGTGGCCGTGCCCAGCGCAGTGCCGCCGCTGCTCAGGTTGACCGTCGCGTCCAACCCGGTCGCCGCGCATTGGCTGAGGGTCGCGGCGAAGGTGGAGTAGGTAAGGGTCTGGGTGGCTGTCCCGTTCGGTGGAAGGTTCGCCTGCTGCGCGATCGGGTCGATCGCCGTGCAGCCGGGCGGGACTCCGTTGACGCCGGGCGCGGTGTAATGAGCGGCCCAGATGCCCTGTACCGACACGGCGGTGCCGGTGCAGTTCCGCAGCACCAATGTGGCGGTCGCGTTTGCGCCTGCGATGACCGTCGAGGGCGCGAAGGTGAAGCTGGTGACCTGGATGGTTCCGGCACAGGTCGACTGGACGATCGTGAGGGGAGCGGTGAACGAGCCCACCGTGGTGCTGCCGACGCTCAGGTTCACGACTGCGTCCAACTCCGACGCCGTGCACTGCGCGAAGGTGGAGTAGGTAAGGGTCTGGGTGGCCGTCCCGTTGGGTGCGATGTTCGACTGCCGGACGATCGGGTCGATCGCCGGGCAGCCGGTCGGGATCCCGGTGACACCGGGCGCGGTGAACCGGCCGAACCAGGTGCCCGACACCGACACAGCGGAACTGGTGCAGTTCTGCACCGTCAGCGTGGCCGTCGAGCGTCCGCCCGGGCCGACCGTTGAAGGATCGAAGGTGAAGCTGGCGACTTGGACGGTTCCGGTACAGGCGGCGGGATCCGCGGCCGACTCGGTGCTGGCCCTTGCGGCGGCGCCGCCGATCACGACGGACATGATCGCGGCGGCCGTCAGGAGCACCCCAACTAATCTACGCATCTGTGACTCCAGTTCCACCCTGTCATGGCGTCGAGGAACGGCTGTTTCCTGCATCTTGGGTCGACGGCCACCCGTTGACAATGGAAGATGTCGATTCGATGGAGTTCTCTGTGTCTACAAGCGCCGCGAGTTGTAAGTTCCGAATGGAATGGTTCTGATTCGCCTCGTATTCGCTACGGACACCGAACTCCTGCCGTTGGAGAACCGCGACGGCCTCCTCTGGGCGTCCAGCATCAGCCAACAGTTCGGCGAGTGCACTGGCCGCATACCAGGTGCCGCCTTCAGGATGTGCCCCGCGCCTGTTCGATCGCCTGCTCGCGTCGCCCGCACCTGACCATCAGCGGCAGCCGCATCCTGAAGTACTCCCACTCCTCAGGGCCGTGGCGGGCCTTGAGGGTCGCGGGCCAGCAGGTCGGCCAGTTGGTCGCGGTTGTTGACCGAAGTGGAGTCCCGCGTGTGCAGCAGGGCGACCGCCTCTTCGACGCGGCCCTGCCGCTCCCGGATCGTGGCCAGCAGGTCGATAGCGTTGGACGGCTCGATGCGACGGCACCGGCACGACGGGTTGTCGTGGCGGAGCGGCGCCTCGATGCAGGCGCTCAGCAGCACGACAACCCCGTCGCCATATCCGCTATGCCGCCGTTGGTGCGCGCTGGCCGGCCCGAGCTCGTCACCGGCGGTGACCAGCCTCGGCAAGGCCGAGCTTCCTGTCGTGGCGATGTGCGGATGCGGCAGACCCGTCTAATCCTGGTCGACGAATGAGATTACTGCGTTGATGGCGTTGTCGCGGTGTCGGAGTCGGTCTGCCGGGTCCGTGTGAAGGCGGGCGTGCAGGTGCATGTCGTGCCAGCCGTCGGCGTGGAGCAGATATCCGCGTAGGGTGCCTTCAGAGGGAAACCCGCAACTCGTTGCGACGTTGCAGGACGCCGGGTTGCCGGTCGAGTGCAGCAGGAACAGGCGATGCAGCCGGAGCACCTGGAATGCCCACTGGGTGACTGCGAGGGTCGCCCTCGTCGCCACGCGGGCACCGCGCGCGGCGGGTATGACCCAGTAGGACACCTGCGCCTGGGCCGCGAACAACGCGATGGTGCGCAGACTGACCTGGCCAATCGCCCGATCGTCGCCGGTACGCACGACGGCCCAGCCCGCATCCGTCTCGGCCTGCCACGACGTGGCCCAGGCATCCACCCACTGGCGAGCCTCGTCATCACTGTCGATCCTGCGCATGTGCCAGTGCTGAATGTCGGGGGCAGCGAACGCGGCGCGGACGGCAGCGACGTCGTCGGCCCGCCACGGGCGCAGCACCAAGTCGTCGTCGACAGCCAGTCGAGGCTGCGTGAGGCTGCGGAGCGACCCGGCTGCAAGTGCGGGATCGACCAAACTCGGCATATTCATCACCGTAGCGGTCGGCGCCCGCACACGCCGCGTGAGTCGGTCAGCGGGCCACCACGAACCAACGATCCGGACTACGACGGCCGACGCCGGTGACTATTGGATCGCTGACGTCGCCTCCACGCTGCCGTATCAGCTGTCCACAGTGGAGGCGAGGATGATCTGGATAGGGGACGACTGGGCCGAGGACCACCACGACGTCGAGATGCTCGGCGACGACGGCCGCCGCATCGCCCGCGCCCGGCTACCGGAAGGCCTGGAGGGCATCACCCGGTTGCACGCGCTGATCGCCGAGAAGATGCCGGAGTCCTGGGCGGAGCTTGACCCCGCGGAGGCCGCCAGCCGAGTACGGATCGGTATCGAGACTGACCACGGCACCTGGGTTCAGGCGCTGGTCGCGGCCGGCTACCGGGTCTATGCGATCAACCCGATGTCGGTGGCCCGATATCGGGAGCGACACTCCACCTCCGACGCTGGCGATGCGCACGTGCTGGCCGAGATCGTCCGCCTCGACCACGCCCATCACCGCCAAATCGCCGGCGACAGCCCAGCCGCCGAAGCGGTCAAGCTCCTCGCCCGCGCCCACCAGAACCTGATCTGGGACCGCACCCGCCAGGTCCTACGCCTGCGCGCCGCGCTGCGGGAGTTCTTCCCCGCCGCTCTGGCCGCGTTCGACGACCTGACCGCCGGCGAGGCCCTCGAACTGCTCGACCGCGCACCCGACCCGGACCGCGCCGCCCGCCTGCCACGCCTGACGATCATCGCAGCACTACGCCGGGCCGGACGCCGCAACCTCGACGCCAGAGCCGATGCAACCCTGCAAACACTGCGCCAGGACCAGCTTCGCCAACCGGCCCCGGTGCAGCACGCCTGCGCCGCGATCGTGTCCAGCCAGGTCCAGCTCATCAACATCCTCAACATCGAGATCGCAGAACTCGGGCAGGCGGTGGCCGACCATTTTGGCCGGCACCGGGACGCTGAGCGCTTCCTCAGCCTGCCCGGCCTCGGCCCGGTCCTGAGCGCCCGGATCCTCGGAGGATTCGGCGACGACCCCCACCGCTACACCGACGCCAAAGCCCGCCGCAACAACGCCGGCACCTCACCAATCACCCGCGCCTCCGGCACCCGCCGCGTCGTCCTCGCCCGCTACGCCCGCAACCGACGCATCGCCGACGCTGTGCACCAATGGGCCTTCTGCGCCATGCGCGGCTCACCCGGCGCCCGCGCCTACTACGACGAACACACCGCCTGGAGCCATCTCCAGCCCACTACTTGACAAAACAGAACATGGGATATCTGCCGCGATCCGATCGCTACGTAGCGTGACAGCCCGAACCAGTGGCTCGGCATGCGGACATGCCGATGGCATTTCGGCTCGTCAGAGGACCGACGACGATCAAGCGGGCTCGGAAAGGTGAGAATCAGCTGGTTGTGGACGATCACGGAATTAGGTGATCGTCCACAGCTGGTCAAAGGGCGCTAAGGTTGCAGAAAACATGGGGTTCCTCGCGCGGTGAGCGCCGCAGACTTTCCCGGTCGATCACCAAAGTCTTCCCAATGAGAATCATCCACACGGGACAGCTAGTGGAATCACGGACCGTAGTCAACCTGCTGGGCCGCACGGCCGAGCTGGAGCTGATCGAGGCATTGCTTGCCGAGCGCAGCCCGACAGGCCTCTGTCTGCTGTTGCGCGGCGAGCCCGGGATCGGCAAGACATCGCTGCTGGATGCCGCGGCGGTGCGGGCCGAGGCGGCCGGGTTGCGGGTGTTGCACGCTTCGGGGGTGGAGTCCGAGGCGGAGATCAGCTTCTCGGCGCTGCATCAGCTGCTTTATCCGCTGCGTGAGCGTGCCGGCCGGCTGGCCGTGGGCCAGCGTGAGGTCATCGACCAGATTTTCGATCTCGCGCAGGCAGCCTCGCTGGACGTGTTGGTGGTCTCGACGGCGGTGCTGGCCCTGCTCAGCGAGGTCAGCGCCGAATGTCGGGTGCTGCTGATAGTCGACGACGTGCCGTGGTTGGACCGCGCCAGCGCGACGGTGCTGGGCTTCGTCGCCCGCCGCCTTGCCGATACCCCGGTGGCGTTCCTTGCCACGGCCCGCACCGGGGTCGTCAGCTTCTTCGACGAGGTCCGCCTACCCCAACTGGATGTCAGGCCACTCGACGAGCAGCCGGCGGCCACCCTGCTGGACAGCTGGTATCCGCAGCTGGCACCGTCGGTGCGGCGGCGGCTGCTCGACGAGGCTGCCGGCAATCCCCTCGCGCTGCGCGAGTTGCCCGCGGCGCTGACCGACCGGCAGCGCCACGGCCAGGACCCGCTGCCCGTGTTCCTGCCTCTTTCCGGGCGGCTGGAGGCGGCCTTCGCCCCGGCGATCGAGAGTCTGCCCGCACAGACCCGGCACGTGCTGCTGCTGGTCACGCTCGAGCCCGATGCGAGTCTGGCCATGCTCCTGCCGGCCACGGGTCGCGCGGATGTCGATGACCTCGAGTCGGCGCGACAGGCCGGCCTGGTGTTTGCGGACCCGGTCGCCAGCCGTATGTCGTTTCGCCCTCCGCTGATCCGCTCGGTGATCGTGCAACTGTCCTCGCCGGCTGAGCGCCGTGCGGCGCACCAGACTCTGGCCGACGTGGCCGACGACCCGTGCCCCCGGGCGTGGCATCTGGCCGAAGCCGCGACCGGCCCGGACGAAGCGGTGGCCCACGTGCTGGAGCAGGCGTTCCTTGCCGAGTTCCGCCGTGGCGGCGCGGCCGCCGCGGTGACCGCGCTGGTACGCGCTGCCGAACTGAGCCCACAACCGGCCGACCGGTCCCGCCGGCTGATCGAGGCCGCATATCTGGCCAGCAGCACCGGCCCGCTGGACCAGGTGCCCCGACTGCTGGCCGACGCCCGCAAGGCAGATGACGCCCGGCTGGTCTCGGGCACGCGCAGCGGATCAGTCTTCGCCGCCGCTACGGCAACCTACCTGCTTCATGCCGATGGCGATGCCAATGGCGCGTATCGCCTGCTGACCCAGGCGCTCGACGACGCGGCCACCGCCAAGCCCACCAGCGAGTGGATCGACGACCTGCTGTACGCGCTGCTGTTCGTGTGCATCTACGCCGCCCGGCCAATGTTCTGGGACCTGCTGGGAAACGCGCTGGCCCGCTTCGAACCGCAGGCGGCAATGCCCCTGCGGCTGTGCTACGACGCGTTCACCCACTCGACCCGGACCTCCGCAACGGTGCACGAGGGCCTCGCCCGCGCCTTCGCCGCGCTACCCACCGAAGCGGCACCCCAGTGGCTCATCCCCCTGGCGTTCGCGGCCATGCGGATGGACGCCCTGTCCGACTATCGCCACCTGGTCTGGCACATGATCGAGCGGGAACGCGACGGCGGCGCGATCGCCTTGGCGCTCACCGGCTTGCTGCTGCTCACCATCGACTCCTACCACCGCGGGCAGTGGGACGAGGTCGAGACCCTGGCACGTGAGGGGTTCGACCTGGCAGTCGCCAACGGTTATCACCTTCTCAAGGCACAGCTTCGGATCAGGCAGGCACTCGTTGCGGCCGCTCGCGGCAACGCCGACCTCGCCCAGTCCCTGACCAGCGAGGTCATGACCTGGGCCGCGCCGCGGGGCATCGGGCTGACGCAGGCATTCGCCCGGCAGGCGCTCGCCATCGCGAACCTGGGCCGAGGCGAGTACGAAGAGGCCTACGCCCAGACCTCCTGGATCGGCCTGCCCAGCATCCCCGGCACCGGCATTCCTGCCCGGTGGATGGTCATGGACCTGGTCGAGGCGGACGTACGTACCGGGCGGGTCGAGGAGGCCCGCGCCCACGTCGCCGCCGCCCAGCAGTCCGGCGTCCCCCGCGTCTCCACCCGCTCGGCGCTGATCACCGCCGGGGCCGCGGCCCTGGCTGCCCCAGACGACCAAGCGGGCGCGTTGTTCGAGGCGGCACTGTCCCTGCCCGACGCCGACCGGTGGCCGTGGGAACACGCACGCGTCCACCTCGCCTATGGGCAATGGCTACGCCGCACCCGCGACACCACCCGCGCCCGGCTGCACCTCCGCGCCGCCATCGAAACCTTCAACCGGCTCCACGCCGAACCGTGGGCGCAACGGGCCCGCGACGAACTCCGCGCCACCGGAGTCGCCACCGCCACCACCGGGCCCGACACCCGCACGCCCGCATTGACCGCGCAGGAGCGGCAGATCGCCACGCTGGCGGCCACCGGCCTGACCAACAAACAGATCGGCCAACAGCTGTTCCTGTCCCACCGCACGGTCGGCGCCCACCTGCACCGGATATTCCCCAAGCTCGGCATCACCTCACGCGCCGCCCTCCGCGCCGCGCTGGATACAACCACCGTCGACGAGCACGAGCAGGCCCCACGGCCAGCGTCCCCCACACCGAAGATCAAGACGGCCAGCGAACCGTTCGACAACGCACCGCTGAACACCGCCGAATCGCATAACTCCAGACTCGACGTGCTGAAACACCCGCCCTGATCTGCCGCTCCCGGCGTGCTGGCGTTCGACCTCGCCGGTGGGCAGTGGCTGGGAGGACGGTCGGGCGGGCCGTCCAGGTCCAGTCGTGGCGGTGTTCAGGTGATCTATGCGAGGTCCCGGTGCTCCGGCCCGGTGGGGGTCGGCGTGCGCTGCACGCTGATCCTCACGGCGCGAGGACGCCGAGGCGATCGGGATCACGCCGTCGGCGATCCGGCCGGCGCGCTTGACGGCGGCCGGCAAATTCGCGGCCAGCAGCACCGGAATGCGGGCCTGGACCGGCTTGGGGTTCACCTGCGAAGGCGCGATCCTGTAGAACTCGCCTTGGTGCCGGACCGGGTCCGGGCTCCACGCGGCCCGCATCGCCGTGATGAATTCCTCCGTGCGGGCGCCCTTGCGCCTGCTCGACACGTTCGCCGTCTCGAACTCGTTGTGCTGCCAGCCCTGTCCCAGCCCGGCGATGACCCGGCCGCCGCTGAGCCGATCCAGGGTGGCGAGCCGGCGGGCGAGCATCACGGGCACGTGCAGCGGCGCCACCAGGACCGCGGTGCCCAGCTTGATCCGCTCGGTCACGGCGGCGATATGGCTCAGCGTCTCCAGCGGCTCGTACGTCGAGCCGTAGAACTCCGGCAACATCTCGGGTTCACCCCCCGTCCACAGCACGACCTTGTCGATCGGGCGGAGCAGGCGTTCAAACGTCCACAAGGCGGTGTAGCCGAGCCGTTCGGCCTCCTTGGCGACCTTGACGATCGTCTCCGGTGAGGTCTGCGGCCCGGCGGTGGGCAGTGCGAGACCGAGTTCCATGGGGTCCTCCAACAGGTGCAATACATAAACGGGTTGTCAGACATCGGCAGTCCCGACGAGTCAGCGACGCCAGGCGCGGCCCGTATGCGCCGCGGCCCTACGCCGCCGGGGACCTGCCCGGCGGTCCTGCCGGCACGGTGGCCAACCCGTGCCCCCGGCAGCGGAGCTGCACGACTCCTTCCCAGGCACGAGGATCGGCCTAACCAAGGGAGATGAGTCAGGCATCGGGAGAGGTGGATCCTGCGGGTGCCGGGATGGTTCTGCCGGCACTTGGGGCCCTGAGTGGTCGGCAGCGCTGCATGAGGAGTCGCCGAACCGTCTCGTCGGACTGCCCGGATCAGGGGCGGTGCGTGATGGTGCGGATGCCGCGGACGGCGTCCGCGGGTTCACTGAGGCGCGCGGGCGTGCCGGGTCTGGCGCAGGTCGCGGACGCCTCCGGCGTGTCCCGCGCGATGATCAACCGGATCGAGCGTGCCGAGAGCAGCCCCACCGCTGTCATCCTCGGCAAACTGGCCGCTGCCTTCCAGGTCCCCGTCTCCGCCCTACTCACCCCTGCTGAGGCCACTGGGGTGCACCGGACGGCCGACGCCGCGGAATGGCACGATCCTGCCACCGGATATCGCCGGCGCCAGATCACCGGGCCGCGCTTCCCTGCAGACATCGCCGAAGTCCGCCTGCCGCCCGGGGCCCGCGTACCGTATCCGGCAGCATCCCTGGCCTTCCAGCGGGAGGCTATCTGGGTGCTCGACGGCAGGCTGACCTTCCACGAGGGCGATGCGGTGCACGAACTCAACCCGGGCGACTCGATCGAAGTCGATGAACAGTCCCGCACGTCTTCGCCAACAACAGCGATGCCGAGTGCCGCTATGCGGTCATCCTCACCCGCGTCCAATGGCCGTGACCCTTTCGCCGTCCGGCGCCATCGCTACCGCGCCTGCCGCACTGGATGCACGTCGATGTCCTGTACCGCGCCAATACTCGTCGCACATGGCGTGAGCTGCTGTTCCGTGATGTTGGTGCAGGATGGCGGGCGCGTTGGTTCGGCTGCTGTACCTGAGCGTTGTGCGGGTGTTCGGCTGGCTGCCGCAGGCCGTGCGGAGCGAGTCCGTGATGGCCGCGGAGCTGATGGTGTTGCGCCATGAGGTGGCGGTGCTACGTCGCCAGGTCGGTCGGCTGCGCCTGTCATGGCCGGAACGGGCGGTGTTGTCCGCGCTGGTCCGGGCGGTGCCACGGGAACTGTTGAAGCATCGGATCGTCACTCCGGCCACGCTGCTGGCCTGGCACCGCCGGCTGGTCCGCCGACACTGGACCTACCCGAGCCAGGCGGGGCGCCACGGGTCAGCGACGACGTCCGTGACCTGGTCGTGCGGCTGGCCCGGGAGAACCCGGGATGGGGGTATCGATGGATCCAAGGTGAGCTCGTCGGGCTCGGTCACCGGGTCGGCGCCGGCACCATCCGCCGCATTCTCGCTGGCTTCCGGGTACCGCCTGCGCTCAGACGACGCCGCGGCGCTTACGCCGGGCGCGACAGTGCAGGTCTGGGTGCTGCCGGGGGACCTGTCCGAGGTTCGCGTCGCCCGGCCCGGCGACGTGGACCGGATCCTGCCGTTCCAGGCCGCCCCGGAGGTGTCCGGCGAGTACCCCGACGGCGGCATCGACGGCCTCGGCGACCCGCCGGACCGGTTGCGCTGAACGGGTGGCGCCTCCGGTAGGGCCTACGCGGCATTGGCGCCCGGAACCGGCGGCGAGCACCGTGCTCAGCTCGCCCGGGACGACGGCGCTTGGGTCGCGCACCAGCAACCTGGACCCGGTCCTCCTTCTGGCGTCCGTTGCGGCCGCCTCGGCCTCGGGCACCTGTGGAGGTGCCACCCAAACCGTGCCCGCGACCGTCAGCCCACCCAGGGCATCCGGATTTGCCGCGCTGCGGAAGCATGGTGATCGGCCGGGCTCGTCACCGACGGTGAGTGGCTTGCCAGGCGCGGCGGGCCCGCGTCCTGGCCGGACAGCGCCGCGAAGGGCTGGCAGGATGTGAAATGAGCGTGGCGCACGGGCTTGGCGCCGATTTCGCGAAGCTCGTCGCCCGGTGCCGCACCTGGCATCGCGGCGGGGTGCCGACCGCCGTCACGCCTCGCACCGCCACACCATGCCCGACGCCTCGACTCCTGCCGCGCCGCGCCCGCCACCGCGACTGGCGACGCCTAACCGGTTGTCGCGAGGTGCGCTGACGAAAGCACCCGTTCACCGCCGCGGCGATGGATGGCTGCAGCGACACGTTCTCTACCGGATCATGGCAATCCCGTGTTTCCCGCACCACTCGCCATGATCCGGTAGAGATCGTGTCGTTGACGCGCCGTCAGTGTCCGTGGCCGTGTTGTCCGTGGCCGTGTTCTCCCGAACTCGCCGTGTTCCTTCAGCGCGCGAGGTTCGCGGTGCGCCAGAACCGGACGAGGGTTACCAACGACGCTCGTCCGATGGCCGCGGGCGCTGGCACGCCGCAACGACATCAGCGTGGTCCGGGTTCGTCGCTGCTCACCGTCCATGCCTCACTGACCGTCTGCCGCCAGGTGGTTCACGGTGGTCGTCACTCGGTGGTCCCGGCCGTTGACAGAAAGAGAAAGCGTTTTCCAGGTGGGAACCGTGGCGGCGGGAAGCTTTCGTGGAGTGGCCACCTGCGCCGGATGCCGTCAAGATCTGCGCCGGCAGCCGATACCGTGCAGGATGTTGGCCGTCCGGGTCGCCCGACGCCGCCGTCGCGCGACGGCGGCGTCGGGAAGCGGATCGCTCAGTCGAAGGTGACCTTGATCTTGCTCGAGGCGTCGAGGCCGACGTGACCCTTCGGCTGGATGGTGATGTCGCCGGACTTGCCGTCGAACTTGCGGCCGTCCGACAGCGTCCAGATGACGGCCCAGTGCACGACGGTGTCACTGCCGGTGAAGCGCATTTCGCCGCCTGCCCCGGACGTATACGCAAAGGTGGGCAGCTTGGTGATCGTCAGCGTGGCCCCGGAGGTGGCGACCATCCTCCCCGGCGTCATCGTCATCCCCTCGAGCGCCTCGAGCGGAGGGTCCCCGAACATGTCGATCGATGCGAACGTCCCGGGAAGGGCCGGACAGGAGGTGGGCGTGTCCGGGGTACCGGCGGCGGCCACGAACTGCGGGGAGGCGGCGCCGAAGCAGGTCTGCAGCGCGGTGTTGATCGCCGCGTCGGCCTTGGGCTTGGCGTCCGCCGACATGGTGGGCGCCGGCAGCGTGATCACGGCGACGTCGTCCGCCGCCGGCACGACCGTGACGGACCGGCCGTCGAACAGTTCGTTCGCGGGGGTGGTGACGGCGTACGCCCCCGGGAACGCCGGTCCGTTCTTGGCCGGGTCGACCGCGACGCCGTTCACCTTGACCTTGAGCTTCTCCGCGTCCGACAGGTTCGTGAAGGACAGCTTGACAAGCGGATTTTCCAGTTGGTACTTCCGTCCGCGGCGCTGCGCGTCGAGGGTCTGCGTCACGGTCGCGCCGTTCGCCTGGTACTGCACCGTGATGGTGGCCCTGTCCCCGGACTGGGCGACGTGGGTCACCTTCATGTGCTGGGGCCGCGACGCCGGGTCGACCAGGGCGGCGCCGCTGAGCAACAGGTCGGCGGTGGGCAGCTCCGCGGCGATCGAGCTCTTGTCGACGTCGCGCAGGGCGCCGAAGGCGTCGCCCGCGGCCAGGCGGGCGAAGTAGTCCTCCGCCACGCCGCGTGGGTCGGGGTGCAGCAGCCACCAGGCGGCCCCGCCGCCGGTCACGATGCTTCCGAGTAGCACGGCCGCGGCGACCAGCGCGAGGCGGCCCCGCCCGCGGGACGGGACGGGCTCGCCGCCCGGCTTGTCGTCATCGTCGTCATCCGAGGCGGCCGGCTCCTCGGCGGAGCCCGAGGCGGCCCGTTCTGTGGGGGCGAACTCCTCCGCGGCCGATGCGGTCGGCCTGTCTTCTTCCTGTATCGCGACCGGCTCGTCGATCGAGGCCGGTTCAGCAGCGTCAGTCACGGCGGGAAACAATAGGTGACCCGCCCGCTGCGTGCTGCCCCGCGGCCCGCACGCCACCTGCCGCGACGCACGGTTCGCCGGGATGCGCCGCCGCGACGTCCCGCGCGCACGCAGGCACCCCTCTGTGTCATCCATGAAGGAGCGGGGCCGCGGACCTTACCCCGACCCGCCCGGCTTCGGAATCTTGCGTTCCCGCACCGGAACTGGCCGGAACGTGCCCGCCTTCAGGCGGGCACGCAGGTCGTCCAGGAACCCGGGAACTCCAAGGTCTCCTTGGCCGTGACGGACTAAGCCACCGCAAGCCTCAGGGGATGCGACGCGTGCTCTCCCTGAGCCTGACGGTGCACCGGATGCGTCTCACCTGCGGCGTGAGGCCGCCGTGCGGGGCGAGCACCAGGCCCATCGCCTCTGTCCCGAGGGTCTCCAGCGGAATGTGTACGGTCGTCATCGCCGGTGAGATGTCGTGGAGCGGGATGATGTCGTCGAACCCGGCGATCGAGACGTCGTCTGGCACCGACCGGCCGAACTGGCGCAGCGCGGCCATGGCGCCGACCGCCATCACGTCGTTCGCCGCGAACAGGCACGTCGCCTCGATGCCTGAGGTGCGCCACCGCATCGCGGCGGCGAACCCGCCGTCGCGCGTGAAGTCGGCGTGGATCACGTGCCGGGGGTCCAGCCGCAGTCCCCGGTCGGCGAGCCCCTGGAGAAATCCGGAGACCCGGTCGCGGGAGGTGCGCAGCGACGCCGGGCCGGCGAGGACCACGAAGGACCGGTGCCCCAGATCGAACAGGTCGCGGGCTAGGTCGCGGGCGCCCGCGCTGTTCTCCACCAGCACCGTGTCGACCCCCGGCAGCTGCTGGCTGATCATCGCCACCCGGCCGCCGTCGCCGATGAACGAGGCGATCTCCCGCTGCAGCCGCGCCTCTGAGGCCTGGTCGGTGCTGCGGCTGCCGGCGAGGATTACTGCCCGGCAGCGCAACTGCCGCAGCGACGCCAGGTATTTCGCCTCCCGCTCCGGGCGGCGGCGAGTGTCGGCCAGCGTGACTATCATGTCCTGCTCGTCGGCCGCCCCCGTGACCCCGGCGGCGATGGAGGAGAAGTACGGGTCGCTGACGTCGTGAACGATCAGGCCGACGACGTTGGTGTGGCCGCGAGCCGCACCCTGCGCCGCGGCGCTGGGCAGGTAGGTGAGTAGCTGACCCAACTCGATTGCGGGACGCTGGGTTCCACCGTTGAGGTCACGCGAGGTCGTCGCGACCGACCCGTCGGCCAATCTCGCCAACTCAGCCAACGTCATGGGGCTCAGCGGTTCCACATGGCCTCCCGTGCCGTCCGTCGGCTAACACTGCGCCATCGGCCCGCCGCGCGCAACCACCGTGCGCCCGCGCCAGGGAAACGGCCGCAATCGTGACCGGCAGACGCGGGTGAGCCGGGCGCCTGGGACTGCCCGCAGTACCCAACAGAAGACGCGGAAGACCGGGGCGTCGCGCTACAGCCAGCTGGGCCGCGGGCGAAGCTCGGAGAACAGCCGCGACTCGGCGACGGCGCGCTCGATGTCCTCCTCGACCCCGGCGATGCTCCACCGCGGCCCGAGCTCGTCGTCGTGGCGGCGACGGGCCTCGGCCGGCACGGGCCGGACCGCCCGGCCGGACCGCCATTCCACGACGCCGACGAACGGCCGGGTGTCCTCGAGCGGACAGCGCGGTGCGGCGCCCGGGTCGCCGATCGCCCGGAGCAAGTCGTCGAGCAGGTCGACGCGAGCGTGCCGCTCGGTGAAGGCGGGCCGGCCGGTCGGCGCGACCTCCAGCACCTCGGTCTCGTACCACCGTCGCGCGCTCCCCCGGTCGCCGCTCACCAGCAGGTACGGCGGACGGGGGTACTGTGCGCACAGGGTGACCGCGACCGTGATCGGGGGGGGCGGCCCGAGGCGGCCAGGCGCAGCGTCCTGGGCCGGGCCCAGACCCGGCTGCGGCCGGCCCCGCCGGCGCCCCGGCCGGTCGGCCCGCGGGTACGCCGCGAGGCGGACGGGCGGCTGCGCCTGGGCCCGGCGGTGTTCGAGCCGCGGTACGGCCGGCTGGTCCGCCTCGGCGACCTGGAGGTGGCCGGACCCAGGCTCGACGTGTGGCGGGCGCCGATCGACAACGACCGGCTCGGCTCCGACCCGCCGGAGCCGCGGTGGCGGGCGCTCGGACCGGACCGGATGACGCACCGGCTGCGGGAGCTGGCCATCGACGGGGACGAGTTGGTCACCGTGACCCGGGTCGCCCCGGCCGGCTCCGATCTGGCCGTCATGGTCACCTGTTGCTGGTCCGCCGACCCCGACTCGGTGGCGCTCGACGCGACGATCGTCCCGCTGGGCGAGTGGAGCGTGCCGCTGCCGCGGGTCGGGATGCGCCTGTCGGTGCCCGCCCGGCTGGGCGAGGTCGAGTGGTTCGGCGGCGGTCCGGGCGAGGCGTACGCCGACTCGCGAGCCGCCGTGCGCGTCGACCGGTTCGCCGCGACCGTCGACGAGCTGCAGACGCCCTACGTGTACCCCCAGGAGAACGGCAACCGGACCGCGGTGCGCTGGGCCGGGCTGCGCGCGCCGGGCGGCTCGGGCCTGCGGATCACCGGTCATCCGACGGTGGAGTTCAGCGCGTGGCGGTGGAGCAGCGAGCAGCTGGGCCGGGCCCGGCACACCACTGACCTGGTGCCGGGCGAGCGGGTCGTCGTCAACCCGGACGTTGCCCAGCAGGGCCTGGGCAGCGCGGCCTGCGGCCCCGGCCCGGGAGCCGGCGACGTGCTGGAGGCCGGACCGTTCGCGCTGTCCTTCTCGTTGCGGCTGGAACAGTAGCGTTGCTTCTGGTGGAATTTCGTCGGATCATGGTGTGTAGTTTGTTCTCAAGACCCGGAGGTGGCCCCCGGCCTTGTAGGTTTGCTATCGAGCTCTGACCAGCACCCTGCCATTGACCAGGGAATATCGGCCTGATCCACCGGACGCGCGGGCGCCGTTGGTTCTGGTTGGAGTTCGTTGAGTCTCGTCGCGCGCGACGCCACCGGCCGCCACGGCCTTCGTCCGCGCCAGCCGGTGGGATTGGTGGCGCGGGATAACGTCGGTACCGTGAGATCCTCGTCCGCGCAGGCCTCAGGAGCCACGAGTCCGATGAGCACACCGCCCATGACCGGCACGGGCCCCTACCGCCCAACCATGGCCGACGTCGCCCGGCTGGCCGGGGTCAGCCTCAAGACCGTGTCGCGGGTGGTCAACCAGGTGCCGACGGTCGACCCCGCGCTGGCCGAGCGGGTGCTGGCCGCGGTCTCGGAGCTGGGGTTCCGGCGCAACGACATGGCGCGCAGCCTCCGCTCGCGCAGCACGTCGGGCACCGTCGGGCTGGTCATCGACGAGGATCTGGCCAACCCCTTCTACTCCAGCCTGGCGGCCGGGGCCGCCCAAGGCGCGCTCGATCACGACGCCATGCTCATCACGGCCAGCTCGGCGGAGGACAGCGAGCGCGAACGTGGCCTGGTGCTGGAAATGTGTGAGCGGCGGGTCGCCGGCCTGCTCGTGGTGCCGGCCGGGGGCGACCAGAACCACCTGCGCGCCGAGATGGCGGTGGGCACGCCGGTGGTCTTCCTCGACCGCCCGCCCACCAGCGTGCGGGCCGACACCGTGCTCATCGACAACGAACAGGGCGCGCGCAGCGCCATCGAATACCTGGTGGCGCTGGGCCACAAACGCATCGGGGTGCTCGCGGACCGGCTGACGATCTACACGATGCGCGAACGGCTGACGGCGGCCGAGGCCGCGATGGAGCGTGCAGGGCTGCCGTACCGGCCAGACCTGATCCGGGACGGGCTGCACTCGGCCCCCGACACACAGGCGGCGGTGGAGCGGATGCTGGAGTCGCCGGAGCCGCCCACCGCCCTGTTCACGCTCACCAACCGGCTCACCCTCGCTGCGCTCAGCGTGCTGGGCCGGCAGCGTAGCGACGTGGCGATCGTGGGCTTCGACGACTTCGAGGCCGCCGCGCTGGTGCCGCACCCGCTGACGGTCGTCTCCACCGACGCCCGCGAGATGGGCCGCGTCGCCGCAGAGCTGCTGTTCCAGCGAATCGCGGGGGACCGCTCACGGCCCCGGACGATCGTCATCCCGACCACGCTGGTAGAGCGCAGCAAGGGCTGACTGGCGCCCGGCCGGGTCGCGCCGCTCGGCAGCCACTTCGAGACAACGTTAGACCGTACAGAAGTTCCCCGCTTCGGCCGGGCCGGCCGTCGCACCCGGTCCGCGATCTCCCCCGCTTTCCCGCGCCAACCGGGGCCGGACGAGTGCCCGCGGACACGCCGTCACCACGGAATATGAACCCATCCCGGCACCATCGCCCCCGACGGAGGCCGGCCCCTCGGGCCGTGCGCAGCCACCTCGAAATCGCCCCGGCTTCCGAGTTGCCCCGGACCGACGGCTGGACAACGTTGTCTCGCGCGGGTTACCGTTCCCCCGCGCCAAGCCCCCGCTAGGGCCGGAAGGGCAACTTTCATGGACGTAACGGACAACTCGCATCTCTGGACTGACGGAAATGTCCTTTATGCGGGCAACATTGCGGTAACCACGTTGACGGACGGCGTGCGGTTGCAGGCCGATCCACAGGCCGACGCCACCGTGGTTCGGATCTTCAGCATGGGTTCTGGGACAACGTTGGTACGAATCGACGTCCCGCTCGGCGACGGAGTCGGCTACTGGCACCCCGCGGCCGGCTGGGAGCGCCCGCTCCCGGCGGACTGGGAGGGCGACTGGCGGCGGGTCGGGCTCATTGACTCGGCCGTCGCGGGCTGCCTGTACGACGGCGCCGGGCGGTCACTGCTCGCCTTCGCCGGTGACCGCAGCGACGCAACGACCCTGATCCGGTTCGGCCTCTCGGAGGACACGGCCCGCTTCGGCGTATGGCTTGCGATGCCGATGCGGGCCGGCGAGGAGTGCCGGTTACGCATCGAAGCGCCGGGGCGTCCCGCCGACGACGCCCTGCGCGCCCTGGCCCGGTGGATGCCAGGCACCGGCGACGCCCTGCGCACCCCCGAGGCCGGCCGCACCCCGGCGTACTCGACCTGGTATTCGATGCACCGCGACGTCAGCGCCGCCGCGGTGGAGGCGGAGGCCGCCATCGCGGCCGAACTCGGATGCGGGCTGCTGCTGCTCGACGACGGCTGGCAGGCACACGCCGAAAGCCGCAAGTACTCCGGCTGCGGCGACTGGACGCCCGATCCGGCGAAGTTCCCGGACTTCGCTGCGCACGTACGCCGGGTACGGCAGATGGGGCTGTCCTACGTCGCCTGGATCGCGCCGCTGCTGCTCGGCGAGCGCAGCCTCGCCCACGGCGCGCTCGAAGGCCTCGCCCCGCACCGGGTGCCGCGCCTGGCGTGCCAGGTGCTGGACCCCCGGCAGGACAAGGTGCGCGCCTTCGTCGTCGAGCGCTGTGCCGAGCTCGTGGAGCGCTACGGGCTCGACGGGCTGAAGCTCGACTTCCTGGAGACGGCCATGGTCTACAACACCGGCGACGATGACCGTGCCGCCGACGTGAGCGAGGCGATGCGCACCCTGCTCGACGAGCTGTACACCCGGCTGCGCGCGCTGCGCGGCGAGGACCTGCTCATCGAGCTGCGCCAGCCCTACGCCGGGCCGGGCATGCGCCGCTTCGGCAACCTGCTGCGGGCCAGCGACTGCCCGGCGGACGCGACCGCCAACCGAGTGCGCACGCTGGACATCGCCCGGCTCGCCCCAGGCGCGACGGTGCACTGCGACATGCTCATGTGGGACCCCGGCGCCGGTGTCGAGGCGGCCGCTCGGCAGCTGCACTCCGCCCTCTACGCAATCCCGCAGGTCTCCGTGCGGCTCGCGGAGCTGTCCGCCGAGCACCGCGCGATGACGGCGTGGTGGCTGGGGCTCTGGCGGCGGTACCGCGACGTGCTGATCGACGGCGAACGCCACGCCGGCCGGCCGCACGAACGCGACGCCACCGTCACCGCCTGGAACGGCGACCGGGCCGTCATCACGGTGTTCGGCGAGCACCGGGTGGTGGCGCTGGAACCAGGACGGTTCACCGACGTCGCGCTGATCAACTCGACCACCGCCGACCACCTCGTGCTCGACCTCGCCGACACCGCACGGGTCCGCCTGGCGGTCACCGACGCCTGCGGCCGATCGGCCGGCATCCACATCCGGGAGCTCGGCCCCGGCCTGCACCGCCTGCCGGTGCCGCCGGCCGGCCTGTGCCGGCTCTCCCCCGCCTGACCCCCGCATCGCAACTGCGCACCGACGGTCCTCGCGACACACCCTCGGAGGTTTGTGCATGTCCGACACCCCTGACCCCAACACCACAGGCCCGGGCACCGACGCCCGGGGCATCACGCGGCGCCGGGCCCTCGCCTACGGTGCCGCCGGCACGGTCGGCGCTGCGCTGGCCGGCGTCATGAGCACGGGCCTGGCGGCGCAGGCGGCCACCGCGCCGTCGATCGACCTGCGCTTCGACGATCCGACCGCGCTGTTCCCCATCGACGGCTCCGGCCGGGCCACCCCCGAGCTGCTCGTCACGGTCGCCGCCCAGGACGCGCTGAGCGGCACGGTGGCCTGGGCGGTCAAGGCCCGCAGCACGCAGACCGTCCGCACCGCAACCACGAGCTTCACCGCCGACGCGGGCACGCCGCAGACCATCACCATCCCGCTCGGCGCGCTGGATCCCGACTACTACCGGGTCTCGGTCACCGTCACCGACGCGGGAGGTGCGCAGCTGCTGGTGAAGACACTGGGGCTGGGCGTGCTGCGCCCGACCGTGTCCGGAGTGCGCCCCGGCTCGGCGTTCGGCCTGGGCATCCGCTCGGAGGGCAACCCGGCCATCACCAAGCGGATCGCGCAGCTGATGGGCGTCAAATGGACCCGGGGCCTCGCCTCGGTGCAGCCGGACACGGTCAGCCCGGCGCCGAACACGTTCTGGGGCCAGGCCGACATCGACAAGGCCCGGGCCGAGGTGGCCGAGTGGCTGAGCTACGGCATCTCGCCGATGGGCGGCATCAACTACAACATGTCCTGGAACGTGCAGCCCGACGCGAACGGCCGGCCGCTGCCCACGTACCGCAACCGGCCCAGGGACATGGTGGCGCACACGGACATGGTGTACCACGCCATCGCCCCGCTGCAGGACCTGGTGCAGAACTGGGAGCTGTGGAACGAGCCGTGGGTGCACGGCCGGTACTGGTCCACGGGCGACTCGCAGGACTACCGCAACATGAGCAAGCTGATCTGGGACCGGGTCAAGCCCGACTTCCCCGACGTCAACCTGATCGGCGGCGGCTCGGTCAGCTACAACCGCGACGCGGTGTACGCCAAGGGCTCCACCGACACCGGGTACATCGACGGTTCGGTGAACCACGCCTACGGATACCCCGACGCCACCCAGTACGCGATGGCCAAGACGCAGGTCGAGATGGACAGGCGCTGGTCCCGTTCGGGCGGGCGGGGCGGGCAGTGGCAGACCGAGTGCGGCACCTCGGTGGTCAACTCGTTCCCCAGCCTGCCCGTCGAGCAGGCCATCTACGGCGTGGCCCGCACCCTGGCCCCGACCTACCTGCTGCACATGCTCGCCGGGGCCGAGGCGGACTCGCCGATCCGGATCTTCTGGTTCTCGCTGTGCTACGACAAGCCCTACTCGGGCCAGGAGTTCAACATCTACGACAGCAGCACGAAGACGCCGCTGCCCGCGGTGGTCGCCTACACCACGATGACCAGCATCCTGGAGGACGCGACCCTGCAGACCGAGCTGTACCCCGACGCCAAGTCCACCTGGGGCTTCCTGTTCCGCACCGAGGACGGCAAGGGCCGGGCGGCGATCTACGCCGACCAGATCTACAAGGGCAGCGACGAGTCGTCCGCCGCCGGGTACCACGGCACCCTGAAACTGCACGACGCCTCCGGCGTGCGGGTCTACGACTACCTCGGCCGGCAGCTGGCCGACGGGTCGGCGAACCTGGTGAAACTGCCGCTGAACCCGTGGGAGGTGCTCTACTTCGACACCGACCGCAGCGCCGAGGAACTGCGCGAGGTGCTGACCGACAGGGCCTCCTTCGAGTACGACACGCCGCTGCTGGTCACCCCGCTGGCGCTGGTCAAACCGCTGGGCGCGGGCAGCGAGCTGCAGGTGCGGGTGGAGAACGTGTCGCCCGGTGCGCTCGAGGCGATCCTGCGGGTCGCCGCGCCGCCGGGATGGACGCTGGAGCGCACCAACGTCGCGCTGCACGAGCTGGCGCCGGGCGAGCAGCGCGTGATCAGCTTGCCGGTCACCGGCTACCAGGTGAGCCCGGACAACGAGTACCACGTGGACTGGACGATCAAGCTGCCCGGGCGCGACGACGTCACGCCGAGCGGGTCGCAGACCGTGCGGGTCGCCCATCTTCCCTTCCGGTCGATGACCGCGGGCGGCGGCGCGGACCAGTGGAGCGACGTCATCCCGGTGACGCTCACCAGCGTCAGCGCGACCGGCGACACCAAGAAGTACGCGATGCGCGGCGCCTGGGACGACGACTACCTGTACTTCCGCGCCGAGCTCCAGGACGTCATTGCGTCCTTCAACGTGGCGTTCGCGGCCAACCCGTACCTGTTCCCGTTCCAGGCCGACAGCATCCAGCTCGGCTTCGACACCGGCAACAAGCCGGACGACCTGCTGGCCGGCGACCGGCACTACGAGAAGTGCCTTGTCTCGCTGTCCCACCTCTACGTGGCCACGCTGGCCAGCGCCACCCCCGACCACGCCAGCCAGAACGCGTTCGCCCAGCTGCACCGCCAGTGCGCGCCCGGCACCAACTACCAGACCTACTACCCCACCAACGCCGCCCTGCCGACCCCGCTGGGCCCGATGGACGCCACGGCCACCGGCGGGCGCGAGGGCCGGATCGTCATCACCCGCGACGCCGTCGCCAAGGTGACCGTCTACGAGGTGGCCATCGCCTGGAACCAGCTGCCCGAGCTCAAGGCGACGCTGCCGGGCGCGGCGGGCGGCCACGCCACGATGGCGTTCGCGTTCGCCGTCGCCGACGCGGGAACCGGAGGGCACGGCATGACCTACTCCACCGCGCAGTTCGGGGCGCCCCAATCGTCCGGCTACAACTTCGCGGCGTTCTGGGGCACCGGCGCGCAGTTCAGCGGCGGCCGCGTCGACACGCGCTGGGGCCTCAGCCGCTGAACCGGCGTCGCCCAACCACCCGGCCGCGGGGTGAGCGACCCGCGGCCGGGCCCCCATCGTCAGCCCTAGCCCGACCAGAGCCCGAACAGAGAAGGAAACCCAGCCGTGACCAGCGTCGACGGTACCCCCTCCGCGCCCCCGTGGGCGGACTCGCCGGCCATCCGCATCACCGGCGTGCGGGCGGTGCTGACCGCCCCCGCCGGCACCACGCTCGTGGTGGTCCGCGTGGACACCAGCGAACCGGGCCTGTACGGCCTGGGCTGCGCGACGTTCACCCAGCGCGCGGCGGCGGTGGCCACCACGGTCAACGAATACCTGGCGCCCCAGCTGATCGGCCGGGACCCGGCCGACCTCACCGACATCGCCGGCACGCTGCACGTCAGCGGCTACTGGCGGTCCGGGCCGGTGCTCAACAACGCACTGTCCGGAGTGGACATGGCGCTGTGGGACATCAAGGGCAAGCAGGCCGGGCTGCCGGTGTGGCAGCTACTCGGCGGGCGCTGCCGCACCGCCGTTCCGCTGTACAGCCACGCCTCCGGCCGGGACGCGCACGAGGTCGCCGACGAGATCCGGCAGATGACGGCCGACGGCTACCGGCACGTGCGGTGCCAAGTCGCCGTGCCGGGGGCCGGCACGTACGGGGCGCCCGGCGTCGCGGCGCCGGCCGGTGCCCGCCCGCCGCTGACCGCGAACGCGTGGGATCCGGCGGCGTACCGGCGCACCGTCGTCTCGCTCTTCGAGCATCTGCGCACCGAGCTGGGCGACGAGGTCGAGCTGATCCACGACGTGCACGAGCGGGTCCACCCGACCGACGCCGTCGGGCTCGCCAAGGACCTCGAACCGTTCCACCTGTTCTACCTCGAGGACCCGGTGGCCCCGGAGGACATCGACTGGCTGCGCCGGCTGCGCGGCCAGTGCAGCACCCCGATCGCCATCGGCGAGCTGTTCACCAACCCCGCCGAGTACCGTCCGCTGCTCGCCGACGGGCTGTGCGACTTCATCCGCGTGCACGTCTCGGCGATCGGCGGCATCACCCCGGCCTGGCGGCTGGCCAACGCGTGCGAGCTGTTCGGGATCCGGACCGCCTGGCACGGGCCGGGTGACGTCTCCCCCATCGGGCACGCGGCGAACCTCGCCCTGGACCTCGCGTCGCCGAACTTCGGCATCCAGGAGCAACACCTGTTCGCGCCGCAGCTGCGGGACGTCTTCCCCGGCTGCCCCGAGATCCGCGACGGCTACCTGTGGCCGAGCGACCGGCCCGGCCTCGGCATCGACTTCGACGAAAATCTGGCGCTACGGTTCCCGCCCCAGCGCCTCGGCCACGCCTGGGCACCGCCGCGCCGGACCGACGGTGCCCTGCAACGCCCGTAACTCCTGCCGGCAGCACCCCGACCCAAGAAGGAGCAACACCATGGATACCCGCACCAGCGCACAGCCCGCGACGGCGCGGCGGCGCGCCAGAACGGTCCCGCTGATCGCCGCCGCCGCGGCCGGCGCCTGCCTCGTCTCCGGCCTGAGCGCCTGCAGCGGCGGCTCGGACTCCGGCTCCGGCGAGAAGGTCACCCTGACCATCGGCCAGTGGACCAACCCGGGGGCGATCGAGTTCACCAAGCAACTCAACGCCGCATTCGAGAAGGCGCACCCCAACGTCACGGTCAAACTGCAGCAGGCACCGACCGCCAACGGGGCGTGGCAGCAGCTGACCAGCAGCATGCTGCAGTCCAAGTCGATGGACGTGCTGGCCCAATTCGCCCCCACCCAGCAGGCCTTCGCGCCGTCCTACACCAACCTGAAGCCGGGCGGAGCCGCGGCGCTGGTCGCCTCGGGTCAGCTGGTCGACCTCAAGGACCAGCCGTTCATGAAGAACTACGACCTCACCAATCAGCAGGCCGCGGTCGGCTACAACGGCGGCATCTACGGCGTGATGGCCGCGGAGTACGTTTCCGCCGGCTCCGTCTGGTACAAGAAAGACCTCCTCGCCAAGTACAACATGGAGGTACCGAAGACCTACCAGGAGTTCCTCGACGACTGCGCCGCCCTGAAGGCCAAGGGGATCACCCCGATCTTCGCCGCGGGAAAGGAAGGCCTGCACGCCGGCGTCTGGCACGGCATCATGAACCAGACGCTGATGGCGGGCCACCCCGCCGCGGACTCGGTGAAGGTGTCCACCGACCGGGCCACCGCGTTCTGGCAGAAGACGCAGTCCTGGGCCGACCCGGTCTACAAGAGCATCTCCGAGCAGTATCAGAAGGCGATGCCATACCTTGAGCCGGGCGCGGCGGGCGTCTCGCAGCAGACCGCTCCGGGCGCGTGGGCCAGCCAGCCGGACAACTTCCCGTTCCTGTTGGACGGCTCGTGGGACGGCGCGACGATCCAGCAGGCCAACCCGAAGCTGAACCTGGGCTTCTTCATGATGCCGGGCACCAACGACCCGGCCGCCAACCGCGTGGCCATCAAGCCGGACCTGACCTGGGTGGTGCCGACCAGCGCGCCGCACAAGGACCTGGCGATGCAGTGGCTGGAGT
Organism: Dactylosporangium sp. NPDC049140; assembly: GCF_040648435.1. NCBI lineage: Bacteria > Bacillati > Actinomycetota > Actinomycetes > Micromonosporales > Micromonosporaceae > Dactylosporangium > Dactylosporangium sp. NPDC049140. Next base: position 60,314 of record NZ_JBEZDS010000003.1, on the reverse strand, counting down.
TCTTCTCTCAGCCGGACAACTACAAGAAGTGGCTGGAGGCGACCGGCTCGATGTCCACCCAGCCGGCGCTGCAGAATACCGGGCTGCCCTGGATGGACTGGCTCAACGCGCACATGACCGACTCGTTCGTGGCGCTGACCGCCCCGTGGACGCCGGCCGGTGCGTCGACCGACGCGGGCGGTCCCGACCTGTACAAGATGGCGCCGATCGGCAGCGACAGCGTGGACACGGTCCTGGCCCGTTCCGCCAGCGCTTACCAGAAGGCCCTCGGGTAGTCCCTGCGTCACGGTAGAAGGGAGAGCGGCGTGTCACGCTGTTTGTTCGGGACTCCACGGACCCGGCGGTTCATTCCCTGGGCGAGCATCGCGATACCCGGACTCGGATGGCTGGTGTTTGGGCTGTACCCGTCGCTGGCGACCATCGGGTACTCGTTCACGCAATACTCCGGCCTGCCGGGCACGCCGCTCGACTTCTGCGGCCTGTGCAACTACACCAGCGCGTTCACCGCGCTCTCCTCGGAGGTGTGGGGCGCGGTGCGCGTCACGCTCATCTACGTGGTCGGCGTGGCGATCGTGCAGAACGCGATCGGCATCGGGCTGGCCCTGCTGCTCAACCGGCGCGGCCGTTCCTACGCCGTGTACCGGGCGCTCATCTTCATGCCGCAGATCTTCTCGGTCGCGGTCGTGGGGGCGATCTTCTCGCTGATCTTCGACCCGTTCTCCGGCCCTCTCGAGAAGATCCTGCACGACGACTTCGGGATCACCAGCACCTTCCTCGGCTCCAACCGGCTGGCGCTGCCCCTCGTGATGCTGGTCAACGTCTGGATGTTCTCGGGGTACTCGATGCTCATCTACATCGCCGGGTTGCGCAACGTCCCGCCGGAGGTGTACGAGGCAGCGTCGATGGACGGCGCAGGACGCTGGCGCATGTTCCGCAGCGTGACCTTCCCGCTGCTCGCGCCCGCCTTCACGGTGAACATGTTCCTGGCCGTGGTGGGCGCGCTCGGCGAGTACGCGCTGATCCTGGTGCTCACCGGCGGCAACTTCGGCACCCGCACGCTGGGCATCTACATGTTCAACTCGGCGTTCCTCAGCGGCAGCAGCCAGCTCGGGTTCGGCTCGATGCTGGCGATGCTGCAGTTCTTCCTCACCCTGTTCATCGGTGGTGGCGTGCTGTGGACCCTGCGACGGCGGGAGGTGACACTGTGACGACCTCGACGGTGCTACCCGACCGCACCCGAAGCCAGGCGGCGCCGCCGCCCCGGCGCCGGCGCGGCGCCGGGCGGGTGCTTCGCGGCGTGCGCACGAACGTGGTGTGCTTTCTCATCTCGGTGGTGCTGTTCGCGCTGCCGCTGTTCTACCTGCTGCTGCAGGCGTTCAAGAGCTACCCGGACTTCCTGCAGCACCCGACAGGGCTGCCGCAGGAGTGGACGTTGCAGAACTTCGCCGACGCGTGGGAGCAGGGCGGCTTCAGCCGCCAGATGATCAACAGTCTGGTCTACTCGGTGATCCCGACCGCGATCACCCTCGTGCTCGGGGTCTTCCTCGCCTTCCCCATCTCTCGCGGGTACTTCAAGCACTCGAACGCGCTCTACACGTTCTTCATCTTCTCCGGCTTCCTGCCCGGCGGCCTGATCCCGCTGTTCATCGAGGCCCGCACGCTGCACCTGTACAACAGCATGGCCGGTTACCTCGTGATGACCAGCCTGTCCGGCGCCGGGTTCTTCTTCTTCGTCGGCTACATCAAGGGAATCCCCCGCGAGATCGACGAGGCGGCCGTGCTGGACGGGTGCGGCTACATCCGGTTCATCCTGACCTTCATCATCCCGCAGATGAAGCCGGCGCTGGCCGCCTTCGGCATCTTCGGCTTCGTTGCCTCCTGGAACAGCCTCATCCTGCCGCTGGTCATGCTCTCAGACGACACCCTGTGGCCGGTCACCCGCGGCCTCTACTCGTTCTTCGGCGAGCACACCCAGAACTGGCCCATGGTGGCCGCGGCCACCTTCATCGTGGCGGCACCGATCCTGGTGCTGTTCATCGTGCTGCAGCGCTACCTCGTCGAGGGCGTAGCGGGCGGGGCGGGCCTGGGCAGCCAGGGCATCGCGCCGACGCAGGCGGCGGCCGGCGAGCCGTCCGGCGGGGACGAATGAGCGACCCGGCTGATCCGGTCCGGCCCGGGCGGCACACCCGGTGGGAACCGGGCCGGGCGAGCGTCACGTTCCGGCTGCGCGAGGAGATCGACCATCCCGAGTTCGAGTGGCCGCGGACGCTGCTGCACTGGCCGGTGCGCTGGCCCGAGCCGGCGCTGCCGGCCCGGCGGCTACGCCTGGTCGACGCCGCGGGCACCCCGCTGCCGTTCCAGCTCTGCGAGGTGCGCACCGACGATGCCGGACTGCTGCGCAGCGCGGTGGTCGGCTTCTTCGCCGCACTGGCGCCGGGCCAGTCCCACGAGTTCACGCTGTGCGCCGACGAGTCGATCCCGCTGGCGGCCGTCGCCCACCCGGTGACGGCCGTGCACGGCGACGACGGCATCGTGCTGGACGCCGGACCGATCCGGGTGCGGCTGCCCCGATCCCACCGACCCGGCACCGGGCCCGTGCCGGGGCCGATCCTCGCGCTGGACCGCGGGAACGGCTGGGTAGGCCGATCAAGGCTGGTCGACGGGCCGACCGGTATGCAGGCGCGGGTCGAGCGGATCGACGTACGCGAGGTGCAGGCCGGGCCGCTGGCCGTCGCGTACGAGATCGGGTACCGGTTCGCCGGCGGCGGCCGGTACACCGCGACCGTGCGCTGCGTGCACGGGTACGACTTTGTCGAGCTGACCGAGCGGATGCAGGACGTCGGCGAGCCCGCCCGAGCATGGGAGCTGCGCTGGGACGGGTTCTCCCCCACGCACCGGTTCTCCTCGACCTGGCCGTACTCGCAGGACGCCGCCGACTACCTCGACCCCGGCTCGCCGGAGACCTACCGGTGGCCGGGCATCGACGAGCCGCTGCTGGTCGCCGACAGCGGCGAGGACCCGGCGTTCTCCGGACCGGGCCGGCCCGAGGACCCGCGCGAGGAGATGGCCTTCACCGTCGGACCCTACGCGCCCGCGTACGCCTGGGACATCCGTCCACATGCGACGTTCTGGGACCTGAGCACCGGCGACGCCGCCGGGGTGTTCGTCCGCGATCCGGCGCTGTGGGACGACCACCGCTATGCCTCCTGGGCCTCGGCCCGCGACCTGCAGATCCAGTTCCGGCACCGCGACGGAGTGCTGAGCTGGCGGTGGCCGCTGCGCACCGGCAGCCGGCGCACCGGCATCGCCTTCTACGACCACGAACGCGACCGGGACGTACTGCGGGCGCAGCGCGACAACGCGCACGCGCTGTCGGCACGGTACGGCATCAGCCCCGAGGTGGCTCGGCGAGCCGCCTGCTACCAGTCCACCCACGTCCGGCAGCTGTACCACTGGCACAGCACCCTGGACCTCGACCGGGTCAAGGACTGGGTGCTCACCTACGGCGGGCGGCGCCCGGCCCCGCTGTGCACCACCGGCGAGATCCGCACCGGGCGGGAACTGCTCAGCGCGCTGTTCGCCGGCGCCGAGGGCCCGAGACTGATCGCGCACGGCGTGAACGAGGTCGCCGGCTACCTCAACATCGGCCAGCGGCCGCTGTACGACCGGCTGCTGGGCGCCTACGATCGCCTGCGCGGCGAGCTGGACCCGCAGCAGGCCGCCCGGGTCGACGCGCTGCTGCTGCTGACCGCGTACGTGTCCGCCGGCGAGGAGATCGGGCCGATGCGCCGGATGTTCGGCGGCCACCCCAACTTCATGTCCGACGGCAAGGCGGCGCTGGCCTGCCTGGCCTGGTTGTACCCCGAGCATCCCGCCGCCGGCGACTGGCTCGACCAGTTCGAGACATTCCTGCGGCTGGCCGGGGCGTTCAACACCCGACCGGCACTGCCCGGCCGGCAGGCCAGGCCCGGCCGCTGGACGGAGAGCCTCGCCACCTATGTGTGGGCGTTCCTGCGCCCGGCCACCCTCGGCAACGCGCTGGGCATCCGCGCCGACGGCCACAACCGGCTCTGCACACCGCAGTACGCGGCCCTGGGCGACTGGCTGGTCGACGCGCTGAGCGCCCCGGTGATGACCGCCGCCGCGCCGGACTGGGACGTCTCGGCCACCGCGCCCGGCGCGCTGCGCATGCACCCGCCGCAGGGCGCGCACGCAAGCTGGCCGCGCCGGCCACCCATCGAGATGCGGCTGCTCGGCGAGCAGCTGCGCCGCTACCGGCCGCTCGTCGCCGAACACCTGCTGTGGGGCTGCGACGCCGCGGGACATCGCCTGGACCAGCCGCGCGGGGCCGCCGACCCGTGGCGGGTGCTGCATCCCCCGCCCGGGGACCGGGGCACCAACCCGCGCCTGGGCAGCACCAAGTACACCGGTTACGGGATCACGCTGCGCGCCGGCATCGGCGAGCCCACCGAGGTGTCGGTCCACCTGCAGCAGACCGACCGCGGCCCCAACTACCGGTGGGGCATCGCGGACGACAACGGCAGCGGGCACCTGTACTACTACGCCGCCGGGCGCGCCTACAGCGGGCACGGCCGGGAGGACGCCGGAGACCGGCGCGCGCCGGACGCCACCTTCGTCAGCTCCTGCGGTATCTGGCGCGGCGGGGCGATCCGGTCGCTCGGCCCCAACACGCTGGACCGCCCGCACTACGACCTGGACACCGCGCAGTACGCCGAGATCACCCCCGCCCCCGACAGCCCGGTGTACGGCCACTACCTCGGCCGCAGCGTCATCCTCGTCGGCCACGACTACCTCGTCGTCTACGACGCCGTAGCGGCTACCCAGCGGATGGCCTGGACGTGGGCCACACTGACCCGGCCCACCGGGGACGACGCCAACAGCATCGACCACCTCACCGACCGGATGCCCTTCATCCACGTGGTGCGCGGCGTGCGCACCGACGGCGCGGGCGGCGGCGAGTTCCGCACCCCGTTCTCCCAGGGGGTACGCCTGGAGGGTCCGCCCGACGTCACCACCGGCAGCACGCTGGCGATCGTCAGCCACCGCGACGACCTCACGATCGACCCGCAGCACCGCACGCCCTGGGGCGCCCGGATCACCGGCCCGGACGGCGTGGACTACGTGTTCCGCCACGAGCGGGCCGCCCATCACGAACCGGAGGCGCTCGACGTCACGCTCGACATCGCCGGGCTGCGCTTCCGGGGCACAGCCGGGGTGATCCGACTGCGGCGCGACGGCGAGCGGCGGCTGGTGCTCTTCCACGGCACCGCGATCGGCACCGGCGACGTGGTGCTCACCACCGAGGACCGGGACCTGGGCATCAGTCTGCGCTACCGGGCGGACGCGCACGAGTGCCACGGCGTGTTCCGCGCCGCGGCTGACACCACGCTGACCCTGCGCGTGCCGGCCGGCCGGCGCGGCGCGGCCTTCCACGTCGACGGCGCGCTCGTGCGGCCACTGCGCGAGACCCCCGACGAGGTGACCGTGGCGCTGCCGGCGGGTCGGCACCGGTGGGAGCTGACCGCACACGCACCCCGACCGGCGCCCGCCGAGGTACGCCGCACCGTGGCCGCCGGCGGGGGTCTCGCCGAGGTGCACTTCGCGCCGGTGCCGGCGGCCGAACGGTACCTGGTGCAACTCAGCGACGACGGTGGCGACACGTGGCGCACCGCCGCGACCGCCCGGACCAGCCCGTGCCGGCTGACCGGCCTGACCGACGGCCGAAAGCTGCACGTTCGGGTCGTCGCCGCGAACTCCCGGCACCATGCCCCGCCGGGCGCGGACTACCCGTTGTACGTCACCGACGCCCCGCCCGCCCCGCCGGACGGGCTGGCCCCGCTGCCGGGCCCGGGCGGCGTGGAGCTGAGCTGGGGCGAGGTGCTCGGCGCGAGCGGGTATCGGCTGCTGCGCCGCCGCCGCGGCGAGGCCGGATACCACGAGATCTTCGCCGGGTTGGCGTTCTCCTACGTCGACCGTACGCCGGCCGCCGGCGACGAGTACGTGGTGGCTGCGGAGGACGGCAACGGCGTCGGCCCGCCGAGTGCGCCGGTGCCGGCCGATCCTGGTGGTTGGCGGCACTGGCGCCCACCGGTCCCGCTGACCTTCCGCCGGACACACACGTACCACGAGCCGCCCTACCTGCCCGCGGGGGCGGCTCCGCAGGAATACCACGGGCAGGACACGCCGTCCGACCTGCCGGCCATCGCTGGCCCGTAACCGCAGGGGGTTCATACATGTCCGAGCGAATCCTGCTCACCGGCGCCGCCGGGCGTATCGGCACCGTGCTGCGGCCCGGACTCGCCCGCCCGGGCCGGGTGCTGCGGGTGCTGGACGTCCAACCGCAGCCGCCGGCGGCCCCGGGCGAACGGGTGGAGATCCACACAGCGTCCGTCACCGACCCGGACGCGATCCGCGCCGCCTGCGAGGGCGTCGACGCGGTGGTCCACCTCGGCGGGTGCGCCGGCGAGGCGCCCTGGGAGACGATCCGTGCCGTCAACATCGACGGCACGCAACAGGTGCTGGCGGCGGCGGTCGAGGCCGGGGTACGGCGGGTGGTCCTCGCCGGAAGCATCCACGCCGCCGGGTTCCGCACCCGCGACGAGGCGGTGCACGGCCCGCTGCCGGCGGACAGCTCGGCCCGTCCGGACACCTTCTACGGGGTGAGCAAGGCCGTGGTCGAGGCGCTGGGCAGCCTCTACCACTCGCGGTTCGGCATCGACGTGACGTGCCTGCGGATCGGCGCGTTCCGGCCGCTTCCGACGGTCCCCGAGGACTTGGCCAGGTGGCTCTCGCCCGGGGACGCCGTCCGGCTGGTCGAGGCGTGCCTGCGGGTCGAGCCGGCCGGATTTCGCATCCTGTGGGGCATCTCGGCCAACACCCGCCGGTGGTGGTCGCTGGCCGAGGCGGAGGCTATCGGGTACCACCCGCGCGACGACGCCGAACGGTACGCCGCCCAGGCGCTGGCCGGCGGCGACGCCGACCCCGCCGCGCCCCGCAACCATCTGGTCGGCGGCGGGTTCTGCACGATGCCGCTCGGCTGACCGGATCGGGACTCGGCTACCGAGCGCCGGCCGTGCCCTGCGCGGCCGGCGCGGCGGCGCCCACCCCGGCGAGCCACCGCGCGCACAGCCGCGTCCACTGCCCGGCCGACTCGTCGTCCTCGGCCAGCCCGAGCCCGTGCCGGCCGTGCGGGAAGACGTGCAGCTCGTGCGGCACGTCGTGCGCCGCCAGCGCGCGAGCCAGCCGGTAGCTGTGCTCGACCGGGACGACCTTGTCGTCCGAGCTGTGCCACAGGAAGAACGGCGGCGCCTGCGGTGTCACCAGCTCCTCCAGCGACGCCTCCCGGCGCTGCGCGGCCGGCGCGTCCGCGCCGAGGAGCTGCTCTCGCGAGCCGGCGTGGTGCTCGGGGAGCATCGAGACGACCGGGTAGCACAGCACCGCCAGGTCCGGCCGCCCGTCCGGCCGCACATCCGGCGCCAGGGCCGCATGGCCGGCGAGGTGGCCGCCGGCGGAGAAGCCGATCACGCCGATGCGCCGCACGCCGCGCCGCCGCAGCCCGGCGATCTCCGCCTGCACCGCCAGCAACGGTCCGGGGTGGCGGGTCGCCACCGGGTAGCGCAGCACGCCAGCCTCAAGGCCCAGCGACCCGAGCCACTCGGCCACGGGTTCGGCCTCGTGCGTTGCGTGGTGCTCGTACCCGCCGCCGGGCAGGACGATCATGTGAAGCGGCACTGACCCAAGCCTTCGCGTCAGTCGGATGCGGTGATCCGGTCGAGCAGTTCCAGCAGATGGTGGTACGTGTGGCCGGTGGCCCGGCTCATCCCGATCTCGCAGGTGCGGTTGACCGAGGCGTGGGCGGCGCATCCGTCACGCTCGACGGCCTCCGCCTCGCCACGGGTGGCGGAGGCGGTGAGCTGCGGGTGCAGCAGGCCGCGGTCCCCGGCGAAGGCGCAGCACTGCCAGGCGTCCGGGACGACAACGCGCTCGGCCACCGCGCCGGCGATGCGGGCGATCGCGGCGTCGAGGCCGAGACGGGTGGAGGAGCAGGTCGGATGCAGCGCCAGCGAGGGCAGGCGCCGGCCGGCGGGCAGCCGCGGCAACACGTGCTCGGCCACGAAGGTCACGGCATCGACGACCTCGACGGCCGGGGCGACCTCGGCGAGGAGGCGATGGAGGCCCTCCGTGCAGGAGGCGGCGTCGGTGACGACCGGGAGCCGGCCGTTGTCCGTCGCGGCGGCGAGGATGTCGCGGACACGGCGCCGCATGATCTCGTACCCGTCCGTCAGGCCCTTGGACGACCATGGGGTGCCGCAGCACAGGTCGCCCACCCCCGCCGGGATGTGCAGCCGGACGCCGGCCCGGCCGGCAAGCCTGCGCACTGCGGCCATGACGCCGTCACCGCCGCGGGCCGGGGCGAACATGGTGTTCAGGCACGAGGGCAGGTAGACGGCACCGGCGGCCGGATCGGGTGCGGCGCGGCGCCGGATGCCGCCGCGCGGCAGGTCGCGGCTCCAGGCCGGCACGGCGTCGGGGTTGCCGATGCGGCGGGCGGCCCGGGTGGTGGCCTCGGCGACGCCGGGCGGCACCGCCGCCGCCAGGTCCAGGGCGAGGTTCATGGCCCGGGTCGCCGTGTCCCAGTGCTTCGCGGCCGTGCTCCACGCCTGCCGGGCGGCGCGGCCGTTGTGCCCGGCGCGCAGCCGCTTGGTGAGATCGCCGGTGTTGATGAGCACGGGGCAGGCGGTGGCGCACATACCGTCGACGGCGCAGGTGTCGACGGCGTCGTAGCGGTACTCCCGCTCCAGCTGCCGGGCAAGCGCGGGGTCGCCGGCGGCCACGGCCGCGGTGATCTCCCGGCGCAGGACGATGCGCTGCCGCGGGGTGGTGGTGAGGTCGCGGCTGGGGCACACCGGCTCGCAGTAGCCGCACTCGACGCACCGGTCGACCTCGGGCTCGACGGTGACGACCGGCTTGAGGTGACGCAGGTGCGCCTGCGGATCGTCGGTGAGCAGCACCCCGGGGTTCAGGGTGCCGGCCGGATCGCAGTGCCGCTTGACCTCGAGCATGACCTCGAAGAGCTCGTCACCGTACTGCCGGCGGACGAACGGGGCCATGACCCGTCCGGTGCCGTGCTCGGCCTTGAGCGTGCCGCCGTGGCCCAGGACGGCGTCAATCATCTCCTCGGTAAAGTCCGCGTATCGCTGCACGTCGTTGCCGGCGCCGAACTTCTCGTTGAGCATGAAGTGCAGGTTGCCGTCCTTGGCGTGGCCGAAGATGACGCTGCGCTCGTACAGGTGCCGGTCGAACAGGCCGGCGAGGTCGTCGCACAGGTCGGCGAGGGCGGGCACCGGGACGGCCACGTCCTCCAGCAGCGCGACGGTGCCGGACGGCCGGGCCCCGGCGACCGCGGCATACAGCCCCTTGCGGATGTGCCACAGCCCGGCGCGTCCGGTCGCGTCCCGGCTCAGCTTGGCCGGGACGGCGAGGTTCCATCCGCCGAAGAGCTGCTGGGCCCGCCGTTCGCGCTCGGCGAGGCGTTCGGCGTCCGGCTCCTGCCACTCGACCAGCAGCGCGGCGTGACGGTCGACGGCCAGGTCGAGAGCCGAGGCGTCCAGCGCGCGGGCGACCCGAAGGGACTCGGCGTCGAGCAGTTCGACGGCCGCGGGTGCGGCCGCCACCAGGTCCGGCATGATCGCCATCGCCTCGCGCAGCGTGGGGAAGACCACCAGCCCGGTCGAGACCGCAGGGTGGACCGGGACGGTCCGCAAGACTGCCTCGGCGACGAAGCCGAGGGTGCCCTCGCTGCCGATAACGAGGTGGGCGAGGATCTGCGCGGGCGTGGTGTGGTCGAGGAAGCTGTTGAGGCCGTAGCCCATGGTGTTCTTCATCGCGAACTGCGCCTTGATGCGCCGCACCGAGTCCGGGTTGCCGCGGACCCGGGCGCGTAGCCGCTCGATGGCGCCGGTCAGGGCCGGCTCGTGGGCGCGCAGCCGCGCGTCGGCGTCGGGTGCGGCGGTGTCGACGACGGTGCCGCTGGGCAGCACGAGCGTCATCGACTCCAGGGTCTGGTAGGTGTTGGCGTGCGTACCGCAGGTCATGCCGCTGGAGTTGTTGGCGATGACGCCGCCGATCGTGCACGCCGACTCGCTGGCCGGGTCCGGGCCGAGCCGGCGGCCGTACGGCGCGAGGCGGGCGTTGACCTGGCGCAGCACCGCGCCGGGCTGCACCCGGACCCGGGCGCCGCCGTCGAGGACCTCGACGGTGCGGAAGTGCCGGCGGACGTCGACGAGCAGATGCTCGGTGCCGGCCTGGCCGCTGAGGCTGGTGCCACCGGAGCGAAACGTGACACCGAGTTGCAGCCCGGCAGCGGCGCGCATGAGCGCCGCCACCTGCCTGGCGTCGCGTGGTACGAGTACCGCCTGGGGCGTGAGCAGGTAGTGCGAAGCGTCATGGGCCATGCCGAGCCGGTCGCTGGCGCGGGCCCGAATCGCGCCGGGCGCGGCCCGCTCCAGCGCGCCCAGCAGCTCGCCGTCGATGGGGGCGAGCCGGGGCGGCCCTGCGGGGTTCTCGGTGCTCATCGGCGTGCTCACCCGGCGAACATGGCGGCCGGCGTTCCCGCCACGCCCAGCCCGTTGACCGCGAACACCGATCCCGCGGGGTCGTCGTCGGCCAGGTCCAGACCCTCGCGGGCCGACGTGATGTACAGAACGTCGAGGGCGGGGCCGCCGAAGGCGCAGGAGGAGGGCTGGTGCACGGGCATGGGCAGCTCGCCGAGCAGGTCGGCGTCCGGTGAGAGGCGCACCACCCGGTCGCCGCCCCACATCGCCACCCAGAGACAGCCGGTGGCGTCGACGGTGAGCCCGTCCGGCATGCCCGTGTCCTGGGGGAACCGGGCGAACGTGCGCCTGCGGCCGATCGTGGCACGCTCCAGGTCGGCGTCGAAGGCCGAGATCTCGCCCGCCATGGTGTCGGCGAGGTAAAAGGTGCGCCCGTCGGGACTCCAGTCGAACCCGTTGGGCAGCGTCAGTCCCTCCAGGACCACGCGAGTCGTCCAGTCGGGCATGAGCACGTGCAGCGCGCCCCGGCCCGGCTGGAAATCCATCGTGGTGCTGCCGGCCCAGAGCCGCCCGTGCCGGTCGCACTTCGCGTCGTTCATGCGCTCCCTCTCCGGCAGGATCGCGCACCGGACGGTCATGCCGGCCTCGACGCTGGCGAAGCCCTCGGCCACCGCGGCGACGAAGCCCCCGCGGCGGCGGGGTACCGCCGCGCCGACCTGCGTCGGAAGTGTCAGCGTGCTGGTCTGTCGGGTCGTCGGGTCACTGGTGTGGATGTGCCCGGCCGGGATGTCCACCCAGTGCAGGCGGCCGCTGAGCGCATCCCATACCGGCCCCTCGCCGACCCGGGCCCGGCCGGCAACCGCGACCTCGGGCGTTGTCGCCGGCGTCATTCGGGGAGCACCACGGCCGCGTTGGCGAGCAGTCCGCCGTCGACGGGCAGCGCGACGCCGGTGATAAAGCTGGCGCGGTCGCCGGCGAGGAAGGCGATCGCCTCGGCGACCTCTTCCGGCCGCGCCACCCGTCCCAGTGGGTGGCTGCGCCCCCAGGATTCGACGAGGGCCTGGGTGCCTTCGTCGGTGCCGTCGGAGAACATGCGCGCGGACGTACGCAGCATCGGCGTGTCCACCGAGGCGGGACAGACGGTGTTGGCCCTGATCCCGTGCTTCGCCTCGTCGACGGCGAGCGACCGAGCGAAGGCGTTGAGCGCGCCCTTGCTGGTGGTGTACGCGGCGACCGCGCTCTGGGTGATGAAGGACTGGACGGAGGAGACGAGCACGATCGAGCCCGCCCCGCGGGCGCGCAGGTGGGGCAGCGCGTGCTTGACCGTGTGGAATGCGCCGGTCACGTTGACGGCGAGCACCTCGTTCCACTCGTCGGCCGTGGTGTCCGCCGCCGTGCCGTAGCGCTGGATCCCGGCCGCGGCGACCACGATGTCCAGTCCGCCGTGCGCGGCGGCGACGCGAGCGATGAGCCGGGCCGTGGCCGCCTCGTCGGTCACCGACAGTTCGGCGTACTCGACGCCGGGAAGCTCGGCCTCGGCTCCGGCCGCCGGTGGCAGGCCGGCGGCGACGACGGCCGCGCCGCGCGCCGAGAGCACCTGGGCGGTCGCGCGGCCGATGCCGCTCAGTCCGCCGGTGATGATGGCGACCTTGCCGTCGAACTCCACAATGGACTCCTTGCTGCCGTCCGCGGGCCCCGCAGCGCGCGGCGCGGGGGTCAGCCGCGCTGGGGAACGATCGCTGCAGCTGTCTGTCGCGCCACGACGGGCCTTGATCAGCCGCGCGGATCAGAGTCTAGACAACGTTGTCTGCGGCCGCTAGTAGCGTGTGGCGCCGCCCGCCTGACTTTCCACTATGGACGGTAGGCTCGACCATCGTCGACAGCCAGGCATCCGGACGCTCCATGGCCGACGGAGTCGTCCGGACAGGTCCAGGTGGCTGTGACGCCGGCGCCGTGGCCGATTGCGGTGCCTTCATGCGCCAGGTCCGTTGTCAACGTCCGACCAGCGCTCGCGGTATCGAACTCCTTCGCAGAGACCGAGCGCCCAGCGCATCGTGCGTTCGACCGCGTGGAGGTCACCGCTGTCGAGCGTGCGACGTAGCTGGTTGAGCGCCGAACGTAGTGCGGCGATGTCGGGCGATCGCCTCCTTGCTCCGCCCCGAATCCGCGACAAGGCGCCCGCGGCGGCGAGCGCTCCGAGGTCTCGCTGCACGGTGGAGTTGGAGGTGCCCGTGGCCGCCTGCACTTGCTCGATCGTGACGAACTCCTGTTCGGCGAGCAGATCGAGGATGGCCCGGCGCCGTACCGCAGGGAGGCGTCCGTCCCGGTTGGTCACCTAGACCACCCCCGGCCGGGCCGGCGCGGTCCGGCCGTGGTCCGCGAGCGCGGCGGTGCCCTCGTCGCCGTGCTCGCCGGCGGTGATGACGAGGGCGTACCGGAAGCCGACCGTCGCACCAGGGGCCAGTTCGAGTTCCGCGCTGAAGAACGGCGCCGGGTTGAGGCAGGCCAACGCTTCGCCGGCCAGCGTCCGGATCGGATGCAGATAGGGCTTGGGCGACTCCAGCCGCGGGGTATCCGGGCGGTACCCGTAGCTGAGCAGCGCGCCGCCGCCGGTGGAGACGGTCACCGACCGGCCGAGGGCGTGGTCGACCTGCAGGCTCATCGGGCTCGCATCGCTTCCATGGGCTCCCGATGTCCTCCCTGACGAGGTGCCCGTCCTGCCTTGACGATCCGCACCCGGCCCGCCGGCACGTTGATCTCTCCGCCGTGGATGGATCCGTCCAGCAGGTCGGTGCCGGAACCCGCCACCCTCGCCGCGGTGACGCCATGGTTGATCAGGAAGGTGTACTCGTGCTCAGCGGACCGGCGCACGACGATCTCGAGCCCATCTGGAGTTCTGGCCGACGTCACGGCCGAGCGATCGGCGAGCACCGCCACCAGGCGGGCGCGGGCGTCGTCGTCCAGCTCAACTCCCGCGTACCATGCCTCCCCGGCACCGCGGACGGCGCGGGTGACCGCCGGCGCGCCCGCGAAGTCGCCGCCGGCGTACCACGCCTCGGCCACCGCGTCCGTGAGGTCGATCGCCTCGTGCCAGGTCGAGACTGCAGTGGCTCCGGTGACCCCGTCGATGTCCACGCAGTCCGCCTCCGGCAGCGGCGCGAACTCCTCCACGCGCAGGCCGAGCAGTTCCCGGAACGCCCCTGGGTATCCGCCGAGCCGCACCCGGTCGAGCGGGTCGACGATGCCCGAGAAGTAGGTGACCAGCACGGTCGCGCCCGCGTGCGCGGCTTCCGCGATGGCGGACGCGTCGCGGTCCGAGACCAGGTAGAGCATGGGTACGACGATCAGCCGGTAGCCGGACAGGTCGGCCGACGGTGGCACGATGTCGACGGTGACGCCCGCGTCGCGCAGACTCCGGTACCACCGCAGCGCGTTCTCCATGTAGGACAGACCGTTGTGCGGGTGCCCTTCGCGGTCGGCGGCCCACCACGACTCCTCCGAGAACACCAGCGCGCAGTCCGCGACCACCCGGGTGCCGAGCACTTCGGCGCAGGACGCCAGCTGCGCGCCGAGCGCCACTACCTCCCGGAACTTGCGGCTGTCAGACCCGGCGTGCGGGAGCATCGCGGAGTGGAACCGTTCGGCCCCGGCCTGGGCGGCGCGCCACTGGAAGAAGCAGATGCCGTCGGCTCCGCGCGCGACGTGCGAGAACACGTCGCGCTGGAGTTGCCCGGGGCGCTTCGCGGGATTGACCGGACGCCAGCTCGTGGCTCCGGTGGCCGTCTCCATGAGCAGCCAGGGCTTGCCCGCCGCCAGGCCGCGGGCCCGGTCGGCCGAGAACGACAGCTCGGACTGGGCGTCGGGCGTCGGGCGCAGGTAGTGGTCGCTCGCGACGAGATCCAGGTCGGCGGTCCACGAGCTGTAGTCCATGTTCTTGCCAGCGTCGAACAGCACCAGGTTCGTGGTCACCGGAATGTCCGGGGTGACCCGCCGCAGCACGGCGATCTCCGCTCGCAGCTGCTCGCGCAGCTGGTCCGAACTGAACCGGTCGAAGTCCAGCAGCTGCGTCGGGTTCGAGTCGGTGAAGGTCAGCCGCGGCGGCTGGACCTCCTCCCATTCCGAGTAGGCCTGGCTCCAGGCGGCAGTGCTCCATGCGGCGTTGAGCTCGTCGAGCGAGTCCGCGTACCGGTGCCTGAGCCAGTCCCGGAACGCTCCGGCGGTGGCGTCGTCGTAGGACCGGGAGTTGTGGCCGCCGAGTTCGTTGGAGACGTGCCACAGGGCAAGGGCCGGATGCTCGCCGTAGCGCTCGGCCATCTTCTCCACCAGCGCGAGCGAGTGTTCGCGGTAGACCGCCGACGACGGCGACCAGGCCTGGCGGCCGCCCTGCGCCATCACCCGGCCGTGCCGGTCGACCGGCAGCACCTCCGGGAACCGTGTGGTGAGCCACGGTGGCGGCGACGCGGTGGCAGTGGCGAGATCGACCGCGATGCCGCCCGCGTGCAGCAGATCAAGCACCCGATCAAGCCAGCCGAAGTTCCAGCGGCTGGGCGCCGGCTGCAGCACCGACCAGGAGAAGACGCCGACTGTAACGAGGTTGACGCCGGCGTCGCGCATCAGTCGCACGTCCTGCGGCCACACGCTGTCGGCCCACTGCTCGGGGTTGTAGTCGCCGCCGAAAGCCACCGGCTGGCCGCCGAACCGGGCGATGACGTTGGCCGGCCACCGAATCCATTGCGTCGTCATGCACGTGTGCCGTCTCGCTCGTCGAGCCCCATCCCGTTCAGGACGCCCTGCAGGTAACCGATCGCGTGCGCCCGGCCCCGGCTGCAGTACGCCTCGGACGAGATGTCGCCCCAGGTGTCCACGTCGCCGATGATCGCCGGGACGTGGTCGTCGATGAGGAACCCGTCGAATCCGGTGTCGTGCAGCCGCCGCAGCACGCGGGCCGGGTTGTAGTTACCCTCACCGATGAAACACTCGGTGAAGCGGGGCACGGTGCCGCGGACGTCCCGGAAGTGCACATAGAGAATGGCCGGTCCCAGCAGGTCGATGACCTCATTGACGCTGCGCTCACCGTCCATTTCGGACACCGTTCCGAGGCACAGGTTCAGTCCCCACGACGGGCTGCCGCCAGCTTGCTTGAGCGCCTGCCCGATCGCGGCCGGGGACGTGAAGATCCGGGCTATACCGCCCAGGGGCTCATCGACGGGTGGGTCGTCGGGGTGCAGGGCGAGCCGCACCCCGGCCTCTTCGGCCACGGGCAGCACCGCGTCGAGGAAGTACTGGTGATTGGCCCACATCTGCTCGGCCGTGATCGGCTCGCCCACGGGCCGGTCCGGCGTGAGCCGGTATCCGGCGAGCGCGTTGCCCGCGGCCACGTCGGCCAGGTCGAACGCGGTGACCTTGGCGCCGCCGCGGCCGCGCGCGGCCATGTCGGTGCGCCATACGTAGGTGCCGAGGAAGTTGTAGCCGAGCAGGTCGATGCCGACCGCGGCGAGATTGCGGATGGTCTTCTGGTAGTTCTCGATCTGCTCGTCCCGACCGGGCAGCCCGCGCTGGATCTTCCAGAAGTGGGCGAGCGGAACGTTTTCCAGGCCGTCGATCGAGAGTCCGTCGTCGTCGCACCGCGCCCGGAGGGCCCGCAGCTCGGCCAGACTCCAGTGGCCGTCGACGCCAGGCAGCAGATCGGGCGTGTGCAGCTGAACGCCGGTCAGCCCGAGCTGATGGGCGAACGTCGCGACAATGGCGTCATATTTGTCGATGTGACCAAGGCTGATGCGGATGGTCATTCCTGCGCGATTCCGTTCGTTGGTAGGGGTTGTCAGCCGGCGAGCAGTCCGCCGTCGAGGACGAGTTCGGTGCCGGTGATGAATGCGGCGTCGTCGGAGGCAAGGTAGAGGGCGGCCGCCGCGACCTCCTGCGGCGTGCCGAGCCGGCCCATCGGTTGCCGGGCGACGAGCTGGTCGCGGGCGCGGGCCGGATCGCCGGCCGCCGTGAGTAGCCGCCCGACCCACGGCGAGTCGACCGTCCCGGGGCAGATGCTGTTGCAGCGCACGCCGGTCCCCGCGTACTGCACCGCCACTTGGCGGGTGAAGGCGATAACCGCGCCCTTGCTCGCGCAGTAGGCGGCGCGGTCGGGCAACCCGACGAGTCCGGCCACGGAAGCGGTGTTGACGATGACCCCGTACCGCTGGGCGAGCATGTGCGGTAGCGCGAACTTGGTGCCGAGGAACACGCCGCGGCTGTTGACCGCGAAGGTGCGGTCCCAGTCCTCGACGGTGCACGCCACCGGGTCCGTGGTCGAGGATGCCCCCGCGTTGTTGCACAGTACGTGCAGCGCGCCGGTCTCGGTCACGGCCCGGGACACCGCCGCGGCGACCGAGACGGGATCGGTCACGTCGGCCGTCAGCGGGACGGTGCCGCGCGGCACGCCCGCGGGGGCGAGGTCCGCCGCGTACACCGTCGCCCCTTCATCGAGAAAACGGCGGGCCATCTCGTAGCCGATCCCGGAGCCCGCCCCGGTCACAAGGATCGTCTTGCCGTCGAACCTGTTCAACCGGGTCATTCGGTGAAGTAGTCCGGGTATTTGTCACGCAGCACCGGGGCGAGCTCCATGGCGCGCCGGGCGTGCCGGCTGATCAACGCGCGACCGGCCGGGACGTCGGCCTTCTCCAGGGCGTCCACAATTGAACGATGTTCGTCTATCAGCGCGCGCACGCCGGCCTTGTCCGGCAGGGTGAGGCGTCGGAGCCGGTCGAGTTGCAGCTTCGTGCGCTGCACGGCCTGCCAGGCACCGGGATAGCCGCTGAGGGCGAAGATCTCGGCGTGCAGCGCCTCGTCGGTGGCGAAGAAGGCGTTGTAGTCCTCGGTGCGGTAGCTGCGCTCCTGCCGTTCCAGCAGTTCGCGCAGCCCGCTGACGTCCGGCGCGAGGTCCGTGCAGGCGACCTCGAAGGCCGAGACCTCCAGACTCTCGCGGACGAACCGCGCCTCCTCCACCTCGCGCAGGCTGATCAACCCGACCCGGGTGCCGACCTGCGGCACGACCCGCACGAGCCCCACGTCGACCAGCCGGGCGATCGCCTCGCGCACCGGCGTGCGACTGACGTGCAGCCGCTCGGCGAGCTCAGTCTCGGACAGCGACGCGCCCGGAACGAGCCTGAGCTCCCGGATCGCCGAAACCAGCTCGTCGTAGACGCGATCGGAGGTCCGGGCCGCCGCACGCTCCCGGACGACCGGTGACAGCACCGGGCCGGTCGGGGCGGGTGTCGGCTCGGGGACGAGCGCAGGTCGGGGACTCATGAAAATGATCGTTGCATGCCAGTGCACTTGTATGCAAGTATCCGGACGTTCACTTGAGCGACGTAGATGGGAAACAATATGCCCGCCGGCCCGCACGAGCGTTCGCCGTCGGCTCCGCTCCCCGACAGCTCCTGACACCCCGGGCGTTCACCCCAACAGCGCCCTGACCGACCTCAGCAGATCCCACGCCTCGCGGGAAGCTGTGCCTCAGGGGCACGCGCATCCGGCGTAATCAGCCGTGCACGCGTAAGGGCGCTCCCGTCAGACACCCCGGACAGCCCCAGCGCGACGATCCGCACTGTCCACACAGGACCACATAGGAATCGAGAGAATCATGGTCAAGCGAACGGCGAAACTCATAGCGGCAGCGGTCGCCGCCGCTGCCGGCATTGCCCTGGCCGGATGCGGCGGCGACACCAGTACCCAGGCCAGCGGCCCCGTGGACGTCACCTTCTGGGGCTGGGCCGCGGGCTATGACAAGTCCGTCGCGCTGTGGAACGACTCCCACCCCGACATCCACGTGAAGTACGAGGCCCTGCCCAGCGGCGGACAGACCGGCTACGACAAGATGCTCACGGCCGCGAAGGCGGGCACGGCCCCGTGCCTGGCCCAGGTCGGCTACGAGACGTTCTCGACCTTCCTCGCCGCCGGCGTGCTGCAGGACGTCAGCCAGTACGTCAAGCCGCAGCATTCCGAGTTCCCCGACTGGGTGTGGAACAACGTAGGCGTCGGCGGCGCCGCATACGGCGTGCCCGTCGACACCGCGCCGATGGCCATGTTCTACCGCGCCGACCTGTTCAAGAACGCCAACATCGCGATCCCGAAGACCTGGCAGGAGTTCACCACCGCCGCCGCCGCGGTGAAGGCCGCCAACCCGCAGGCCCGCATCATGAACCTGCCCACCGACCCGTACCTGTACTCCGGCTTCGCCTGGCAGCACGGTGCCGCCTGGTTCGGAGTCAAGGGCGACTCGTGGACCGTCTCCATGGACAGCGCGGCCAACGCCGAGGTAGGCCAGTACTGGCAGGGCCTCTTCAGCCAGGGCCTCGTCACCTCTTACCCGTCCTTCGACGCGGCGCTCTACTCCGCGTGGAGCAAGGGCGAGGTCTGGTCCGAGGTCGGTCCGGTCTGGTCGGCCTCGCTCATCCGCGACAACGCCGGCGCCTCCGCCGGCAAGTGGGCCGTCGCGCCTATGCCCCGCTGGGGCACCACCGACGCCGTCGGCAACTCGGGCGGCTCGTCCACCGCCGTCATGAAGGGCTGCAAGAACCCGAAGCAGGCCACCGAGTTCGCCCTGTGGATGTCGACCAACGACCAGTCCGTGTCCAACCTGATCGCGTCCGCGGCCATCCTTCCGGCCTCGAAGTCCGGCCTGGCCAACACGGCGCTCGACAAGCCCGAGTCCTACTACGGCGGCCAGCCCATCTACCAGCTGTTCCGCGACGAGTCCGCCAAGGTGAACCCCAACTGGCAGTGGGGCCCGGTGATGAGCGCCACGGCCGCGTCGCTCGGCGACGGTCTCGGCAAGGTGCCCACCAAGGGCGGCACCTACCAGGACGCCCTGAGCGGGGCGCAGAAGGCGACGCTGTCGACGTTGCAGGCGCAGGGCTTCTCCGTCAGTAAGTAGCGCTTCGCGGGGGCGCCGCCCGGGCGTCCCCCGCGACCCGCCCCTCCGGTTCTTCACAGATAGGCTGACCGTGTCCCACGTGACGATTCGGCGGCGTGGCCGCACGCGCGACCTGCGGCGAGCCGCGCCGTTCGTCCTGCCGTTCCTGGTGCTCTTCGCCGTCGTGTACCTGATACCCGCCGGGTATTCCGTCGCGCAGAGCTTCTTCGCGGTGAAACGCTCGGGCCTCGGCCTCGGCGGCACCGAGACCGTCTTCGCGGGCCTCGACAACTACACGCGGGTGTTCCAGGACGGGGACTTCCTCGGCTCCCTGGGCCGGGTGGCCTTCATCGGCGTCATCCAGGTGCCCGTGATGCTCGGCATCGCGCTCTTCCTCGCCCTGCTCATCGACTCGTCGGCGTCGACCGGGCGGAAGTTCTTCCGGGTCGCCTACTTCCTGCCCTACGGGCTGCCCGGCGTGATCGCGGCCCTGGTGTGGTCGTTCCTCTACGCACCCACCCTGAGCCCGGTCACCCGGCTGTTCGACTCGATGGGAATCCACTTCAGCTTCGTCACCGACGGTGCCCTGCCGTTCTCGATCGCGAACATCCTGACCTGGGCGTGGACCGGATACAACACGATCCTGATCTTCTCCGCCCTGCAGGCCATCCCCGATGAGACGATGGAGGCCGCCGCCCTCGACGGCTGCTCCGGCTGGAAGGCCGCGCTCCGGATCAAGGTCCCACTGATCCGGCCGGCCCTGCTGCTGACGCTGGTCTTCTCCATCATCGGCACGGCCCAGCTCTACAACGAGCCGGTGACCATGAAAGCTGTGGCGCCGAACCTGCCGTCCACCTACACCCCGATCATGGCCGCGCTGCGGTCCCTCTCGTCCAACGACTTCAACTACGCAGCCGCGCAGTCCGTCGTGCTCGGCGCCGTGATCTGCGTGCTGTCCGTGCTCGTATTCCGCGCATCGGCCCGGAGCGTTGACTCATGAGCACCACACTGCAAACCCCCGCGCCCACCGAACCCGTTGTCCCGGCAACGAGGCGGCGACGGTCCCGGATGAGTCCGCTCACGACGGTCAACCCCGCCACCCGCCTGCTCGTGCTGCTGGTCATGTCCCTGTTCGCCGTCTACTTCCTGGTCCCCATATGGTGGCTGGTCGTCTCGGCCACCAAGGGTCAAGGGGAGCTGTTCTCCGGCAACGGCTTCTGGTTCGGCCACCATTTCGCCCTGGTGAAGAACGTCCAGACGCTCTTCCGGGCCCAGGGCGGCATCTACTCGCGCTGGCTGCTCAACTCCCTGCTGTACGCGGTCGGCGGCGCCATCGTCTCCACGCTCCTGGCCTCCATGTGCGGCTACGCGCTGGCCAAGTTCTCGTTCCCGGGACGCGAGGCGGTATTCGGCACCGTGCTCGCCGCGGTGCTGCTGCCCGCGCCCGTCCTCGCCATCCCGCTCTACCTCGTGTTCAGCTACACCGGCACCATCAACACCTTCTGGGCCGTGTTCATCCCCAGCATCGTCAGTCCGTTCGGCGTCTACCTCAGCCGGATCTACGCCGCGTCATCGGTGCCGGACCAGCTGATCGAGGCGGGCCGCCTCGACGGCGCAGGCGAGTTCCGGATCTTCACGATCAGCGTGCGGCTCATGGCGCCGGCGATGGTCACCATCTTCCTCTTCCAGTTCGTCGCGATCTGGACGAACTTCCTGCTGCCCTCACTCATGCTGGCCGACACCTCGCTCCAACCGGTGACGGTGGGGCTCGTCAGCTGGCGCGAACTGCAGGGCTATCCGATCAGCTACACCACCGTCGTCACCGGCGCGCTCGTCTCGGTGATTCCGGTTGTCGCCATGTTCCTGTCGTTGCAGTCCTTCTGGAGCAAGGGGCTGGCGACGGGGGCGGTCAAGTAGCACCCCCACCCACACATACGCACGCGCACACCCAGAGAGAAGGATGGTCCATGAACATCCTGAAAAGGATGTTGTCGTCCCTGTGTGCCGCCGCGCTCGTACTCGCGGCACAAACCGGCGTCGCGTTCGCATCACCCTCGGCTGACACCCTACCCAACCTCCTCGCGGCCGACATGGACACCGAGTTCAACGGCCCGGTCAGCCCGCTGTCGATCGCCAGCGCGACCAGCGGAGCCGCGCAGCAGTTCGTCAGCGTCGGCGGCACCAGCGCCCTCGAGCTGCGGGACTCGGCCCTGGGGGCAGCGAACCCCAGCTACTTCTACCACCGCTTCTCCACCGGCGCCCTCATCGACGCCATCAACGCCGTGTACAAGCAGCCGGTCGGCAGCCCCGCCAGGCAGTTCAGCCTGTCGTTCGACCTCAAGCGAAGTGCGGCGAGCGACCAGCCCGTCGCGAAGGACATCTTCGCGCAGATCATGTTCGGCAACTACGACAACAAGCTGGTCCCCCGGTTCCCGATACCGCCGCAGCTGACGCTCACCACCACCACGGCGTACAAGAACACCTCAGGTGCCCTGTCCCGGGTCACCGACGCCGACATCGCACAGTACCGGTTCACCATCATGCCCAACGGGGGGCAGCGTCTCGTCACCACGGTCGAACTCGGCTGGCAGGTCCGGGTCAACACCACCGGCACCGACGAGGCGGTCGTAGTCGACAACCCCTCGGTCGTCGAACTGCCCGATCCGGTCATCGACAATGAGCCGCCGACCGCGCCGACCGGGTTGACCAAGGGACAGGTGTCCGAAACCAGCGCCTCCATCGGCTGGGCGCCGTCCACCGACAACTTCGGCGTGACCGGATACGACGTCTACCGTGACGGCTACCTGGTCACGTCCACCACGGGAGGCACCACGCTGGCGGTCGTCGGCAACCTCGTGCCGGCCACGACCTACCAGTTCACGGTGCGGGCCAAGGACGCCAGCGGGAACGTCAGCGCGCCCAGCGCCCCATTGGCCATGACCACCAGCCCGCACGTACCCACCGCACCCGCACCGTTCCCCGGCGACCAGCAGAGCCGGTCGCAGTGGCTGTGGGACAAGACGAAGACGATGTTGGAGGAGGAAGGAGCGATCAACACCGCGTCGTACGTGGCGCAACTCGGGGACCAGGAGAACGTGACCACGAACCTCGGCAAGCTCGACAGGCTGTACCAGCTCTACGACGCCGAGCAGTACAAGACCCTGTCGAAGATGTACGGGTACCTCATGGTCGGCGACCAGTACAGCCCGACGATGCTCACCCACGTACGGAGCTACTTCGCCCAGTACGCCTACGGGCCGCTCGCGCAGACCGAGAACCTGCGGATGAGCAACTACGTCACCGGGTACCTCGTCGGTCGGTACCTCCCAGACGTGTCCGACATCAACGGCAACTCCGGCGACCGGCTGAAGTCCATCAACAAGGCCGCCATCCTCGCGATGATCGACGCCGGAGTGCATCGTGGCTGGGCAGAGTACGAGAGCAGCGAATACACCTTCATGACGTACTTCGGGCTCAACGCGCTCTACCAGTGGGCCGACGACCCGGAGCTGGTGCAGAAGGCCAAGATGGCCATGGACGTCATGTGGTTCGAGTGGGCCAACGACTGGATCGACGGCTACCGGGTCTCCTCGGAGAGCCGGGCCAAGGGCGACTCGACCCTCGCCGACGACCCGACCTGGCGCGGTGCGAACCACTCGATCCTCGCCTGGACGTACTTCGGCGCCGACCGGGCGCAGCAGGGCGTCGGCGAGTCGGACAACCTGGCACCGTCGGCCTACCGTCCGGACCTGGAGTACGTCGGGCTGGTGGCCTGGGCGGGAACGAAGTACGCGCCACCACCGCTCGCCGTGCAGCTCGGCCAGAAGACCGACAAGTCCTACACCTCGTACAAGACGAACTTGCAGAACTCGAGCGGCCGCGCGATGGACATCTACCGGACGACCTACGTCCGCCCCACCTGGGGTCTGGGCACCGAGGTCCAGTACCGGCGGGTCGACAACTGGCTCGAGGACATGCCGATGGTGCTGCGCTGGCAGTCCAACGCCCCGCAGTCGGTGTTCCGCGTGTCGGTCGACGTGGGCAACGCCTCGATCGGGACCTACGACGATCCGGCCCAGCACCGGGTGATGCAGGACGGTCCCGCGGCCGTCGGCGTCTTCAAGTCCTCCGGGGACCAGACCGAAAACTACCTCAACGCGATGTTCCCCGACACCGGCTCGATCGTCGAGCGGCGCGACGTCGGCGGATGGTCGATCGTCGACACCGGAACGTCCTACTTCGCCTTCAGGATGGCGCAGCCCGCCACCTGGTACCACCAGACGCCGAGCGACCCGGCGAACAAGGTGAAGACGACGGCGCAGAACCACCCAACGGCCAGCCTCAGCTACAGCTACGAAATCCTGCGCAGCCAGGCCGACCGCAACGGCTGGGTGCTGGACACCGCGGACAAGTCCGAGTACGCCAGCCTCGACGCGTTCGCGACCGCCGTCGCCACCAGGACGAGCCTGGACACCAGCCACATCGGCGACGACAATCCGCGCCTCGTGTACCACGGCGTCCACGGCGACACGCTCGACATCACCTACGACAACCCCGCCCAGGCCCCGGGCGCCACGCACCTGATCAACGGCACCCCGGTCAACTACGATTCGTTCAAACTGTTCGACACCCCGTGGCTGCAGCAGGACAAGCTGGGTGCCACCTTCACCGCGTCGGTGAACGGCGAGTCCGTCGTCTACGACTTCGACAAGTGGACGGTGACCCCGGTCGTGCACGACCAGGTGCCCCCGACGACCACCCTGACCTTTTCGCCCGGGAGGCCAGATGGCAACGACGGCTGGTACAAGACGGCCCCGTCCTTCACGCTCGAGGTCAGCGACGACGTAGCCGTGGCCGGCACACACTACCGGATCGACGGCGGCGACTGGGCGCTCTACCCGGGCTCGCCGGTCGCTGTCGACCTCCCGGGAAGCCACCAGATCGAGTTCCGTTCGACCGATACCGCCGGCAACGTCGAGGAGACGAAGTCCGCCACGGTGAAGGTCGACACGGTCGCGCCGGCGGCGACGTTCTCCGGCACGATCGGCGAGGTGTACTTCGGCGCAGTACCGGCCGCACCGGCGTGCACCGCGACCGACCTCATCTCCGGGCCGGCCGGCTGCATCGTCACCGGCTACAGCACCGGCGTCGGCCTGCACAC
The DNA here is from genome assembly GCF_040648435.1 of Dactylosporangium sp. NPDC049140. Taxonomy (NCBI): domain Bacteria; kingdom Bacillati; phylum Actinomycetota; class Actinomycetes; order Micromonosporales; family Micromonosporaceae; genus Dactylosporangium; species Dactylosporangium sp. NPDC049140. Next base: position 35,674 of record NZ_JBEZDS010000003.1, on the reverse strand, counting down.
GCTGACCGCGACGGCGACCGACGCCGCGGGCAACGTGGGCACGAGCCAGCAGACGTACACGGTGCTGCCGTGGACGGTGCGGGGTTTCTACCGCCCGGCCGAGATGGACGGCGTGGTCAACACGGTCAAGGGCGGCAGCACGGTGCCGATGAAGTTCCAGGTGTACTCCGGCACGACCGAACTGACCGACCCGGCCGTGGTCACGATGAGCGTCCAGCAGGTCACGTGCGCCGCCGACGCGCGAACGGCCGAGATCGAGACGCTCGGCACCGGTGACACGACGCTGCAGTACGCCGACGGCCAGTTCCAGTACAACTGGAAGACCCCGGCCACCATGCCCGGCGCCTGCTATGCGGTGACCGCCACGGCCCAGGACGGGTCGGGCACCACCGCCCTGTTCAAGCTCCGGTGACACCGACGGAGGGGCTGCTTCCCGTGGCCCCTCCGTCGCTGTGCTGAAGCCATTCTGACCCGCTCACCGTCAATATGGCGCCTCGCACCGGGGGTCACCGGAGCTGACGGCGGAGGCCTGACGACTGGTTCGGTAGCGGCCCGGGGTCGTTCCAATGAGGTTGATGAACGCCGCGATGAAGCTGCTGGGGTTGGCCCATCCGCAGGCGTAAGCGGCTTTTGTGTGTCCTGGCCGTCGGCGAGGCCGCAGCATCACCAAGCCCACTGAACTGGCGTACTACCTGTGCTACGGCCCAGACGGCACCAGCGACGAGGAACTGATCCGGGTGGCCGGTACCGTTGGGCGATCGAGGAGTGCTTCCAGACATCGAAGAACGAGGTCGGTCTCGAAGTGCGGCTGGAGTACTAACCAAACTTGTGTCGTTAGCTGTGCTGCCCGATTCGGCGGGCCAGGTCGGCGGCAAGGTGCTCGGCAGGGCGGGCAGCGTCGACGCTGATCAGGCGATCCGCTGCACGGTAGTGCGCCAAGGCCGGGAAGCTCACCCACAGGCACGTCTTCCACGCCCGCTCCCCCGATACCAGCGCCACTCCCCGCCTGATGCTGGGCAAGGAGATCCCACCAGGCCTGACACGGGGGCCGCACCCGCGGCGGCAGATCCGTGCGCCAAGTCCGATCGCGCCCGTGCGAGTCACGGCCCGCTCTTCAACCCCGACGGCGCGCAACCACGGCAACAAAGTCGTGTCGGGCAGACGCCTCGAACGCGGCTCAAATTATTGCTCTTCCTCCCCTAAAATTTGAAGCTCTTCGCTTTTTCGGCCGGCATCCGTACGAAGCGTCCGGCTGCCGTGCACGCCGGCGCGGCCACGTCTCCGGCCGGATCGCACGGGATGACCGACCAAGCGGGCGACGGCCTTACCGCGATGTGCAGCGCCATGCGGTGCGCCCTGTCCGCGGTGACGGCGACAAACCAGGCACGGCGACGGCCGTCTCAGGGCCGGGATGGCCCCGACCCGTACGCCCGCCGCCTCACCCGGTGGAAGGCTCAGACGTCCCGTCGGTGGTGCACGATCAAGGCGGCGGTGACCGCGGCAAGAGGCCAGATCAGATACACGAGCCACGCTTCCACCAGCGGCGGGTAGAGGTCACCGACGAACTGCGGCGGCCCGTACGCTTCGGTCAGCCGTTGCCAGGCCGGTAGCAGCGTCGCGTGCTTGATCTCCGCGCTCAGCGGCTGGTTGGTCGTGAAGAGCTGTGGCAGTAACGCCAGCAGCAGGATCGCTGTCACGTAGGTGGTGCCGCCGTGCCGCAGCAGCACGGCGATGCCGAGGCCGACCAGGGCGGCGGCCGGCCCGATGAGGACGGCCCCGGCGAGTCCGGCGACGGTCGCCTGGTCGGTGACGGAGACGTCGGCGTGGCGCCTGGCCAGGATGGCCTGGGCGACGGTGAACCCGCCAAAGGCGGTGCACGCCCCGACGACGGTCCAGACGGCGGCGACCACGGCGGCCTTGGCCAGCAGGAGTTCGCCGCGCGCGGGCACGGCGACCGACGTGGCGCGGATGAGCCCGGAGCTGTATTCGCTGATCATGGTTGCTGCGCCGAAGCTGGCGGCCACGACGATCAGTATCAGGTACCCGTTCAACGGGAACGAGTCGCTCAACGAGAACCCGTGGGTCAGCTGCTGTTGGAGGCTGTATCCGGGGAAGTTCGCGTAGTCGCGCTGGGCGGCCAGAACCGCCGAGCCGATCACCGCGAGCGCGGTCAGGGCGAGCGTCCACCAGGTGGAGCGCAGCGCACGGATCTTCAGCCATTCGGCGGCGATCAGGCCCTTCACCGGGAGCCTCCGGCACGGTAGTCGACGCTTGCGGTGGTCAGTTCGAGGAAGGCGTCTTCGAGCGAGCCGCCCGGACCGGCGAGCTCGGTCACGGAACCCGACGCCAGCAACCGGCCTTGCCCGATGACGACGATGTCGTCGGCGGTCGCCGTCATCTCGCCGATGAGGTGGCTGGAGAGGAATACCGTGCGGCCCTCGGCGGCGAGCCGCCGGAACAGTTGGCGGGTCCAGCGCACCCCTTCCGGGTCCATCCCGTTGACCGGCTCGTCGAAGATGAGCACGGGCGGGTCGCCGAGGAGCGCGGTGGCGATGCCGAGGCGCTGCTTCATGCCGAGCGAGTACGTCCCCACCCGCCGCGCCGCGACGTCGGTCAGGCCCACCTCGCCGAGCACCTCGTCCACCCGGCGCCGCGGCAATCCGTTGCTGAGGCCCAGGGCGGTCAGATGAACCACGGCACTGCGGCCGGGATGCGCCTGCTGGGCGTCGAGCAGGGCGCCGGCGTGCCGTAGCCCGCGCCGGTGCCGGCGGAACGGCATCCCGCCGATCCTGGCGGTGCCACCGGTCGGGGCGTCGAGGCCGAGCAGTACCCGCAGCGTGGTGCTCTTGCCGGCCCCGTTCGGACCAAGGAAGCCGGTGACCCGTCCGGGACGCGCGGTGAACGACAGGCCGGCCACCGCGGTGGTGGCCCCGTACCGTTTGACCAGATCGTTGACTTCAATCATGCCGGTACCGTCCCGCTCGGCCGCCGGTGTTGTCATCGGACCGCGGGCGATCTTCGGCGTCGACCCGGGTATGCATACCGTGGGTGGATGTCGGCATCTCGGCGCGTCGATATGATCGGCGCGTGCCCGGTACACCGCGTCCTGGACGGCTGCCGCTGGGCGGTTGGGTCGCGCTGCTCTGGTGTGCCGTGACGGCCTCCGCCCTGCGCGGCTACTCGGGCGTGCCGGGCATGCCGTCCGGGCTGCCTCCGCGGTCCGCGCTGGTGTGGGCGGTCGTCGCGGTGACCGCCGTGGGCGGGCTGGCGGCGAGTACGCAGGCACGTCACCGGCCGCTGGTCGCGGTGCCCCTGCTCGTCGGGTGCGCCACCGGCATCGTTCTGGTCCTCGGCACGCGCAGCCTGGCCCTCGCCCCGGACACGGCACTCACCCAGTTCCTGCTCTCCGCCGACGTGGTGCTCGGCTACATCGTGGCGACCCGGCCGCCCTGGACGTGGTTCGCCGGCCTGGTTCCGGTGCTCGCCACCCAGCCGGTGAGTGCCTGCCTGCGGATGCTGACCGGCCAGCCGGACGGCCACGGGCACACGGGCCCGGGCCTGCACGCGACGGCGTGGGTGGCGTACACGGTGCTCCCGGCGTTCGTGGCCGGCCTGCTGGGGTACTCGGTCAGGCAGGCCCGCAGCTACGCCGCACGGCTCAGCGAGCAGGCCGCCGCGCAGGCCGTCGTGGCGGAACGGCTGCGGATCTCGCGGGAGCTGCACGACCACGTCGCGCACAGTGTCAGCATCATCGCCCTGCAGGCGGGCGCCGCGGCTCGCGTCTTCGGCACGCAGCCCGAGCGGGCCCGCGAGGCGATACGCGCGGTCGAGACGACCAGCCGCGACACCCTCTCCGGCCTGCGCCGGATGCTCGTCGGCCTGCGTCACCCGGACGACGGTCCCGCCGACGGCGACGCGCTGCCGTTGCACCCCGCGTCCGGCCTCGCGGACGTCGACCGCCTGATCGTCGCCACCACGGCCGCCGGCGTCGACGTCGACCTGTGCTGGAGCGGTGACCGCCGCCCGCTGCCGGCCGACGTGGAGCTGTCCGCTTACCGGATCATTCAGGAGTCACTGACCAACGTGCTACGGCATTCCGGCGCCGCGGCCTGCCGGGTGTCCGTCGCCTACCACCCCGCGGAACTGGCGATCGAGGTCGTGGACGACGGTCGCGGCGACAGCGCACCGGCGGGCGGATACGGGCTGCTCGGCCTGCGAGAACGCGTCACGCTGCTGCAGGGCACGTTCACCGCCGGAGACCGCCCGGAAGGCGGGTTCCAGGTGGCGGTACGTCTGCCGGCCGCCACGGAACCGGCAGCACGTTGACCGTGCGGGTGGTCCTCGCCGACGACCATGTCCTGATCCGCTCCGCCCTGCAGATGGTCTTCACCGATGCCCCGGACATCGAGGTGGTCGGCGAGGCGGCCACCGGTGCCGCGGCCGTCCGCCTGGCCCACGAGCTGTGCCCGGACGTCGTGGTGATGGACATCCGGATGCCCGGCATGGACGGGATCGAGGCGACCCGCCGGATCACCTCAGAACCCGTGGCGCCCCGCATCGTCGTACTCACCACCTTCGACGACGACGCGTACGTCTACGGGGCTCTGCGTGCCGGCGCCTCCGGATTCCTGGTCAAGGACATGGCCCTGGAGGACATCGTCAGCGCGGTCCGGGTGGTCGCGGCCGGGGACGCGCTGATCGCTCCCAGCGTCACCCGGCGGCTGATCCGGATGGCCGTCGAGAACCCCGAGCCGGCGGGTGAAACGGCTTCCCTGAACGGGCTGACCGAGCGGGAACGCGAAGTCCTCACCCTGGTCGGGCAGGGATCCTCCAATGCCGAGATCGCCGACCGTATGCACATCACCATGCCGACCGTGAAGAGCTACGTGGGACGGCTGATGACCAAGCTGGCGGCCCGCGACCGTGTCCAGTTGGTAATCGTCGCCTACCGGACCGGACTCGTCTCGCCCTGACCGGCCCGATATCCGGTCGCCGGGCCCGGCGCGGTCGCGCAGCGGCGGGGTCCGTCAGTGAGGCGTAATCGATCCGGCACTCGTGGTAGACCGGTGGTGCGGCAGTCGCCTACCGTAACAACGTCGGGCTGCGGCACTCGGAGAGATGGGCAGTATGAGTGATGTCGATGTGATCATTGCTGCACTCACTGCCGATGCGGCGGCCGGTGCCGGCGACGCGGCCAAAGACCACGGTGACCCACGCTTACGCCGGCTTGCGACACGCGTTGCCGAGGCGGTTGGCCGGATGCCGGGGCGAGGGCGGCGCCCGTGAATGACAACGCGCGGCCCGTCGACCTGAACGATGCAGAGGTCACCGCCGAGCCCACCGCAGTGATGCATGCCGCGGTCGACGCCCGCGAAGCGAGGGGCGTCGTCACCGGCAACAACAATACGCAGTACAACGTATTCGTGGAGCCCGCGGCTCTCCCGGTCGCCTCGTCACGCATATGGTCACTGGGACCACGGAGCAGGTCGTTCGTCGGACGCGAAACAGAACTTGAGCACGTACGCCAACAACTGACGGCCGCCCAAATCGATCCCGCCGTCGTTGTCGTGTACGGGCCCGGAGGTATCGGCAAGAGCCAGATCGCAATGGAGTATGCCTGTCGGTATGCCGACCATTACGATCTGGTCTGGTGGCTGCCCGCCGAGGATCCGATCGTCGTGAACGAGCGGCTCGCCACGCTCGGCGACCGCATGGGCGTCGTCTCCGGGACTGACCCGCGCGGACCGGTCGCCAGAGTTCTCGAGGAATTGGCGAACCGCGACCGCTGGCTGCTCATCCTCGACAACGTCAACAGCCGGCGACTGGCGCATTCGCTCATCCCGCCCGGGGGTCGCGGGCACGTGATCATCACCTCACGCGACCCGGAATGGGACGGTATTGCCGCTCAGGTTCCGGTCCATCGCCTTTCCCAGCAGCAGTCGCTGCAGTTGCTGCGGCAACGGCTGCCGCGCCTGAACGCCGCTACCGGCAAGCAGCTTGCCAAGGAAGTCGACTACCTCCCGCTCGCACTGGTGCAGGCATCGAGCACGATCGCCGGGACCAAGATGGCGCCGCAGGACTATCTGGAACTGCTGGAGAGTGAGGCGGGCGAACTCCTCGTGGAGGGGACGCCGGAAGACTACCCCCTGTCGCTCGCCGCGAGCTGGCATCTGGCCATGGACAAACTCGCCGCCGAGGAGCCGCTCGCGATCGAGATGCTGGAAACCTCCGTGATCTTCGCGCCGGAGCCGATTCCGCTATCCATGCTTTCGCGGGGCGCGGAGGCGTGGTCCAGCCTGACTGCCAATCCTCTTGCACTTCACCGCGCGATCCGGGCGATACGAACATTCGGTCTGGCGCAGATCGACGAGTCCACTTTCACCGTCCACCGGCTGGGCCGTCTGATCATCCGGCATCGCATGTCCGAAGCGCGAGTGAAGATCTGCCACTCGACCGCCATTCACATCGCGCTGGCCAGCCACCCGGGCACACCGAGGAATCCCGAACACTGGCGGCACTACAGCCGGCTCCTGCCCCACATCCAAGTCCTTGAACTCGTCGACAGCGACCTCCCCGCCGCCCGCCGATTGCTCCTCGACGCCATCGATTACGTAGCCCGTCGTGGTGACACACGCACGGCCGCACGGCTTGCCGAGGCCACCCACAGCGCTTTGACGGTCCGGCTCGGGGCCGACGATCACACCACCTTGCAGGCGGCGCATCTGTTGGCGAACTGCCTGCACTGGCTGGGCGATAACGTTTCGTCCTGGCAACTGCGTGCCGAGACCCTCCGGCGCTTCGAGCGCACCCTCGGCGCCGAACACGTCGACACCATGACGACCGCCACGAATCTCGCAACGGAGTCCTTTCACCTCGGCAGGTACCAGGACGCCCGTCGGATCAACGAGGAGACGCTGGCGAGGCGACGCCGCATCCTCGGCATGGACGATTCGGAGACGCTGAGGTCGGCCAGCAATCTCGTCACCGACCTCATTCATGCAGGCGAGTTGACTGCGGCGCGAACCCTCAATACCGACACGCTGGAACGACGACGGCGCACGCTCGGACCGGACCATCCGGATTCGCTGACGTCGGCCAGCAAGATGGCGATTGTGCGATTCTCCCTGGGTGACTACGAAGACGCCCGGGTCTTGGATTCCGAAACCCTTGGTCGACGCAAGCGCATACTCGGCGTCAATCATCAGGACACATTGTCGTCAGCCAGCAACTTGACTGCCGACCTGTTCGAGCTTGGTGCTTACGACGCGGCCCGTGAGCTTGGCGAGGAAACACTCGCCCGTCGCAGGAAAGTGATGGGAACAGATCACCCGGACTACTGGACGTCAGTAATGTATCTGGCCACCAGTCTCTTCCAGTCGGGGGAACTGGAAGCCGCGCATGCCCAGGACCTCGACACCGTGCAGTGGCGGCGCCGGCTGCTCGGCGAGGATCACCCCGACACCCTGATCTCGGCGGCCAACCTCGCTGTCGACCTGTTCCATGCCGAGGACCTGTCCGGCGCGCGCAAGCTGAACGAGGAGGTCCTCGAGCGGCGGCGCCGGCTGCTCGGCGAGGACCACCCCGACACCCTCATTTCGGCGGCCAACCTCGCTGTCGACCTGTTCCATGCCGAGGACCTGTCCGGCGCGCGCAAGCTGAACGAGGAGGTCCTCGAGCGGCGGCGCCGGCT
>NZ_JBEZDS010000003.1:0-27886 GCF_040648435.1 Dactylosporangium sp. NPDC049140 | reverse complement strand
GTGCTCGGCGAGGACCATCCCGACACCCTGATCTCGGGCGTCAACCTCGCAATCTGCCTGATGCGGGCCGGCCTGGGTGACCTTGCTCGGGACTGCTGTCAGCGAGTGCTTGCCCGGTTCGATGACGCGGCAACGACAGCCGGCACCGGCAGGGAGGCCGCACGTGCTCTTGCCACGAGGACGCTCCAGCGAGGAGACGAGGCTCCCCGATCACTACAGCCTGTCGTCACTCGACATCGGGGCGGCGCATACAGTCCTTGCCCGTAGTCGTCGCGGAGCCCGTTATCCGGCCAGGTGTGCTTGCAGCGCGTGTACGCCCTCGTCCACCCCGGCTCCGCGGGTCTCGAACGCCACCAATCCGCTCCAATGCGTCTTGACGATGGTATCGGTCAGCTCCTTGAGCGGAACATTGCCGCGGCCCAGGCCGAGATGCGAGTCGGCTCTTCCGTCATTGTCGCTCACGGAAATCGCCTTTATCGCACTGGTCATCTCGTGAAACAAGCGCAGGGGAGGCGACTGGTTGACGTTTGCGTGCCCGATGTCGAAAATGAATGCCACTTCCGGAAGATAGTCCAGCACTGTCACGAAATCGGCGTACCTGGTGAAGACATAGGTGAAAGGGCGGAATCGTGGATAGTGGGCCAAATTCTCGACCCACACCTCGACCCCGAGACCGCTGGCGGCACTCAGACCCTGCTCCAGCGCTCGCAGAAACCTTTGCAGGGCATTCCACCGGCCCGACTCGGTAGGTCGTGGATCCGCGAGGGCTCCTCCGTGGACGATGAGCGGTGCGCCAAGGTCGCTGGCGAGCTGCAGCTCGGCGGTCAAGTAGGCCTGCACGCCCGCGGCAACCTCCGGTATCTCTGTGGACAGCGGCGCCCGGAAGTTGCCGTGCACGATCGGACGCACGCCCAGGCCGCTCGCCATTTTCACCAGGGACCGGCGTCGAGGCTGGGGCCACTCATGCGCATGGTCCGACGGCAGGCTCATGTCCACGTACCAGTGCGTGCACTCCTCCTCGTGCGCCCGGATCGCGCCCTCTTCCGCGGTCAGATACTCCTGCGTGGCAATTCCGGCAGCAAATGAAAGCCGCTGAGTCACGAGGTCTCCTCACCGTCGCCCTGGTGCGGTCACGTCGTGGGTCGGTACCCGGCGATCGACTTACTCACCTTCCCAACGGTCGACAATCTTAGTCTGAGAACGAAATATTTGATAGACATCAGCCTTTTCTGCGCCAAGCGGTGAAAGGATCTCCGACGGGCAAAACGGCTGCGCCTGCTACAATGCCGTCCATATCGGGGTGTTACCCCTCGAGCTCGGCGAGGACAAGTCCGGCCCGCGCATTAGGTGTAAACCACGTACCGACTCCGGCGTTGTGAGGACCGCGAGGAAATGCGGAAGTGCCAAGTGCGGCATCTCAATACAACGCACTGTCGGGGTTGGCGGCGATGACAGCCGTGATCTCGCTGTCAGCGCCTATGGGCTGCGGCGCAGTGATCCATCCGTGCCCGCGGCGCGATATCGGGTCGCCGGGCGCGGCGCGGTCACGCAGAATCGGTCGGCGTGAGTGCGCAACTGCGGGACCTCGCCCGCGACACGTTACAGATCCTCCGCGCCGCCGCCTACCGGCCTCCCGGCGGCGGACGCGTCGACCTGACCGCCGACATCCGCGCGGCGGTCGGCGGCACCCGGCTGTACCGACCCGGACAGGAGCTGCCGGGCCGTCCCCCGAGCGGCCCGCCCCCCGCGGTCTCGGTCACCGGGGAGAGCACCTTGGCGGCCGGCCGCCGGCTGGCCCGCGACGGCGACGTGGCCGCGCTCGTGTTCGCCTCCGCGAAGCACCCGGGCGGCGGCTTCCGCACCGGCGCCCAGGCCCAGGAGGAGGGCCTGGCTCGCGCGTCGGCGCTGTACAGCTGCCTGACCGCCGCGCCGCAGTTCTACACGCTGCACCGCTCCCGCAGCGACAACCTCTACACCGACAGCGTCATCTACTCGCCCCGCGTTCCGGTGTTCCGCGATGACGACGGCCGGCTGCTGGAGAGTCCGTACCAGGTCTCGTTCCTGACCGCCGCCGCGCCCAACCGCGGGGCGCTGCCGGCCGGTCGGGCCGGCCAGGTCGCGGCCGCGCTCGCCGCCCGGGCCCGCCGCGTGCTCGCCGTGGCCGCCGCCCACGACCATCGGCGCCTGGTGCTCGGCGCCTGGGGGTGCGGCGTCTTCCGCAACGATCCGCAGACCGTGGCCGCCGCGTTCGGCGACGCACTCGCCGACAGCGCCGGGTGCTTCGACGAAGTGGTGTTCGCGGTGCTGGACCACGCGAAGGGGGCCCCGGTGCGGGCGGCGTTCACGACCCGGTTCCCGCCCGCACGCTGAGCACGAGGCGGGGACGGACGCGCGACCGGCCGGACGGCGCGCCACCGTCCGGCCGGGCGCACGGGTCAGCGCCGCTTCAGCACGAACACGCCCCAGCCGAGGTACCGCCGCCGGTAGCGCACGTACAACGCCGGTGCGGTGTCCAGCTCGGCCCGCACCTCGCCCGCGAGCTCGTCGTCCGGGTTGGCGTCGAGCCAGGTCCGCAGGCTGAACCATTGCGCGGCCGCGTACCGGTCCCAGCTGTCGCCGTCGGCCAGCACCATCTCCACCACGTCCCAGCCGAGCCGGCCGAACGACTCGACGAGCCCGGGCAGGTCGTCGAACTCGTCGCGGGACGTGAAGCCGCAGCCCTCGACCACCGCCTGGTCGGGCGAGTCGATGCGCCAGTACGGCTCGCCGACGAGCAGCAGCCCGCCGGGTACGAGACTCTGCTCCAGCAGTGCCAGCGTCCCCGGGACGCCGTCGCCGATCCAGGTCGCGCCGATGCAGGCCGCGACGTCGACCGGCGTGGGCGCGACGAAACCGGCGGCGTCGTCGTGCACGAACGCCACGCGGTCGGCGACGCCGAGCTCGGCGGCGCGGGCCCGGGCGGCGCCGAGGAAGTACGTGCTGATGTCGACGCCGGTCCCGGAGATGCCGTGGTCGCGGCTCCAGGTGCAGAGCATCTCGCCGCTGCCGCAGGCGAGGTCGAGCATGGTCTGGCCGGGGCGCAGCCGGATCACGTCGCCGAGGAGGGCGAGCTTCTGTTCGGTGAAGGGGTTGTGGACGCGGTGGTTACGCTCGCGGATCACGAAGATGCGCGGAAGATCCATGTCGGGAGGTCCTTACGTCGGAATGGAAACAGGGCCGGGTAAGGACACGGGCCGTCATCAAGCCACCTCCTGCAGACGTGAGAGGGGCCGAACATAGCCGCCGCGGGTCGGGAACGCGACCGATTTCTTCCGCCTGACCGTCAGTCGCATCCGCCGTCGGGCTCGGCGGCCATCGACACGATGACGGAGCTGTCGGGGTAGCCGTCGATCTGCAGGTCGCTCGGGACGCCGGCGACGTCGCGGCAGTACTGCAACGAGTCCGCGGGCGTCGCCGCCGGTCGCCATCCCGCGCGTTGCAGGTCGGCGTCGTAGACGGACAGGAGCTCCGGCCGCCCGTACGGATGGTCGCCGTGCAGCGTCAGGGTCACGTTCGTGAACGAGGTGTCCTCCTCGTTGAGGATGCGACAGGCCTTGCTGTCGCGCGGGGCGCCGGCCTTCTGGACGCCCGGCGGCCGCACCTTGAACACGGGGTCGTCGCGGTAGGCGTCGAGGAGGCGCTCCTCGTGGGGCGGAGGCGTGCAGCCCGGGCGGAGCTCGTCCTCCTGGGCGCACCCGGCGAGCAGGGCCGGCAGCACCGCGGCGAGCAGCGCGAGGCAGTGACGAAGGGCCATGCCGGCATGGTAGGCGTCAGCGGTCCCGGAACGTGCGCCGATAGACGCCCGGGGCCACCCCGACGACCTCGTGGAAGTGGCGGCGCAGCGTGGTCGCGGTGCCCAGGCCGGTGGCCGCCGCGATCGCGTCCAGGCCGTCGTCGCTGTGCTCCAGCAGTTCCTGTGCCCGCCGGATGCGCTGGGTCAGCAGCCAGCGCAGCGGTGTGGTGCCGGTCGCGGCACGGAACTGGCGGGCGAGGTGGCGGCTGCTCACGCTCGCCTGGCGGGCCAGGTCCTCGACGGTCAGCGGCTGGTCCAGGCGCCGGGCGGCCCAGGCGAGCAGCTCGCTGAGCGGGCGGTCCTCGGGCGCCGGGACCGGCGTGGCGACGAACTGGGCCTGGCCGCCGGGCCGGTGCGGGGCCACGACGAGCCGGCGGGCGACGGCGTTGGCGACGGCGGCGCCGTGGTCGCGGCGGACCAGGTGCAGGCACAGGTCCAGCGCGGCCGCCTTGCCGGCGGAGGTCAGCACGCTGCCCTCGTCGACGTAGAGCACGTCCGGGTCGACCTCGACGTGCGGGTAGCGCGCGGCCAGCGCCCCGGCGTACTGCCAATGGGTCGTGGCCCGCCGCCCGTCCAGCAGTCCGGCCGCGGCGAGCACGAAGGCCCCGGTGCACAGCGACGCCACCCGCGCGCCGGCCTCGTGCGCCGCGCGGATGGCCGCGACGAGGTCGGCCGGCGGGTCGGCGTCGAGCTCGGCCCAGCCGGGCACGATCACGGTGCCGGCCCGGGCCAGCCGGTCCAGCCCGTCGTCGGGCTCCAGCAGGAACCGGCCGTCGGCGCGGACCGGGGCGGCGCCGCAGATGACGAGGTCGTACCAGGGCGCGACCGGCACCGGCGGGGCCGAGCCGAACAGCTCGCAGGCCAGCGACAGCTCGAAGTTGAGGACCCCGTCGGCGACGGCCACCGCGACTGTGTGCATGTCCGAAACTGTACGCATCTCGTCGTTCCCGACGCTCACGCTCCCCCGGTCCCGGTCGGCACGATGAGCGAGTGGATCTTTCAGGCAGCTCCGTGACCGTCTACGGCGCGTACGGGCACACTGGCCGTTTCGTCACCGCCGCGCTGCTCGAGCGCGGCCTCACCCCCGTCCTGGCCGGCCGCGACCCGGCCCGCCTCGAGGCCGTGGCCCGCGCCGGCCTCGACACCCGGCCGGCGGCGGTCGACGACCCGGCGGCGCTGGACCGGGCGCTGGCCGGCGCGGCCGCGGTGATCAACACGGCCGGCCCGTTCGCCGCGACGGCCGGCCCGGTGATCGAGGCCGCGCTGCGGGCCGGCATCCCGTACGTGGACGTGGCCGCCGAGATCGAGGCCAACGCCGACACGTTCCGGCGCTTCGGCGAGCGCGCCGGGGCGGCCGGCGCGGTCATGGTGCCGGCGATGGCGTTCTACGGCGGCCTCGGCGACCTGCTCGTCACCGCGGCGATGGGCGACTGGACCCGGGCCGACCGCGTGGACATCGTCTACGGCCTGGACAGCTGGCACCCCACCCCCGGCACCCGCATCGCCGGCGACGTCTCCCGGCAGCGGCGCAACGGCCGCCGGGTCCGCTTCACCGAGGGCCGGCTCGACTACCACGACGACGCGCCGCGGACCGAGCGCTGGGCCTTCCCGCCGCCGGCCGGCGCCCGCGAGGTCGTCGCCGAGTTCTCGATGGCCGACATCGTGACCGTGCCCAGCCACGTGGACGTGCGGGAGGTGCGCACCCACATGACGGTCGAGGCGGCCCGGGACCTCGCCGCCCCGGACACGCCGGCGCCGGTCGCGGCCGACGCGAGCGGCCGCTCCGCCCAGTCGTTCGTCGTCGACGCCGTCGTCCACCGCGGTGGGCAGCGGCGCCGGCTGGTGGCGTACGGCCGCGACATCTACGCCGTCACCGCGCCCCTCGCGGTGGAGGCGGTCACCCGCATCCTCACCGGCCGCACGCGCACCACCGGCGTCGCGTCCGCGGGCGCCATGTTCGACGCCGCGGACTTCCTGGCCGCCCTGGCCCCCGACATCGTCGTCGAGCCGGCCGGCTGACGTGCGCGACCGGAAAAGATCGTCCTCGGGCCGTGAGGCGGCGGCCCGGCCGGCGCGCAGCATTGGGTCCATGCGCGCCGCCTACCTGCAGGAGCTGGGAACGCCCGACGTCATCCGGTACGGCGACTTCGACGACCCCGTGCCCGGGCCGACCGACGTCCTCGTCGAGGTCGTCGCCACCACGGTCAACCCGGTCGACGCGTTCGTGCGGTCGGGGCTGTTCCGCACGCCGCTGCCGATGCCGTTCGTCGTCGGCCGCGACCTCGCCGGGACCGTCGTGGCCGCCGGGCCCGGGGCGGCCGGGTTCGCGCCCGGCGACGCCGTGTGGTGCAACAGCCTCGGCCATGCCGGCCGGCAGGGCGCCGCCGCGCAGCTCGCGGTCGTGCCGATCGAGCGGGTGTACCGCCGCCCGCCCGGCGTCGCCCCCGAGACCGCCGTGACCGTCGCCCACCCCGCCGCGACCGCGTACCTCGCGCTGTTCACCCACGGCCGGCTCCGGGCGGGCGAGACGGTCGCGGTGGCGGGCGGCGCGGGCAACGTCGGGGCCGCGCTGATCGTGCTGGCCGCGGAGGCGGGCGCCCGGGTCGTGGCGACCGCGTCCGCGGCCGACGCCGAGTACTGCCGCTCCCTGGGCGCGCACGACGTCCTCGACTACCGCGAGGCCGGACTCGGAACCCGACGGCCCGACCTGTACGTCGACACCTCCGGCCGCAACGACCTGGAGACGGTGCTCGACCGGCTGGCGTTCCGCGGCCGCGCGGTCATCCTGTCCGGCGCGACCTCGCGCCCGGTCCTGCCCGCGGCGGCGCTGTACATGTACGACCGCACGGTGACCGGCTTCGTCATCTCCCACGCCACGACCGCCGAGCTCGCCGAGGCCGCCGCGGCCGTCAACCGCCTGCTCGCCGCGGGCCGCCTGCAGCCCCGCGCGACGGTGGAGCTGCCGTTGTCGGCGACGGCGGAGGCCCACCACATGCTGGAGCGCGGCGACCTCCGCGGCCGGCGGGTCGTGCTGCGCCCCGGCGTTCGCTAGGCGAGCACCTTGAGCAGTTCGCGGGCCAGGGGCGCGGCCGAGGCCGGGTTCTGCCCGGTGTACAGGTTGCGGTCCACGACCGTGTAGGGCTTCCAGTTCTCGCCGCGCTCGAAGCGGACGCCCAGGTTCTTCAGCTCGTCCTCGAGCAGCCAGCGGGCCCGCGCGGCCAGGCCGACGGCGTCCTCCTCGTCGTTGGTGTAAGCGGTCACGCGGTACCCCTGGAAGGGTGAGACGCCGTCGCGCCGGGTGGCCAGCATCGCGGCCGGGGCGTGACAGACGACCGCGAGGGGCTTGCCGGATTCGAGGGCCGCGCTGAGCAGCCGGCCCGAGTCGGCGTCGTCCCACAGGTCCTGCATCGGGCCATGGCCGCCCGGGTAGTACACGGCGTCGTAGTCGGACAGGCGCACCTCGGCCAGGACGAGCGGCCGGCGCAGCTCCTCGGCGGAGCGCAGCACGCTCTCCTCGTCGAGGGCGCCCTGCTCCCCGCCGGCCATCGACGGGCGCAGGCTCATCACGTCCACGTGCGGGACGACGCCGCCGGGCGTGGCGACCTCGACGGTGTGGCCGGCCTCGGTCAGCGCGCGGTAGGGCGCCGCGAACTCCTCGGCCCAGTAGCCGGTCGGATGCCGGGTGCCGTCCTTGAGTGTCCAGTAGCTGGCCCCGGTGAGCACGAACAGGATCTTCGCCATGCGACCGACGGTGCCGCGGGCCGGGGTGATGCCGCCTAGTCCTGTCCGGGTGGGCCCCGGCGACGGGGCATCGGAGCGCGCCCGCAGCCGCTACAGTCGCCAGCGTCGATTCCCGAAGGAGGACGAGATGCGTCGGTTGATGGCAGTCCTGTTCGCGATCCTGGCCCTGGGCACGCTGACCACGGTTCCGGGGGCGACGCCCGACTCCCCCGTGGTGCTCCACGTCAACACCCAGAAGGACTACCACGACGCCGGTGAGACCCGGCCGGAGTAGGCGACCGGGTCAGGCGGCGAGGGGGAACATGAGCGGCGAGCACGACCGGAGGCGGCTGGCGGTCGTCACCGGCGCCGGGCGCGGGCTCGGGGCCGCCCTCGTGGACCGCCTCGCCGCCGGCGACTGGGACGTCATCGCCTGCGTGCGCACGCCGCGGGTCCCGGCCGGCCCCGGCCGCGTGGTGACCGTTGTGCAGGACGTGCGCGACCCGGTCGGGGCGGCCCTGCTCGCGGCCGTCGGCGAGCGGCCGGTCGACGCGCTGGTCAACAACGCCGGCGTCGGGGCGCCCGGGCGGCCCCTCGCCGAGTGCGACCCGCAGAGCATCCTGCACGCGGTCGACGTCAACGTGGCCGGGCCGCTCCGGCTCACGCAGGCGCTGCTGCCCCGGCTCACCGCCGCCCCGGCGCCGATCGTCGTCAACGTGACGTCGCGGCTCGGGTCGCTGTCCGCGCAGGCCGCGGGCGAGTTCGCGGGGCGCGGCACCAGCTACGCGTACCGGATCTCGAAGGCCGCCCAGAACATGCTCACCATCGCCCTCGCGCAGGAGCTCGCCGGGCGGGTGCGGTGCTGGGCGGTGCACCCGGGGAGCCTGACCACGGCCATGGGGGTCGCCGGCGCCGCCACGTCGCCCGAGCGGGCCGCCGACCGGCTCGCCGAGCTGCTCGACAGCGCCGACCCGGCCTCGCCGCGGTACCTGTCGCTGGACCGCAGCGAACGGGACGGGCCCGCGCTGGCCTGGTGAGCCCGGCTCAGCTGGGGGCGACCAGGTCCAGGTGGCCGGCGACGAAGGCCTGGACCCGCTCGGTGCGCACCGCGGCCAGCAGCTCCAGCGTCGTCTGGTCGAGGGTCTCGGCGTTGGCGGCGTCCGGGCTGTTGTTGAAGGTGCCGTTGTTGGTCTTGATGGTGAGCAGGTCGTCGCCGCCGATGCCGCGCATGGCGTACGCCCAGTCGGCCAGGTCCAGGCCGCCGCTGTCGATGGTCATCGCCTTGCCCACGACCTGCAGCACCTGGTTGAGCCGGCCCGGGTTGGTGAGCACGTCCTGGCTGAGCATCTTCTTGAACACGGCCTTGAGGAACTGCTGCTGGTGCCGCTGGCGGTCGTAGTCGCTGTTGGGCAGCAGCTCGCGCTGGCGCACGTAGTCGAGGGCCTGCCACGGCTCGAGGTGCTGGTAGCCGACGTGGTACACCACCGGCGTCACCCCCGCCACCGGCGACAGCCCCTGGCCGCCGTCGGCCCGCGTGTACTGCCGGAACGGGACCTTGGTCTCGCCCTTGGCGTCGTGGCCGATGTGGACCGAGGTGGTCTCCTCGTCCACGTACATGTCGACGCCGCCGAGCACCTCGACGACCTGCTGGAAGCCGGTGAAGTCGACGATCGCGGCGCCGTCGAACGTGATGCCCCACAGCGACCTGATGGTCAGGGCGAGCAGCTCCACGGCGTGGGAGCGCTGGTTGGCCCCGGTGAGCCCGTCGCCGCCCCACGCGTAGGCGCCGTTGATCTTGTCGTGGCCGCCCTCGTACTCCTTCACGCCGTTGTCGTACGGCGGAATCTTCACCCACGTGTCACGCGGGATGGAGACCAGGTAGGCCTGGTCGTGGCTCGCCGGGATGTGCAGGATGATGATCGAGTCGGCCCGCACCAGGTCGGCCGGGTCCTGCCCGGGCCGCGCGTCGATGCCGATGAGCAGGATGTTCTTGGCCCCGTCGATGTCGACGTGCCCGCGCTGCTGGGCCTGGCGCCCGCTGTCGCCGAGCAGGTTCTCCTGGGCGACGCTCCGGGTGGCGTACTTGAACAGCGCCTCCTTGCCCGCCAGCGCCCCGCCCGCCAGGAGCGTGAACACGAGCCCCAACGCGATGAGCAGCCGCGCCCACACGGGGTCGCGGCCGGGCAGCCGAGGGGCACGGCGCCGGCGATCCGGGGTGTCCGGCGAGGTCACGGCCGACTCCTGAGGGTCAACGGGCTTTCACTGTACAAGATCACCACCGGTGGATCGGGCGGCCTTCACCGCTATTGACGCAATTCCCAGGCTGTGCGTTGCACCGGGCCGCTCTCGGCGTCCCGCGTGGCCGGCGCCGCCGCGGTGCTCGCGTTCGCGACCGGCCGCACGGGGGCGCACCCGGACCACCTCGTCGGGTCCTGTTCGGCGCTGGAGGAGACGGCACGGTGACGGGGTGGCCCGCATCGGCCAAGATGGGCGGCGTGGGCATGACGGCGCGGCGGGTCGCGATCGGTGGCGGGCTGTCCGCCGTGGCCTTGCTCGGCCTGGCCTACGCCCGCACCGCCGCCACCATGGTGCTTGCCGTCGTCGCGCTCGCCGTCGCCGGGATCGTCACCCTCGTCCCCGGGCCCGACCAGGCGCCGCGCCGCGACCGGCTGCTGCTGCCCCTCGCCGCCAGCGTCGCGCTCTCCACGCTCGCCGCGCTCTCCGTCGTGTGGGCGGCCGTCACGCCCGAGGGGCCGATCCCGTGCGTCGGGCCGTCGAGCGCCGCTCGGCTCGGGCTCGCGGCCGCGTTCGTTGCGCAGGGCGCGGCGGCGGTCGTGGTCGTGCGGGCCGCGAACCGGGACCGCGGGGCGGCGTCGTGGCGCGCGTACCTGCGCCACAACCCGCGGCTGCGCGCCTCGCTCGCGGTCGCGCTGCACCTGGCCGCGCCCGCCGCCACGCTCGCCGTGCTCGCCGGGGCGACCGCCTGCCACCTGAGCCACACGCGGCTGCTCGACACGCTTGCCGCCGGTACCGTCGCCGCCGCCATCGCCGGGGTCGACCTCTTCCTCGCCGTCCGGCTCGCGGGCCTTGTGACGCTGGCGCCGGCGCGCGCCGTGGACACCGACGGGATCGAGCTCGCCCTGCTGGCCGCCGACATCCGCTCGATCACCCAGCTCAGCGTCGTGCACCTCACGCACGACGAGCTCATGGTCACCGCCCGTGTCGGCGTACCCGCCGGGGCCGACGTCGCCGCGGCGCTGCACGAGGCCCGGGCCCACATCCGCGACTTCGTGCCGACGGCCCGGCACATCTATCTTCAGCCCCATTTGCAGGGTTAAATATGCCTTCGGACTGACAAACGCGACAAACGGGGAGGGCGTATGGCCATGGGGATGAGCCGGCGGGCGGCGATCGCGGCCGGCGCGGGGGCGACCGCGGCGCTTGTCGCGAGCGGGACGGCGGGCGCGGCGCCGGCCAGGGACGAGCTCGCCGGGCTGCCGCCGGCCGAGAAGATCCGGCGGGTGTACGGGCGGCAGAAGGCGAAGGCCGGCGGCACCTGGTACTCGCACGTCACGCGGGTCAACGCCGCGGGCGCGCTGGAGACCGTGGTCGAGGACGACGCCGACCACGTCGTGAACGGGTACAGCGTGCAGAAGCTGGCCGTCGCGACCGCCGTCATGGACAAGATCGACCGGGGCCAGCTCACCCTCGGGCAGAAGCTGGACCTGCAGGCCGACATCATCCTGGGCGGCAGCGGGATCTACTTCCTGCACACCGTCTGGGGCGACGACATCACCGTGGCGAACTTCCTCACCGCGATGCTGCTCGTCTCCGACAACACCGCGGTGCGCATGTGCGGGCGGGTCGTGCCGGCGCTGGAGATCAACGACATCCTGGCCGTGAAGGGCTTCGTCCACACCCGGGTCGAGCCGGTGGCCAACCCGAACCGCTTCTTCCTCGGTACCACCACCCCGCACGAGATCACCGACCTGCTGACCCGGCTGGCGAACGGGACGCTGCTGTCGGCGTCCTCGTGCACGTTCCTGCTGAGCATCCTGCGCTGGATCGACGGGTACCACGACGGCATCCGCCGCAACATGTCCTCGGAGGAGCGAAGCCGGGTCGCGACCAAGTACGGCGCCGACTTCAACACGCTCGGCGCGGCGCGGCACGAGGCCGGCATCATGTTCGGCGCGGACGGCTCGCCGGCGCTGGTCTACGGGTTCTTCGCCGAGGCCCTGGGCGACCTCGACAACTACGGCGCGACCCACCCGGCCGTCGAGGCTCACGCGGTGCTCGGCCGCACGATGTTCGACACGATCCAGACCACCACCACGGCGGCCGCCCGCACGAAGATGCTCGTGCCGGAGTTCAAGCCCAACAACGGCGGCTGACCCGTGCTGCCCGCGCCGCGCGATCCGCTCGGCGCGGGCCCGCCGCCGTTAGTGACGGGGGCGGGTGGGTAGAGCCCGGCCATGACCACGGGACTGCTTCGCGGTGCGCTCGCCGGCGCGGCCGGGACGACCGCACTCAACGCCGCCGGATACCTCGACATGGCCGTGCGCGGGCGGCCCGCCAGCAGCGCGCCCCAGGACCTCGTCGAGCGGGCCGCCGAAGACGCCGGGGTGCACGTGCCCGGCGACGAGCGGACCCGCGCCAACCGCCTGCAGGGGCTCGGCCCGCTGGTCGGCACCGGGGTCGGCATCGCCGTCGGCGCCCTGGCCGGACTGCTGCACCACGCCCTGGCCCGCCGCGGCCGGGAGCTGCGCCCGGCGGTCGAGGTGGCGCTCATCGGCGGCGTGGCCATGGCGCTGGCCGACGTCCCGCTGAAGGCGCTCGGCATCAGCGACCCGAGGACGTGGTCGGCCAAGGACTGGGCGAGCGACGTCGTGCCGCACCTGATGTACGGCACCGTCACCCGCGCGGCCCTGGGGCGACCAGGTACGGCTCGGCGCCGGCCGCTCTGAACGCACCGACGCAACGTCAGCCACGGTCGCCCAGGGCGGTGCTCAGCCCCGGTCGCCCGGCCGGTGCGAGATGCGCCGCTCCGGGTACGCGCCGAGGATCTCGCCGTGCACCGCGGCGTTGAGCACCTCCGCGAGGTGCACGGCGCGGCGCCCGGTGCCGGCGTCCTCGATCTGCGTGCGGCACGAGAAGCCGTCGGCGAGCACGAGGGTGCCCGGGTCCGCGGCGCGCACGGCGGGCAGCAGGGTCTGCTCGGCGCAGGCGAGCGAGACGTCCCGGTGCCCGGCGGTCATGCCGAAGTTGCCGGCCAGCCCGCAGCAGCCCGAGTCCAGGTCCTCCGCCTCCAGGCCGATCGCGTCCATCAGCGCGGCGTCCGCCTCGGCGCCGAGCACCGCGTGCTGGTGGCAGTGGCGCTGCACGATCGCGCGGCCGCCGCCGGGCAGCTGCGGGGCGAAGTCCGGGGCGCGCTCGGTCAGCAGCTGGGCGAGGGTGACGCTCTGCCGGGCCAGGCGGCCGGCGTCCTGGTCGCGGCCGAACAGCTCGCCGAGGTCGGAGCGGAACACCGCGGTGCACGACGGCTCGAGGCCGACCAGCGGCAGGCCCTCGCGCATGTACGGGGCGAGCGTGTCGACGGTGCGCCGCAGCACCCGCCGGGCGGTGCCGAGCTGGCCGGTCGAGATCCAGGTCAGGCCGCAGCAGACCGGCCTGGGCGGGACGATCACCTCGAAGCCGGCGGCCTCGAGCACGCCGACGGCCGCGGCGGCGATGGCGGGCGCGAACGCGGTGGTGAACGAGTCGGGGAACAGCAGCACGCGGCCCCGCTCGCCGGTGCCGCGGGAGCCGCGCCGGCGCAGCCACTTGTCGATGCGGGCGGGCGCGAACCGCGGTACCGAACGCTGCGGGTCGATGCCCGCCAGGCGTTTCGCTCCGGGCAGCCGCGCGGCCA
The DNA here is from genome assembly GCF_040648435.1 of Dactylosporangium sp. NPDC049140. Taxonomy (NCBI): domain Bacteria; kingdom Bacillati; phylum Actinomycetota; class Actinomycetes; order Micromonosporales; family Micromonosporaceae; genus Dactylosporangium; species Dactylosporangium sp. NPDC049140. Next base: position 14,423 of record NZ_JBEZDS010000003.1, on the reverse strand, counting down.
GGCTCGCCAGGTCGGGCGCCACGGACGCGGCTCGGGCCAGCAGCGGCAGCCAGCCGAGGGAGTAGTGCTCGCGCGGGCGCAGCCGCCCGGCGTAGTGGTGGTGCAGGAACTCGGCCTTGTACGTGGCCATGTCGACCTGCACCGGGCAGTCGCTGCGGCAGCCCTTGCAGGCCAGGCAGAGGTCGAGCGAGTCGCGCACCGCGGTGCTGCGCCACCCGTCGTCGATGACCCCGCCGTTGACCATCTCGAACAGCAGCCGGGCCCGGCCCCGGGTCGAGTGCTCCTCGTCGCGGGTGACCTGGTAGCTCGGGCACATCACGCCGCCGTCGGGCGCGCTGCGGCGGCACTCGCCGACCCCGGCGCAGCGCATCGCGGCCCGGGCGAAGCTGCCGTCGTCCTCGGCGTAGCGGAACGCGGTCGCGGGCTGGGCCGGGGCGTAGTCGGCGCCGAGGCGCAGGTCGCCGTCGAGGGGCCGGGCGTGCACGACCTTGCCGGGGTTCATCCGCCCGGCCGGGTCGAAGATCGCCTTGAACTCCTCGAAGGCCCGCACGACGTCGTCGCCGTACATGATCCGCAGCAGTTCGCCGCGGGCCTGCCCGTCGCCGTGCTCCCCGGACAGCGAGCCGCCGTGCTCGACGCACAGCCGTGCCGAGCGCCGCACGAACTCGCGGTATTGGGCGATGCCGGGGGCGCTGGTGAGGTCGAACGGGATGCTGCAGTGCACGCAGCCGTGGCCGAAGTGGCCGTAGAGGCTGGTGGCGCCGTACCCGAACTCGTCGAGCAGCCCGCCGAGCGCGCGCAGGTAGTCGCCGAGCCGCGCCGGGTCGACCGCCGAGTCCTCCCAGCCGGGCCAGGCGTCGGGGCCGTTCGGGGTGCGCGCGGTGGTCGCGAGGGCGGCCTCGCGCACCTTCGCGAGCCGTTCGCGCATGTCGTCGTCGTCCAGGATCGTGCCCGGCCCGTCGTGCGCGGCGACGACGGCCCGCGCGGTCCGTTCCGAGTCGTCGCCGGCGAAGTCCGCCATGAGCCAGGCGCGGCCGTCCGGCAACGCGTGCAGGATCTCCGCCGGCCGGTGCTCCTCCCGCTCGTACCGCAGCAGCTTCTCGTCCAGCCCCTCCAGCTGGATCGGCGAGTGCGCGGCCAGGCGCGGGGCCGCGTCGCCCGCCGCCGCGATGTCGGGGAAGCCCAGCAGCACGGTGACCAGGTTCTCGGGCCGGGGCAGCACCCGCAGCTCGGCCCGCAGGACCACCACGCAGGTGGACTCGGTCCCGACGAGCGCCCGGGCGACGTGGAACCCGTGGTCGTCGCGCAGCTCGGGCAGGTTGAAGCCGGAGACCCGCCGCGGGATGTCCGGGAAACGGGTCACGATCTGCTCCGCGTAGCGGTCCCGCAGCTCACGCAGCGCGTGATGGAGCCCGGTGTCCTCGAAGCCGGCCCCCACCCACATCCGCGTGCCGTCGTACGTCAGGATCTCGAGTCGCTCGACGTTCGCGGCGGTGGTGCCCGACCACTGGGCGGTGGACCCGCACGAGTTGTTGCCGACCATCCCGCCGATCGTGCAGTGCGAGTGCGTCGCCGGCTTCGGGCCGATGATCAGGCCGTGCGGGGCGAGCGCCGCGTTGGCGTCGTCCAGCGGCGTGCCCGGCAGGATGACCGCCGTGCGGGCGTCCGGGTCGACGGACTCCACGCCGCGCATGTACTTCGAGAAGTCCAGCACCACCGCGACGTTGCAGCACTGGCCGCCGAGGCTGGTGCCGCCGCCGCGGGAAACGATCGGCACGTCGTGCTCGCGGCAGACCCGCACGGCGGCGACCGCGTCGTCGGGGTCGCGCGGGCACACCACGGCGATCGGTACCTGGCGGTAGTTGGAGCCGTCGGTGGAGTACGCGGCCCGCGCCCCGGCGTCGAAGCGCACGTCGCCGCGGACCGCCCGGCGCAGCGCCGCCTCCAGCCCCGCCGCGTCGCGGGACTGGGGTGCGGCCCGGCGGGCGGTCGGCGCCGGCAGGGAGACGACCGCCATGGTTCAGCTCCTCAGCTTCTGGATCTTGTCCTTGAACAGGGTGGTGGCGATGGCCGCCGGGTGCGGCTGGCCCTTGATGAACGCCGTGGCGAACTTCTTGGCCTGCTCGTAGGTGACGCTCGCCGGCATCGGCGGCTCGTTCGGGTCCACGGCCACGTCGACCAGGGCCGGGCCGTCGTGCGCGAACGCCTCCCGCAGCGCGCTCGCCACGTCGCCGGGCTTGTCGACGCGGGTGCCGAAGCCGCCGCAGGCCCGGGCGATCGCGGCGTAGTCCGGGTTCGGCTCGCCGAAGCGCACGCCGTGCTCCGGGTAGCCGAGCACCATCTGCTCCCACAGGATCTGGCCCAGGGAGTTGTTGTTGCTCACCACGACCTTGATCGGCAGGCCGTACCGGGCCGCGGTGTTGAACTCGGCCATGAGCATGGCGAAGCCGCCGTCGCCGATGAACGCGACGACCTGTCGGCCCGGGTGGGCGTGCTGGGCGGCGATCGCGTACGGCAGCCCGGGCGCCATCGACGCCAGCGTGCCCGAGAGGTAGAACTCGCGGCCGCCGCGGATCTGCCAGTGCCGCGCCGCCCAGGTCGCGATCGTGCCCGAGTCGCACGTGAGGATGGCGTCGTCGGTGCAGAGCACGTCGAGCTGGGCGGCGAGATACTGCGGGGCGATCGGGTCGCGCTCCGCCGACTCCAGGGCCGTCAGGTGCTCCCGCCAGTCGCGCACCTTCTCCTGGTACCGCCGCAGATGCTTCTGGTCCTTGCCCTCCAGCAGAGGCAGGAGTGCCTCCAGGGTGGCCCCGACGTCGCCGACGAGGGGCACGTCCGTGGCGACGCGGGTGCCGGCGCGGCCCGGGTCGATCTCGACCTGCACGACCTTGGCGGTGCCGGCCTTGGGCAGGAACTTGGTGTACGGGAAGTTCGTGCCGAGCATCAGCAGGACGTCGATGTCCTCCATCAGGTCCTCGCTCGGCTTGGTGCCGAGCAGGCCGAGGCCGCCGGTGACGTACGGCGAGTCGTCGGGCACCACCATCTTGCCCGCGAGCGTCTTGACGATCGGGGCGCCGAGCGTGTCCGCGACCTGCACGACCAGCGCCCCGGCCCCGCGGGCCCCGATCCCGGCGAGGATGCCCACCTTCTCCGCGCCGTTGAGCAGGTCGGCGGCCACGCGCAGGTCGGCGTCGCGGGGTCGGACGGCCGGCGCCAGGTACACCGGCGAGCTCGACGGCGCCACCACGGGCGCCACCGTCTGGTACGGGTCCTTGCCGGCCGGGGCGACCTGGATGTCGTTGGGGATGGTCAGATGGGCCACGCCGCGGCGCGCATAGGCGGTGCGGATCGCGATGTCGACCAGGGTCGGCAGCTGGGCCGGGTTCATGATGATCTGGTTGTACTCGGACACGTCCTCGAACAGCCGGTCGAGGTTGACCTCCTGCTGGTAGGCCGTGCCGAGCACACTGGACTCCTGCAGGCCGGTGATCGCCAGCACCGGGGCGTGGTCGAGCTTCGCGTCGTACAGACCGTTGGCCAGGTGGATGCCGCCGGGCCCGGACGTCGCCAGGCACACCCCGATCCGGCCGGTCGCCTTGGCGTGCGCGGTGGCCATGAACGCCGCCGCCTCCTCGTGGTGCACGAGGACGAACCGGATCTTGTCCTGGTTGCGGCGCAGCCCCTCCATGATGCCGTTGATCCCGTCGCCGGGCAGCCCGAACACCGTGTCGACGCCCCACTCGACGAGCCGGGAGATCAGTACTTCAGCCGTAATCGCGCCCATGTCAATGCGCGCTACCCGGTCAGCTCCCGCCCAAACTGCCCCCTGCCACGTACCGGTTCGACCGGCGTGGCGGGGTCCCGGGCGCGCCGGCCCCACGTCCAGCGCGCATCAGCCGTACCCGTTCCGGCACCGCCCGGTGGTCGCCGGCACAGCCCAGCGCGATCGCGGCCGCTGCGCTCCGGATCGCCCATCACCGCCGCGTGACGAGGGCGTGCAGCGCCTCTTCGAGCACGTTGCGGTCGCTGACCGGGAGCCGGGTCTCCAGCGCCTGCAGCAGCGGCTCGAGCGCCCGTACGTCGCCGCGGACCGCGAGGCCGTGGATCGCCTCGGCGCGGACGTCCGGATCGTCGTCGTCGAGCCGCGCGGCGAGGGCGGCGCGCAGGCGCGGGAAGTCCCGGGTCGTCCGGCGGGCCAGCCCGAACGACGCCCAGTCACGCACCTGGGCATCCGCATCACCCGACAGCTCGATCAGCGCCTCCAGGGCGGCCGGTTCGTCGCGGCCGAGCAGCCCGAACGCGACCCCGTCACGGACCCGCGCGTCGGCGTGCGCCCGCATCCGGACGAGCGGCTCGACGCCCCGCTCGTCGCCGATGTGCCCGAACGCGACGGCGATCGAGCTGAGCACGACGGGGGTCCTGCTCACCGTCGACCATCGCGAGGAGGATGGTGAGCGCACGCCTGCCGCCGCCTTCGCCTTCGCGGCCGGTTCGCGCTGGGCGTCACCGAGCACGCCGTCCGGCCCGACGGCGGCAGCGTCGGTCGCGCCTTCGACGACGAGCTGATGCCACACCTGCGGGAGGCGGGCCTCACCGGCCTGACGGCCACCTGGGAACCCGGCGGAAACGGCCGGGAGCTCCTGATCGAGGGCCGCGCCGGCTGACCTCCAGGCGGGCGGGCGCCGCTCCCCCGAGGGCGCCGAGGACCGCCGCGCGCCAATAATGCCGGGAACCGATGAGTGGATGACACTTCCGGCGTCCGGGTCTGCCGTTCCGGCTGCGGCGCTGCTTCGATGATCCCCGGAAGCACCCCCATGAGCGGTCAACGGGGAGATGCGAGGTTGCCGTGAAGGCCGACGCCATTTCCGCGATGGCGGCTGTCGCCGCCCTTGTCGTGAACATCGTGTTCCTGGCATTGCTGGTGAAGCAGCTGCGGTTGCTGCAGCAGCAGATCACCGACGCGAGCGAGTCGTTCGTGGCCGAGCAGGTTCGCATCAAGCGCCAGGCAACCCTGGCCCACATCGCGGCCACCATGGAGCATCGCCGGCGGGTGTCCAGCGAGGTGCCGCCGGACACCGATCCGGAAGCGGTCCGGGAGTTCACCCGGGACGCGGATTCGAACAGCCCGAACGGCCGACTGCTGCGCAACTACCTGAACTTCTACGAGAACCTCGCGGCCGGCATCAACATCGGGGTGTTCGACATCGACGTGGTCGCGAGGACGTCGGGAACGATCATCGTGCGCGTGTACGACGCGTACAAGGACTTCATCGTCCGGTTCCGGGAGGCCAACCGGCACGACCTGGCGTACGTGGAGATGGAGGAGCTGGCCGAGGCCCTCCGGCCCCATCTGGAGCAGCTGCAGGCGGCCCGCAGCAAGGACTGCCACGCGATCAAACCAGTGTGATGACCGCGTCGGCGACGCCCGGGTTGCGCAGCAGGCGCTCGCGCAGCTCGGTGACGTGCGTGACGAGCTCCGAGCCGGGGCGGGCGCGCAGCTCCTCGCACGGCGACACGTTCATGGTCACGAGCAGCTGGGACGGGCCGACGTACACGGCGCGCAGCTCGTGCACGGTGCCGATCCACGGCTGCGGGCCGATCGTCTCGCGCAGGTCCTCCATCACGTCGTCGGGCGCGGCCGCGTCGATCAGCAGCGCCTTGGAGCGGCGGGCCAGCAGCCACGCGACCACGGCCAGCAGGACGCCGATGGCCATGCTCGCCGCCGGGTCCCACCAGGCCCAGCCGGTCACCATGTGCATGATCAGGGCGATCAGGGCCAGGGCGATGCCGACGAGCGCGGCGGAGTCCTCGAGGTACACGGTGGTGGCGCTCGGGTCGGAGGCGCGGACCAGGTGCTCGCGGACCGAGCGGCGCCGGGCCTTGGCGTCCTCGCGCAGCTGGCGGCGGGCGGTCAGCCACGACCACGACTCGAAGCCCGCCGACACCACGAGCACCGCGATGCCGATCCACGGGCTCTCCAGCGGCTCCGGCACCAGCCAGCTGCGCACGCCCTCGGCGATCGACAGCAGGCCGCCGACGAGGAAGATGCCGAGCGCGGCCAGGAACGCCCAGAAGTACCGCTCCTGGCCGTAGCCGAACGGGTGACGGCGGTCGGGCTCGCGCTTCGAGCGGCGCAGCCCCAGCCACAGCAGCACCTCGTTGCCGGTGTCGGCGGCCGAGTGCATCGTCTCCGCCCACAGCGCGGCCGAACCGGTGAGGATCGCCGCGACCGCCTTCGCCGCGGCGATCGCCAGGTTCGCCCCCGCGGCCACGAGGACGGTCCTGGTGCTGCTCTCGTCGCTTTCCGCCATGCACCCATCGATACCCGTCCGGGCGCCGGGCAACCGTGTTTGGAAACGGACCGCACCCGGGCACAGCGCTCATGCGACCTCGGATCATGGCCGCCGCGGTGACCGGGTTGCTCGTGGTCCTGTGCGGGCTGCTCGGGTGCTGCTCGGTGCGCCCGCCCGACTTCCCCGTGGCCGCCGAGCGTACGGCCCAGGCGGCCCACGACGCGCTGCTGACCGCCGGCCTGACCGGCGGCGCCGTGCGCGACGGGCGGGCGCCGGAGCTCGACCGGCAGATCGTCGACCTGGCCGGCGAGGCGGTGGGCAAGGTCGACGACGTCGAGCTCGCCCCCGGCCCCGACGGCGGGCCGCGCATCGCCGCGCTGCTCGTCGGCCCGCAGGCCCTCGGCCGCCGGCTCGGCGGGCGCCTCGGCCGCCGGGTCTCCGGCGTCTCGGGCCGGCTGCACCCGGCCGAGAACCCCGACCCGCTGCGCATCCCGTGGGACGTCGTGGGCCACACCGACAGCGCCGTGCACCTGACCATCCGGCGGGAGCTGCTCGCCGAGCCCGCGCTGGAGCAGTGGCTGCGCGAGCACCTCATCAGCCGGCTCCCGGGAGCCCACGATGCCGGCAACTGACCCCGCCCAGGTCGGCCTGCGCGCCAGTGATCTTCTGGGCAAACGCGTCGACGGTACCGCGGGCCGCGTCACCGACCTCGTCGTGGACGACGGCGCGATCGTCGCGGTGATCGTCACCCGGCGGCCCTGGGGCCGCCTGCTCGGCTACGAGCGCGACCAGACGACCGGCCCGTGGCTGCTGGCTGAAGGCCCTGGCCCGCCGGGTCCTGCGCCGCGACAGCGCCGAGATCCCCTGGTCGCAGGCGGCGCCCAGCCTGCTGCGGGACGTGAGTTACTGAGGCCCCCACCTCTTCCGAGATATTCATTACTCCACATGGCCTCGCGATCGTGCCCGGGGGCGAAGACGGTCGTACGCTGCGTTTGCATGTGCATGTTGCCGAGACGGATGAGGGTGCCCGCGTGATCGAGGCCGACGAACCGCTGCTGGACGACGCGCCGCGGTTGTTCGGGATCGTCGCCGACCCCGAGGACGACGGCCATCCGTCGGTCGTCGCGTGGGGGCACGAGCTCACCGGGCACGCCGTGACGAGCTGGTTCCTGGCCGACGGGCGCATCGAGGTCGCCGTGTTCGGCTCCGCCGACGCCGCCCTGGCCACGGCCGAGACGCTGTACCCGTCCACGCTCGTATGGATCGACGGGAAGCCATAAGGCCGCCCTCCCGGCGTGCCGGTGTGCGGGTCACGCGAGAATCTGGGTACACGCGTGGGCATGGACACGGCTTGGGGGACGGCTTCGGTGACGGATACGGTGACGCGGCGGTGGCAGGAGGCCGACGACGCCGTCGAGTCGCTGGTGGCGACGCTGACGGCACTGGTCGTCCGGGCCGAGCACCGCGGCAGCCGCAAGCGCCCGCGCGGCCGGTCCCGGCCGAAGAGCACGCGGCGGTACCTCGCCGAGGTCATCCGCTCCCACCGGCTCGCGCCCGGGCTGCGGGTGGACCGGAACATGATCGCGGCGCTGTTCACCGGGCACCGGGAGCTCGTCGGCAATCCGGTGCTCGTCGTCGCGGTGGCCCAGGCGTGCGGGATCATCGCCGGGCACAAGGTTCCCGCGAAGGAGGCCGCGCGGTTGCGCGCCGCCAGCGCGCGGGTGGCCCGGCTCATCCAGCGCGCGCAGTCCGCCGGCCCGGTCCCGGTCGCCGTCGCGGTTCCGATCCCCGCGCCCGCGACTCCGCCGGTGCTGGAGACGCTGCCTTTGCCGACGGCTCCCGTGGAAACCACGCCGGTGGTGTCGGCGCCCGTGGAAGCCGCACCGGTCGTGGAGGCGCCTCCGCCGCCGGTTGTCGAAACGCCGGCGGAGGCCTCCCGGAGGTCCTACTGGGCGATGGTCGCCGTCGCCCTGCTCGTCGTGCTCATCGCGCTCTGGGCCCTGCTCCTGCGCTGAGCCCGCAGCACCCGGGCCAGCATCCCGGGCGCCAGCAGCGACTGCGGCGGCCGCATGAGGTTCGTGACCTCGAGGAAGCGCCGGGCCACGGCGGCGTCGTGGCCGGTCGCGGCCTGGACCCGGGCGACGTACGCGTTGAGCACCTCGCCCCGCCGCGTCCGCGCCCCCTCCACGAACGGGTAGGCGAGGTCGCCGCCGGCCGACATGTCCCACGGCACGTCGATGATCCGGGCCGCCCGCGCGTAGAAGCGCCGCGGCAGACCGTCGAGGCCCGCGCCCGCCGCCCGCCCGAGGGCCGCGGCCTGCGCGACCGCGACCGTCATCCCCTGGCCGTACGCCGGGTTGAAGCTGCACAGCGCGTCCCCGATCGACACCAGCCGCTCCGGAAGCCGGGTCAGCCGCTCGTAGCGCCGCCGCACGCTGGCCGGCAGCCGCAGCCGCACCGGGTCGCCCAGCGGCTCCGAGGCGGCCAGGAGCGCGTGCAGGCGCGGGTCGGGCAGCTTCGCGGCGAAGTCGAGGTACCCGTCCGGGTCGGTGGGCGGGGCCTGGCCGGGGCCGACCCCGAGCAGGGTCACCATCCAGCGGTCGCCGTCGACGCCGAGGGCGATCCCGCCGTAGGGCCGCGCCGGGCCGCCGGGCGCGTTGAGGATCGCGGTGAAATCGGCCGCACCGGGCCCGCGGCGGTAGTCGCGGGAGACGTAGACGGTACCGGCGTCGATGCGCTCCTCGGCCGGGCGCTCGAAGCCCAGCGCGGCGAGCCAGGTCGTGCCCCGGTTCCCGCGGCCGGTGGCGTCGACGACGAGGTCGGCGTGGACCTCGTGCTCGCCGCCGCCGACCGGCCGGACGGTCGCGCCGGTGACCCGGGCGCCGTCGAAGGTCAGCCCGGTGGCCTCATGGCCGTCGAGGATCGTGACCCCGGGCAGCGCCGCGACCCGGCGGCGCAGGCCGGCCTCGAGCAGGGCCCGGCTGACCGAGAGCCCGGCCAGCCCGGAGGCGACGCGGGGCGCGGGCCGGTCGCCGAAGATCCACACGACGTCGCGCTGGATGTCGAGGGGGATGGCGCCCAGCTCCGCGAGCTCGTCGACGAGGCCGGGAAAGAGCTCCTCGAGCACGGCCCGGCCGCGGGCGAGCAGGCCGTGGCCGTGCTCGGCCTGGGGTACGCCCCGGCGGTGGGCGGCCCCGTCGGGCAGGGTGTCGCGGTCGAAGACGGTGACGCGGTCAAAGGAATCACGGAGGGCGCGGGCGGCCGTCAGGCCGGCGATGCTGCCCCCGAGGACAATGGCATGGCGTTGGTTGTCGGACACGCCGATGATCCTGCGGCCCCCGGCCGGCGCGCACGGTCAGTAACGAGACAATGCCCATCTGCGGACCTTACGTATCAAGGCCCGCGATGGCCTCGTGGGCGCGCTGGCGCATCTCCGGCGGGATGAGCTCGAGCAGCTGGTCGGGGCGCAGCGGCAGGTCGAGGAGGCTCAGCTTCACCCGGCTGCGGCTGGCGTGCTCGGCCGCCGAGAACCGGACGATCTCGCCCGCGTCGCGGCGCAGCGTCGTGGTGATGCGGTCGCCGGGGTGGAGGATCGCACCGGCGGTACCGTCGACATCGACCGCGATCGGAGCGCTGTCCGGGGCCACGGCGAAGCTCACCCGGTCGCCGGCGCCGAGGACCACCGAACGGGCGATGCCGGCCATCGGGGCGACCGGCGTGATGACGACGGCATCCGAGGACGGCGACAGGATCGGCCCGCCGGCCGCATGGTTGTACGCCGTCGACCCGGTCGGCGTCGCGACGATGACGGCGTCGGCGCGGTAGTAGCCGAACCGCACGTCGTTGACGGACAGGTCGACGGAGACGGCTCCGGAGCGCCCGGTGCGGGCCAGGACGACGTCGTTGAACCCGAACCCGGTCGCGAGCTCGGCCGGGCCGGCGTTCGCGGCGAGCCCGGCGTGCCGCTCGATCGTGAAGTCACCGGCGGCGAGGCGGGCGAGCGCGGCGGGCAGCTCGGGCGGCGACACCTCGGCGAGGAACCCGAGGTTGCCGTGGTTGACGCCGAGAATGGGCACCGGCCGCCCGACCACGAGCCGCATAGCGCCCAGGATCGTGCCGTCGCCGCCGAGCGCGATGATCCCGTCGACGTCCTCCGCGAACCGGTCGTCGGCGACGGTACCGACACCGTCCGGCAGCCGGTCCCGGTCGCGCTCGCGGGCCACGACGCGCACGGGTTGCCCACCCGTGGCCGCGAGGATGGCCGCGACGGAGTCGTCGACCGGCTTGCGCGGGTGCAGCACGAGACCGACGGTGCCGACCTTCGAGTGCTCGCTCATGCGTCCCAGTCTGCCGTGCCGCGTACCAGCGCGCCCGTGCCGCGTCCCAGCCCCCGTGCCGCGTCCCAGCCCTGTGCCGCGTCCCAGTCTCCGTGCCGTGTCACAGGTGGGCCCGTGCCGCGTCCCAGTCTCCGTGCCGTGTCACAGGCGGGCCCGTGCCGCGTCACAGTGGGGCCGTGCGGCGTCACGGTTGGGCCCCGTGCGGCGTCACAGCGGACCGCGCGCGTCACAGCCGGCCCGTGCGGCGTCACAGCGAACCGTGCCGCCGTTACAGCGCGCCCGTGCCGCGTCCTCCTTCCGCGCCACACTCCCGCGGCACTACGGCGTGCCGGTCCGGGCGTGGCGCTCCAGCGCCGCATCCACGTCGGCGTCGGTGAGCTGGGTGAAGTCCGCGTACCACTGCCCGACCGCAGCAAAGTCCGGCGGCGCGTGCAGGTAGACGACGGTCGCACTGCCGCCCAGCCGGTCGCGCGCCTGCTCGGAGCAGACCGGCACGGCCAGGACGATCCGCGCCGGTTCCCGCGGGGCCAGCCAGCCCACGGTGGCCTGGGCGGTGACACCGGTGGCCAGACCGTCGTCGACGAGCACCACGCAGCGGCCGGTCACCGCGGGGGCCGGGCGGTCGCCACGGTACCGCCGCACCCGCCGACGCAGCTCGGCCCGCTCGGCGGCGACGGTCGGGGCGAGGTCGGCGGAGCTGAGGCCGAGGTAGCGCAGGACGTGCGTGTCGAACACCGGCGGCCCGTCCTCGGCGAGCGCCCCGACGCCGAACTCCGCGTGGCCGGGCGCCCCGATCTTACGGGCGACCACGATGTCGAGCTCGGCACCGAGCCGCTCGGCCACCGGCACGGCGACCGGCACACCGCCACGGGGCAGCGCCAGCACCAGAACGTCACCGGCAACGGCGGCCGAGCCGGCCAGCTTCTCGGCGAGGGCCCGGCCGGCCTCGCTCCGGTCGGCGAAGAGCATCACGCCGTTCCTCTACCCGCCCGGGGCCCCGGCATGCGTACTCCACCCCGACCGGGGTAGGCGGGAGATCATGGGACACGACACGATGATGGCGGTACCGTCCGCCGGGGTCATTCTCGATGCCGACGTGACCGTGCCCGCCGACGCGCGCGGGATCGTGCTGTTCGCCCACGGCAGCGGCAGCTCCCGCCTCAGCCCGCGCAACCGCATGGTCGCCGGCCGCCTGAACGGCGTCGGCCTGGCCACGGTGCTGACCGACCTGCTCACCGCCGACGAGGAGCGCCGGGACGCCGCCGGGGGACGCCTGCGCTTCGACATCGGGCTGCTCGCCGACCGGCTGACCGGCGTCGTCGACTGGATCGGCGCACAGACCGTGCTGACCCGGCTCCCGCTGGGCCTGTTCGGGGCCAGCACCGGCGCCGCCGCGGCGCTGCTCACCGCGGCCGACCGTCCGCGCCAGGTGCGGGCGGTGGTCTCCCGTGGCGGCCGCCCGGACCTCGCCGGCCCGCGGCTCACCGAGGTGACCGCGCCGGTACTGCTCATCGTCGGCGAGCTCGACGCCACGGTCCTGGACCTCAACCGGGCCGCGCACCACGACCTCGGCGGCGAGTCGGCGCTGTGGATCGTGCCGGGCGCGACGCACCTCTTCGAGGAGCCCGGGACGCTGGACCAGGTCGCGGGCGCGGCGGCGCAGTGGTTCGACCGGCACCTGGCCGACTTCGACCTGACCCTGAACGGCTACCTGCCCGACGGCGACGGCGCCTGACCCCGTCCGGGCGCCGCCGATTTGGGCACCCGGCCGACGTCGACCTCACCCTGAACGGGCTACCCGCCCCACGACGGCACCTGAACCCGTCCGGGCGCGGCCGGTTGCGACCACGCCCGAACGGTCCGGATGTCAGCTGGCGAAGGCCTTGACCTCCAGCAGGCCGACCGAGCTGGTGCCGGTGGACTGCAGCAGCACCCGCAGGCGCGTGGTGCTGACCTGGGTGAAGTTCACCGTGATGTACGCGTTCGCGGTGACCGGGTAGCCGCTGGCGCCCGGCACGTCGACGTACGCGCTGCCGTTCCAGTACTGCAGCTTCCAGCTCGAGGGCACATCGATGCCCTGGTTGTCGTCGAAGAGGTACACCTGCACGCGCTTCAGCGTCTGGGCGCTCGACCATTGCAGCTCGGCCCACTGCTGCCCGCTGTTGGGCCACGTGCCCCAGCGCGGGTTCACGGTGTCGTTCGACGACGGCGGGTCGATCCCGTCGTTGATGGCGTTCACCGACTCCCACGACGACGTGTACGACGCCGACGGGGTCGCGGACCTCGCCAGGTTGCTGTCCGGCTGCGGGTTGCCGCCGCCTCCGGTGCCCTTGATGAGGAACAGGTTGTCGGCGACGTTGTAGTACTTCGACAGGTACGACCCGGCGGCCGGGTTGGTGCTGTAGTAGTCGTCGTGGTTGCAGTCCAGCCGGTTGTCGTGCGCCCGGTCGGTGCACACCGTGCGGACCGTGACGCTGTCGTCGTCCTTGTAGCACATCACGTCCCACTCGTCCGTGCAGTGGCCGAAGCCGGACGCGTTGGGCGCGTTGTTGTTGACGGCGCCGAGGGTGTGGCCGAGCTCGTGCGCGGCCACACCGGCGTTCCAGCAGCCGTTGTCGGCGCGGGCGTACTCCGGGCCGATGTTCGACCGGTTGGAGTCGCTCTTGGTCGTGTCGCCGGCGAGTCCGCCGATGCCGCAGTACACGTTGGCGTCGACGAACTGCAGGTACTTGCGGTCCGTGCGGGTGTACCCGGCCGCCTTGACCGCGTTGAGCAGCGGCGCCCAGTCGTTGGCGTTCAGGGCGGAGTCGGCGATCTGCACGTCACGGACCACGGGGCGGCAGGCGCCGTTGACGGTCTCGGTCACGTACCGCACGTGCCGCTCCCCGCCGGTCTCCTTCGCGCTCTCGTTGAAGATCGTGTCCACGCCCTCGGCGAGGGTGCGGAACGTCTCCAGGTACTGCGAGTAGCGGCTGCTGGAGCCGTGGATGTAGAGCACCTCGACGCGCCGGCCGCTCGTACCGTCGCCCTCGCAGACGGCGAGCGCCTGGGTGGACGCCGCGGCCGAGGCGATGGCGGGCACGCCGGCCTTGACCGACAGCCCGGCGGGCGGCGTGTCGGGCCCGTGCGTGCACATGACCGGGCTGGTCCCCTTGACCTCGAGCAGGCCGGCCCCGCACGGTCCGGCGGGGCGGCGCTGCAGGCCGTCGTACACGAGGCCCTTGGCGGGCTCGTTGGCGGGCACGGCGGTCAGGTCGGCGGTCTGACTGGTCCGGTCGCCGGCGAACGCGCTGCCGGCGGCGTAGACCCCGGTGACGACGAGGCCGATGGCGGCGGCCGCGGCGACGATGATCCGTGTGGGTCCGGATCTGGGCATGGGTTGGGGCTCCCTTCACAGGGCATTGACGAAATCCTTTTCGTAACCCTGGTCGGCCGTATTGCCGGGAGTCAATGCTTGTGACGGGTTGTGCCAAGACTTAAGCGGCATCAAAGAGTGGGCACGGAGTCGAAAACATTTCGGGGTGAAACGTTCACGACGGAACTCCCGCCGCCGCCCGGACGGTCAAATCAATCGGCGGCGGAATGCGGTGGAATCGCGTCGGGCGGCGTCTCGGGCCACATCGGCGCCGGCGGCACGGCGGGAGCCTGCGACGGCACGGCCGGAGGCTGCGACGGCACGGCCGGAGGCTGCGACGGCACGGCCGGAGGCTGCGACGGCACGGCCGGAGCCTGCGACGGCACGGCCGGATCACCGGAGCGCACGAAGGTCGGCGCCGCCCGAGCCGAGGCCTGC
>NZ_JBEZDS010000002.1:514851-561832 GCF_040648435.1 Dactylosporangium sp. NPDC049140 | reverse complement strand
ATCACGGTGAGCATGTCGTCGGCGACCGCCGGGTCGTAGTCGGCGCTCATGTCCTGGCTGACCGCGGCCCAGGACGCCCGTAGAGGCTCATCGCCCGATCAGGCGCCAGGCGCGCGGTATTCGACAGCCTGCCGAACCGCTTGGTCGACCTCTGTAGGGCTGAGCAGCACCACGGTCCTGGTGGTAGCTCCACCGGATGCGCCGATCGCGAAAGCGACGGCGGCGGCGGACTTGTTGTCGGGCAGTTCGCAAATCACATGCGTGTCTTGCTCGCCGAATGTGAAGTCGAACGATTCAAGGTGGCCGCCGACACTTTCGGCCATCTTGCCGACCGCTTCGACCCGCCCGCTGCCACCATCCTGCATGAGTCCGCGGAGTCCGTCGAGCGTGTAAGTCGCCTCGATGAGGAATCTGGGCATCGAGATCACCCCCTTCCAAACAAGGGTAGTCGCCGGGCTGCACCGGCCGGAACGGTCTGACCGCCCGCGGCAGAACCGCTCCATTGAGGTGGCCCCGACGATGGAAATGTGTGCTACGCGCTCCAGGAACGGCGGCGAATCCCCCCGCCCGGAACGGCGGGCGACTTTCGGCGGCCATGACCAGCGCCTCGGCCAGGCGGTGCGCGCGACGTGGCCAGCGTCCGTACGGCAACGCTTACGGCAACCGCCACGCACGCCTGAGGACGGTGCGAAACCGGACGCAGCCCACTCCTCAGACGCTGCCGGCGCGGGCGCGCTCTGGCCATCGCGGCCTCGACACGTGTCACTGCCGTAGTTCGGTGGTCAACCTCGCCCGGCACTCAGGGAGTGTCAGGGGTGGTTTCATCGACGAGAGGTGACCCGATGGACGAGGATTTCGTCGACTTCGTGCGGCGGCGGGGCGACCACCACCTGAGAACGGCAGTCCTGCTCACCGGGGACTGGCACACAGCCGAGGACCTGGTGCAGTCCTGCCTGAGCAAGCTGTACCGGGTGTGGCATCGCCTGGACACCGCCAGCGCGCCCGACGCGTACCTGCGCCGCATCCTCGTCAACACCTACCGGTCCTGGTGGCGGGCCCGGTGGCGTCGTGAGGTTCCGCGCGCCGACCTGCCGGACCCGCCCGGGCCCGGTGACCTCGGGGAGGCCGGCGCTATGGCCGAGGACGTCCGGCGGGCGCTCGCGCGGCTGCCCGGCCGGCAGCGCACGGCGCTGGTGCTGCGGTACTTCGAGGACCTGCCGGAGACCGATGTCGCATCGCTCATGGGCTGCTCGGTGGGGACCGTGAAGACCCACACGCACCGCGGTCTGCAGGCGATGCGGAAGCTGATCCCGCCGGGTACGGCGGTCAACCGGTCCGAGGCCGAAGGGAGTGGAGTCCGGTGACAGAACGATACGAGGAGACGCCGATGAGTCAGCACGAAGTTCGCGCACTGCTCCTGCGAGCCACCGAAGACCGCCCGCCGGGCCTGGACCTGGTCGCCGGGTTGCCGGCCGTGCGGCGGCGGGGGCCGGCCCGGGCGCTGGTCCCGCTCGTCGCGCTGGGGGTCGCGGCCGCCGCGATCGTGAGTGTGCTCCTGCTGGCCTTGCCGCTGGGCGAGCCGTCGGCCCAGGCCCAGGTGGCCGCCGCGGTCGAGAACATCGACAAGCAGAGCTACCGGCTTCACGGTACCGGCGGCGATGGAAAGGCCTTCGAGGGAGCTTTCGATCCCGCCCAGCGCGTGGGCGTCATCACGGTGACCGGGGAGGACCGGGAGACCCGGTTCATCGGCGACCTGATGTACGTCCGGGAGCAGGGCGCGACGACCTGGACGGCCTACCCCCACAGCGGCCTCGACACCGCGCCGGTGGCCGTCGCCCTGGTCAAGCTCTTCCCCTTGGACACCCAGGCGCTGCTGCGGCGGCTGCGCTCCGCCACGGACGTCCGGGAGGCCGGCTCCGCCTCCGGTGACGGGTGGACGGGGAAGCGGTTCACGTTCGTGGTGGTGGACAAGGCCGAGGCCAAGCAGCCGGAAGGCCGGTCCCAGACCTTCACCGGGGCCGTGGACGTGGACGACCAGGGCCGGGTCCGGCGGCTCCAGATCGATTTCGACACGAGCGACCGACGCGAAGTTATGGAGTTCGGCGACTTCGGCACCCCGGTCACGGTCACGGCACCGCCCGCCGCCGACGTGGACCGGTCCCCGACCGAGAAGCACGTCAAGACGACCGACAAGCCGACGGGCGCGCCGGACGAGGAAGCGCCGAACGGCAAGCCGACCAGCAAGAACCGCTGACAACCCGTCAACCACGCCTGCCCGGCCGGTACCTCGACCGCCGGGCAGGCGCGCGCCCGGGCACGGTGATGTGGAGGGTCTGTGGAGGCCGGCGCCGGTGCGGCGGCCCGGCCGTGAGGGTGCTGAGCCGTCACGGACCTAGACGGCGGCGCCCGGGCCCGGTAGGACGTCCACGTCCGTGGCGTGCATGGGCTTGCCGCAGGCTGAGCAGGTCGGCTCCGCGTGGGCGATCTCGCCGCAGGTTCGGTGGCGGTACAGCACCGGGGGGCCCGCCTCGCCCGCGGTCCAGCGGTCGCCCCAGCGCACCATCGCCATCAGCAGGTCGCACAGCTCCAGGCCCTTCGCCGTCAGCACGTACTCGTGGCGGGGCGGGCGGTCCGAGTAGGCCCGGCGCTCCAGGACGTCCTGCTCCACCAGCCACGTCAGGCGCTGGGCCAGCACCTTGCGCGAGATGCCCAGGTCGGCCTGCAGCTGGTCGAAGCGGTTGATCCCCATGTACACGTCGCGCAGGACCAGCGGGGACCAGGGCTCGCCGATCACGTCCAGGGTGCGGGCGATCGAGCAGGCCATCTCCGAGAACTGGGTGCGTTGCATGTGCCAAGTCTAGTTGATAAGTTCCCTAAAGAGACCTACTCCAGGGAGCGTGTGTCACATGAGCCTCGTCGACGACGTGAACATCGCCCACATCGCCACCGTGCTGCCCGACGGGTCGCCGCACTCGGTGCCCGTATGGGTGGGGTGGGAAGGGGACAAGATCGCGGTGCTCACGTCGCCGCGGTCGCGTAAGGCTCGCAATCTCGCGCGGGATCCGCGCGTGGCACTTTCCATCACCGAGCGGGGGCGGCCCAACTCGACCGAGCTGATCCGGGGGCGGGTCGTGGCGACCGTCGACGGGGACGCGGCCTGGGAGATCATTGATCGAATCGCGTACAAATACACCGGCGGGCCCTACCCGTTGCGCGAGGACCGAATCGTGTTCCTCATTGAGCCGGAGCAGGTCATCTCCAATAGTTATTGACATGAATCGTTTTCTGGTGGCGTTCGCCGCCGCCGCTGTCGGCGTCGCGATTGCCGCGGCACCCGCCCGGGCCGCCGTTCCCGGTGCGGCCACCGCCACGTTCACGAAGCAGAGCTCCTGGTCGACCGGGTACACGGGGCAGTACACCATCGACAACGGCACCTCGGCGCCGCTGACCTGGCGGGTCGAGTTCGACCTTCCGAGCGGTACGACGCTCGCCAATGCCTGGGGCGCCACCGTCACGCACACCGGCGACCACTACGTGGCGGTCGGGGCGTCCTGGAACGCGACCGTCGCCCCGGGCGGCAACACCTGGTTCGGGTGGCTCGCGCAGGGCACCGGCGGGCCGCTCAACTGCTCCCTGAACGGGGCCTCCTGCACCGGGGTCACCGCGACCGCGGACATCCGGCCGCCGACGACGCCCGGGAACCTGCGCGCCGTCGTCGGCACGACGGCGTTCACGCTGCGCTGGGACGCGTCCACCGACGACGTGGGCGTCAAGGGCTACGAGGTGTACAGCGGCGCGAACCTGGTGGCCACGGTGTCCGGCACCGAGTACACGATGGGCATGCCGCCGCCGATGATCATCACGTACCGGGTGCGGGCGCTCGACGCGGCCGGGAACGCGTCGCCGTACGCCGTCATCACGCCCGGCGGGACCCCCGACACGGTCGCGCCGAGCGTGCCGCCGAGCCTGTCGCCGGGCTCGGCGACGATCCGGTGGGGGGCCTCGACCGACAACGTGGCCGTGGCCGGGTACGACGTCTACGTCAACGGCGACCACTACGGCGCGACGAGCAACACGGCGCTGACGGTACCGCCGCTGGGCTTCGGCTCTTTCACCTTCTCGATCGTCGCCTTCGACGGCGCCGGGAACCGCTCCGAGCCGCGGTCGCTGTCGGTCGCCATCGACCCGGGGCCGAACTCGGACTACCGCTCGCCGACGGTCCCCACCGACCTGCGGATCTCCATCTCGGCGACCCAGGTGACGTGGACCTGGACGGCGTCGACGGACAACGTGGGGGTGGCCGGGTACCAGGTCTTCCACGGGCCCGACTGGTCCGGCAACGTGACCGCGACGACGTACGTCGAGCCCCGCCCGGCCGGGCAGACCGTGTTCGGGCTCAAGGTGCGGGCCTTCGACGCCATCGGCAACAAGTCGGCGTTCGCGACGCTGACCGTGGTGCTCGACCCGCCGCCGCCGACGCCATAACCGCGCGGAAGTCCCTATATTGGCGCCGTGGACAGTTGGGTGCCGTTCCGGCGATCGCGGCCGGACCGGGTCGTGGACCTGGTCCGGCTCGTCGCCGAGGCACGGGACCCGGGCGAGCACGGGCAGGGCGTCGAGGTCGTCGTCGAGGCGCCCCGCACCGAGTGGTGGCGGGCCCTGTTCAACCGCGACGACACCCTCGCCCAGGCCCGGATCGTGGTGACCCGCGAGGGCGGCGAGGTGCGGTACCCGTTCGACATCCGCCTCGTCACGGCGTACGGCGCCAACGCCGCCCACCGCCTCGGCACCCGCCCCGGGTGGGCGGTGAGCAACTCCGCCGGGATGGCGTTCGTCATCCAGAAGGGCACGCACCGCACCGGCTTCGACTTCGAGGAGCTCGCCGCCGGTGCGGTCGCGGCCCTGGCCAAGCTGCGCCGCAAGCCCCGGGAGCGGGGCTGGCGGGCGCGGATCGACCGGTCGGTCACACGGAGCTGACGGCCTCGATCTCCTCGCTCGTCAGCTCGAAGTCCAGCACCGAGAGGTTCTCGCGCATCCGCTCGGGGCGGGTGGACTTCGGGATGACGACGATGTCGTGGTGCAGCTGCCAGCGCAGCACCACCTGCGGCACGGTCACGCCGTGCCGCTCGGCGATCCCGACCAGCGCCGGGTCGTTCAGGGGCGTGTTCTTCAGGGAGCTGTACCCCTCCACGACGACCCGCCGCGCCCGCATGTCGTCGAGGAACTGCGGCTCGTGCTGGCCCGGGCTCCAGGCGACCTGGTTCACGACCGGCGTCTCGCCCGTCTCCTTGGTCAGCTCGTCGACGAGCGCGGTGTCGTAGTTGCTGACGCCGGCCGAGCGGATGCGCCCGGCGTCGCGCTGCTCCAGGAACGAGATCCAGGTCGGCAGCGACTTGCCGCGCGCCGGCGGCCAGTGGATGAGCCACAGGTCGACGAAGTCCACGCCGAGCGCCTTGAGGCTCGCGTCGAGGGTCTGCCGCTCGCGGCCCGCGTGGGACGGCGGCAGCTTCGTGGTGATGAAGACGTCGGAGCGGTCCAGGCCGCTGTCGCGCAGCGCCCGGCCGATCTCCTCCTCGTTGCCGTACATGGTCGCCGTGTCGATGTGCCGGTAACCGGCGTCGAGCGCCGCGCGGGCCGACTCGTACGCGGAACGGCCGGTGATCTGCCAAGTGCCGAACCCGATCGTCGGCAGGTTCACCCCCGGCGCCAGCTCGACGGCTGGAATGTCATGTGCCATGGGTCAATCTTGCCTCGACGCGGTAGCGTGCGCCCTATGCCGGATCTTCCGCCGTTCCCGCCGGGCTTCCGCTTCGGAGTGTCCACCGCCGCGTACCAGATCGAGGGCGCCGTCGCCGAGGACGGGCGCGGACCGTCCATCTGGGACACCTTCGCCCACACCGCCGGCACCACCCGCGACGGGCAGACCGGCGACGTGGCCTGCGACCACTACCACCGGTGGGAGGCCGACCTCGACCTGATCGCGGGTCTGGGCGCCGGCGCCTACCGGTTCTCGGTGGCCTGGTCCCGGGTCCAGCCGACCGGCAGCGGGCCCGCCAACCCGGCCGGCCTCGACTTCTACGAGCGGCTCGTCGACGGCCTGCTCGCCCGCGACATCGACCCGCTCGTCACGCTGTTCCACTGGGACCTGCCGCAGGCGCTGCAGGACCAGGGCGGCTGGGCCAACCGGGACACGGCGATGCGCTTCGGGGAGTACGCGGAGCTGCTCGGCGAGCGCCTCGGCGACCGGGTCAAGCTGTGGATCACCCTGAACGAGCCGTACATCCACTTCGCGCTCGGGCACGTCCAGGGGGTGCACGCGCCCGGGCTGCAACTGCAGAGCGACCAGCTTCCGGTGGTACACCATCTGCTCCTGGCCCATGGCCTGGCCGTCTCGGCGCTGCGCCGCACCTCGAACGCCCCGGTCACGCTGGCCAACAACCATTCGCCGGTGTGGCCCAAGAGCGACTCGGAGGCCGACCAGACCGCCGCGGCGATCTACGACCTGGTGCAGAACCACCTGTTCACCGACCCGATCCTGCTCGGCGAGTACCCGCCCGGCTACGAGTTCCTCACCACCGCCGACGTCGACTCCATCGTGATGGAGGGCGACCTCGAGGTGATCTCCCAGCCGATCCAGGCGCTGGGCGTGAACTACTACAACCCGTCGCTGATCGCCGCCCCGCCCGAGGGCGACCCGCTGCCCTTCGCACGGCTCGAGATCGACGGGTACCCGCGCACCGCCTTCGACTGGCCCGTGGTCCCCGACGGCCTGCGCGAGCTGCTCGTCGGCCTCAAGGACCGCTACGGCGACCGCCTCCCGCCGGTGTGGATCACCGAGAGCGGCTGCTCCTGGCCCGGCCTCGACGACCAGTTCCGCATCGACTACATCGCCGGCGACCTGCGTGCCGTGCGCGCCGCGATGGACGCCGGGGTCGAGGTGCACGGCTACTGCACCTGGTCGCTGATGGACAACTTCGAGTGGGCGGAGGGGTACCACCAGCGCTTCGGCCTCGTCCACGTCGACTTCGACACCCAGCAGCGGACGCCGCGGCGCTCCTACGAGTGGTACCGCGAGGTTTGCACCACAGCCGCACCCCGCCCGGACTTGCCGCAAGACCCGACCGGATGACACGGCGGGTGCGGCGGAATCCGTAGCGGTGCGCAGGTCAGACGTGTGCGGCCGTTGGGAGTAGCCGCCGTGGCCGAGCAGTACGCCGGAGCCCTTCTCTACCTCGTCCCCGCCCTCGTGGCGGCGGTCGTGGCGTTCATCGTGACGCGCCCGGAGAAGGACGACGCCGAGCCTTCGCCCCGCCGCACCCCCCACCGGAGCCCCGCGGCGGCCGATGCCGGCCGCCGCCCGCCCGGCCCCGGCCCGGCCGCGCGTGCCGCAGCAGCGCACGTACCAGCCGCTGAACCGCCGCGCGAACCCGTCGACGGCCGCCCCGAACCCGGCGTCGTCGCCGACCCTGCTGCACGCGGCGCTGTCGTCGCACCTGGCCGCGGTCGCGGGCGTCACGGCGGGCACGACGGCGCCGGCCTCGTCGAAGCAGCCGGTGATCCGCCCGGCGCGCCTGGTGTCGATCCGCCGCTGCCCGCACAAGCCGTAGCCGGCGCGAGACTTTCGGACCGACCACCCAACCGACCTCGGGGGCTCAAGCCTGCGCCGTCTACACCTTGGCACGGTCGTATGTGGCCACATGGCCATGTGGGTGATACGGTCCTCGCCATGCTCGATCGCCGTTCCGCGCTTGCGTTGTACCGACAGCTCGCCGACGCGCTGCTGGACCGGATCAAGGGCGGCGAGCTCCGGCCGGGGATGGAGCTGCCGAGCGAGAGCGTAATCTCGCTGCAGTACAAGGTGAGCCGCGACGTGGTGCGCGACGCGATGGCGGTCCTGCGCAGCGAGGGCGTTATCGCCACGGAGCGCGGGCGCCGCTCGGTGGTGCGCAAGACGGGGCCGGTCGAACAGCTCCCGGCGCCGCCGTCGGCCCAGATCACCGCGCGGATGCCTACGTCGGACGAGCGCCGCAGCCTGAACCTGCTGGAGGGCGTGCCGCTGCTCGTGGTGCGCACCGAGGAGTTCGAAACCGTCCACCCGGCCGACCGCGTGATGCTGCTCACGCCACCCGGGGGTGAAGAGCCTGCTTAGCGGTACCCGATCTCGGCCACGTCCGCCTCGAGGTCCGCGACGGTCAGCTCGGGGTTGAGCGCGCGCACGAGGCCGGCGGTGAGGGGCTCGTGCGCGTACACCCGCCGGATCGCGGACAGGTCGGCGTCGACCTCGAAGTAGTCCTCGGCGTAGCGCCGGTACGCCTCGGGCGTGCGGTCGACGAGCAGCTCGCACAGGTGCCCCGAGCCGTCGGGGTCCGCGCCCGGCGGGAAGTCGACGGCGCCGGCCCGCCAGCGGTCGTCGGCGGTCTCGCGCCACAGGCAGAACGTGGCGCGGAGGCCGCCGTCGTGGAAGCCGAACGCGGGCTCGTGCACGAACCCGGTGAACACGGCCGGTACCGCGTCGGCGACCCCGGGCCGGAGCCGGCCCGCCATCGCCGACTCGTGGTCAAACCCGCGCATGAACGCCCCGCCGCGCCCGAACGCGATGAACCAGTCGTTCCCGGAGCCGTCGCGCATCGAGGCCACCTCCTCGCCGGGCGACCAGCGCGAGTCGAACGAGTACAGCCGGGACTCCCACTCGGGGCAGAGGATCGCGTCGAGCGTCGCGAGGGCGCGGCAGTGCGCGCGGAGCTCCTCGATGCCGGGCAGCCGCCCCGCCAGGTCATGCACGGTCATCGCGTCACCCGCTCAGTCGCCGGAGTAGCCGAAGAACAGAACCTGGTCGGGCCGGCCGTCGGCGTAGCCGACCACGTGGCGTCCGACGCCCCGCATCGTGAGCAGCGGCTCGAGGGCGTCGAAGCCGCGGGCGAGGTCGGCCGGCGTCGCGCGGGGCGTGCCGAAGATCCGCTCGCACTCGGCCTCGGTCACCTCGAAGGTCTTGCCCAGGGCCTCGAAGCCGGTCGGGTCGCCGGAGCCGACCTCGAAGACGTCCAGGATCGAGTGCGTCATGCTCTCCTGGACCCACTCGTCCGACCACAGCTCTTCCTCGGTCGCCGGCTTCGGATGGTCCTCGCCGCGCGGGGTGTAGTAGTCGCCCGCGGCGAACACGTCGGCGCGAAGCCGTTCGAGGGTGGTGGCCACGCTGCCGGCGAAGGGGACGAGATAGTCCCAGCCCGATGCTCCCATGGGCCGATGATGTCAGAGGTACGCGGCGACCGGGCCGAGGGTCAGCACCCCGCTGCCGGCCGCGTGCTCGTGCGCGGCCGGGCGCAGCTGCGCCGCCAGGCGCGCGTGGGACTCGCCGTCGGCCAGGGCGATCGCGGCCCGGGCGGCCAGGCTCAGCCGCGCCTCCCACAGCAGGTCGTGCGGTGACGGGGGCAGGGCGCGCAGGGCCGCGCGGGCCTCGCCGGGGCGGCCGGCGCGCAGGAGGAGCAGCGGGCGGGCCCACGGTTCGTACGGGCCCAGGTCGTCGGCCTCGGTCCGGCGGCCGATCGAGAGCAGCGCCAGGCCCAGGAGGCCCTCGTGCATGCCCGGCATCTGGGCGCGGGCGAGGTCGGCGTCCGCGGCCCGGT
The DNA here is from genome assembly GCF_040648435.1 of Dactylosporangium sp. NPDC049140. Taxonomy (NCBI): domain Bacteria; kingdom Bacillati; phylum Actinomycetota; class Actinomycetes; order Micromonosporales; family Micromonosporaceae; genus Dactylosporangium; species Dactylosporangium sp. NPDC049140. Next base: position 552,209 of record NZ_JBEZDS010000002.1, on the reverse strand, counting down.
ACGCCCGCTCGGCCTCGTCGGCCTCCCCGGCCGCGGCCAGGCGCAGCGCGGCGTACCACCGCGTGAAGACGGCCACGACGGGCAGGGCGTGCGCCGCGGACAGGGCGTCGGCCGCGGCCGCGTGGGCGTCGGCGCGGTCCGGATCGTCGAGGGCGCACGCCGACTGCAGGGCGATCAGGTGGCCCAGCACCTCGAACGTCGCCAGGCCGTGGGCGGACGACACGGCCAGCAACTCCTCGGCGATCGACCGGCGCAAGGCGGCCCGGCCGGGGCTCGGGAACGCGTGCAGGAAGCGGGCGTTGAGGGCCAGGGCGCGCAGCATCGGGTCGTCGCCGGCCAGGGCGTAGGCCTCGTCCGCCGCCTCCGCGCCGCGGCCGTCCCGGGTGCCGCGCAGCTCCATGGCCAGCGCGGTCAGCAGGCGCGACCGGGCCGGGCCCGTCGCGCCGGTCAGGGCCTTCGTCGCGGCCGCGGCGATCGTGGCGGACAGGGCCTCGTCGTCGTTGCGGGGCCAGATCGCCGGTACGTCGAACGCGCCCAGCTCCCCCATCGACAGCGCCGCGGCCCGCAGGCGCCGCGACTCGGCCAGGTGGCCGATGACCGCCAGCGAACGGCTCAGGCCCAGCAGCGCCGCGACCGAGCCGCCGTCGTGGGCCAGCGCCTGCCGCCACAGGCGGGCCGCCTCGTGCGGGTTGTTGCGGCGCTCGGCGCGGGTCGCGGCCAGGGCCGAGTACCGGGCCGCCCGGGCCTTCGCGGTTCGCGTCGCCGCCGCCGTGAAGTGGTACGCCAGCGTCTCCGCGTCGTCCGGGGACACCCGCTCGGCCGCCTCCCCCGCGGCGAGATGCCAGGCCGCGCGGCGCGGCGCGGACAGGTCCCCGTACACGGTGTCGCGCACCAGCACGTGCGCGAACCGCGTGCCGTCGGTCAGGAAGCCGGCGCGCGTCGCCTCCTCCAGGGCGTCGAGCACGTCGGCGCCGGCCAGGGCCGCGAGCAGCTCGGGGTCGATGTCGCGGCCGAGGACGGAGGCCTGACGCAGTACCGTCCGCGCCGGCTCCGGCAGCTGCGCCAGGCGGTGGCGGATCACGTCGCGGACCCCCGGCGGCACCGTGCGCAGCGCGGCCGGGCCGTCGGTGGCGAGCAGGCGGGCGAGCTCGCGCACGAAGAACGGATTGCCCCCGGTGCGTTCCCGCAGCAGGTGTACGTCCTGAGCTTCCACCGCCCGCCCCACGACCTCGCCCGCCAGGGCCGCCGTCGCCCGCTCGTCGAGGCCGCCGAGGCGGATGCGCAGCGGCTCGGCGCGGGCGAGGCGGGCCAGCAGCGCCGTGTACTGCGGGCCCGGGTCGGCGTCGCGCGCGGTCGCGAGGAGGTGCACGCGCCCGGGCAGCGCGGCCAGCACGTCCGCCACGTCCTTGTCGGCCCGGTGCACGTCCTCGGCGACGAGCAGCACCGGGGCCGGGCCGAGCTCCTCGCCGGCGGTGCGCAGGTCGGTCCACGGCCACGTGCCGGGGGCGCCGTCGTGCTCGCCGGCCCGCCCCCACCGCACCGTCCAGCCGCCCGCCTCCCGCTCCCGCGCGAACGCCTCGGCGAGCGCGCTCTTGCCCGCGCCCGCCTCCCCCTCGACGATCGCGACGGCCGACGCGTTGCCGCGCAGCCGGGCGAGCTCGTCGTCCCGCCCGAAGAGGCGCCCGGACGGCTCGGCGACGACCAGCCGCTCCGACTGCCGCAGGATGTCCGTCTCCAGGGTGCGCAGCGCCGGGCCCGGGTCGACGCCGAGCTCCGCGGCCAGCTTCGCGCGGGCCTCGCGCAGGGCGGCCAGGGCGTCACCCTGGCGGCCGGAGCGGTACAGGGCCAGGGCCAGCAGGCGCCAGGACTCCTCGCGCAGCGGGTGGGCCGCGACGAACGAGCGCAGGTCGGAGGCGGCCTCGGCGGCGCGGCCCGCGTCCAGCAGGGCCGCGGCCCGGCGCTCCGACGCCAGCTGGTGCAGCTCGTCCAGGCGCTCGCTCTCCGCCCGCGCCCACGGCTCCGCCGACCACTCCGCATAGGCCGGCCCGCGCCACAGCGCCAGGGCCTCGTCGAGGGCGGCGAGCGTCGGCGTGTTCAACGCCTCCTCGAAGCGCCAGGCGTCGACGTCGGTGGCGCGCAGGGCGTACCCGGGCGGGGCCGTCACCAGCAGGCGCGGCGGCGTGCGGGGCGCGCGGCCGGGCTCGAGGGCGCGGCGCAGGTCGGCGACGAACGTGCGGAGCGCGGCCAGGGCGCCCGGCGGCGGCGTACCCGACCACACGTCGTCGGCGAGCACCCCCACGGGCACGACGCGGCCGCGGGCGATGAGCAGGCGGGCGAGGATCGTGCGGTGGCGGGGGCCCTTGAGCGGTACCGGATCCGGATCCCAGGCCTCGAGCGGGCCCAGGACGCGGAACGAGGTCACCGCTCGATTATTCGCCGCTGATCGGCTGCTGATCCGGGGGGTGCACGGTGGCGGCATGGAATTCTCGTACCGTCGCGTCGAAGTCGCGCCCGCCGTCTCGCTCAACGTCGCCGTCTGCGGCGAGGGGCGACCCGTCGTCCTGCTGCACGGCTTCCCGCAGACGCACCTCATGTGGCGGCACGTGGCACCGGCCCTCGCGGCCGCCGGGCACCTGGTCATCTGCCCGGACCTGCGCGGGTACGGCGACAGCGACAAGCCCGAAGGTACCGCCGCCTACGCCAAGCGCGTCATGGCGCAGGACGTCGTCGCGCTCGCCGGGGCGCTCGGCCACGAGCGGTTCGCGCTCGCCGGGCACGACCGCGGCGCCCTCGTCGCGATCCGGGCCGGCCTCGACCACCCGTCGCGCATCACGCACCTGGCGCTGCTCGACGTGCTGCCGACGCTTGACTCCTGGGAGGTGCTGCGCGGCACGGCCGGCATCGTCGGCTTCCACCTGTACCTGATGGCGGCCCCGGCCCCGCTGCCCGAGCGGCTCATCGCCGGGGCGCCCGACGCGTTCTTCGGGCACTTCCTCGACCTGTGGGGCAACGGTTCCCTGCCGGCGGCGATCCGGCAGCGGTACCTCGAAGCCTCCCGCGACGCCGTCCCGTCCATCGTCGCCGACTACCGCGCGACCGCCACGGTCGACGTCGAGCACGACGAGGCCGACCGCGCCGCGGGTCGCCGCCTGCGCATGCCGGTGACGGTGCTGCAGCAGGACTGGGGCGCCGCGATGGGCTTCGACGCGAAGGCGCGCTGGGGCGCGTGGGCCGAGGACCTGAGCCACCACACCGTGAACGCCGGGCACTTCATGGCCGAAGAAGAGCCCGAGCCGGTGGTACGCCACCTGCTCGAGCTCCTCTCCCGCGAGCCCGCCTCCCCCGTCAGCTGAAGCGGGCGCCCTCGTCGCGGCGGAAGGCCCAGGCGGCCAGGGCCGCCATCGCGAGCGTCCAGGCGGCCAGGGACACCATCGCGGTCGTCGACACGCGGAAGTCGCCGACCGCGGCCCAGAGCAGCTCGACCGCGCCGCGTGTGGGCAGGTACGGGGCGATGGTCTCGACGAAGCCGGGCGCGTCGTTCGGCGCCGAGAGCAGGCCGCCGCCGAACGCGAGCGGGAAGAAGATGATCTGGGCGACGGCGAGGGCGGCCTTCATCGGCAGCGCGTAGCCGATGGCGAGGCCCATGAACGTGAACGGCAGGGCGCCGAGGACCACGGCGCCGAGGGCGAGCAGCAGGCCCGGCGCGGTCGCGGTGGCCGCGGTGAACAGCCAGCCGATGATGACGACCGGCACCAGCGAGATGGCCATGAAGGTCAGGCCGGACAGGATGCGCCCGGCGAACGCGGCCGCCGGGCCGGCCGGGAGGGTGCGCGTGAACGGGTCCCAGGGCTGCGCGCGGTCCTCGGCGACGCCGACGCCGTACGTGAACAACGAGCTCGTCATGACCGCGAACAGGACCATCGAGGCGGTCGCGAACGTGGCGCCCTCGGGGTTGTCGCCGGCGAAGGGTACGACGAAGAACAGCATCGACGCGGCCGGGAAGAAGGCGCCGCCGACCACGGCGATCGGGATGCGGATGGTCTCGAGGATTCGGAAGCGGGCGTGGGTGAGGGCCAGGGAGCTCATCGCGTCTACCGTCCGGTGCTCGTCAGGGTCAGGAACGCCTCTTCCAGCGTGGTCGGTTGCACCTGCAGGCCGTGGAAGGGCACCCCGGCGTGCACCAGGTCGCGCACGAGCTGGTCGGCGTCGGGGGTGAGCAGGGAGGTGCGGCCGTCGGCCTGTTCGACGCCGACGACGCCGGGCAGGTCGGGCAGGTCGGCGGCGCTGACGCTGACCCGGTGGATGCCGACCATGGAACGGATCGCGGCGACGGTGTCGTCGGCGAGGATGCGGCCGTGACCGACGACCACGACCCGGTCGGCGAGGGCCTCGATCTCCTCGAGGTAGTGGCTGGTGAGCACCACCGTGCCGTTGCCGGCCTCGGTGAACTCGCGGATCGCGTTCCACAGGTCGCGGCGCGCCTGCACGTCGAGGCCGGTCGTCGGCTCGTCCAGGAACACCAGGCCCGGGCGCCCGGCGAAGGCCAGGGCGACGGCGAGCCGGCGCTTCTGCCCGCCCGACAGGCCGCCCGTCTGCCGCTTCGCCACATCGGTGAGGCCGAAGCGGGAGAGGAGCTCTGCCGTCGGTACCGAATCCGGAAAATGCCGCGCCACGAACTCCACGCATTCACGGACCCGCAGGGTCGAGGGCAGCCCGGTCTCCTGCGGCGTCACGCCGATGCGGCGGCGGTTCTCGGGCCGGCGCGGGTCGCCGCCGAAGAGCTCGACCGAGCCGGCGCTGGGCCGGCGCAGCCCGACGAGCAGGTTGATGAGCGTCGACTTGCCGGCGCCGTTGGGGCCGAGCAGGCCGACCACGCCGCCCTGCGGGATGTCGAGGGACACGCGGTCGAGGGCGAGGGTGTCGCCGTAGCGGCGGCTGACCTCTATGGCACGGGCGAGCATTACGGCTCCTCTGTCGTCTTCGGGGGGTCGATCAGCGCTCGTAACGCGGCGGTGTAGTCGTCGAACGCGACGCGGCCGCGGTTGGTCAGGCCCGCGGAGGTGGTCGGGGTGCGGCCGCGGAACGACTTGACGACCTCGACGTAGCCGGCCTGTTCGAGCTTCGTCAGGTGTACCGACAAATTGCCCGCGGTCATGTCGAGGACCTGCTGCAGCCTCGGGAACGTCATCCGGTCGCCGTCGCCGAGGCTCGACAGCGCGGCCATGATGCGCAGGCGCGCCTGCACGTGGATCACCGGGTCGAGCTCAGGCACGTTTGCCCCGGAACTGGAACAGCAGCCCGAGCAGGATCAGCCCGCCGCCCCCGCCCAGCGAGATGATCAGCGAGTGCCAGCCGGCCCCGGCGAGCACGCCGGCGATGTTGATGAGCGTGAGCCACGCCCCGAAGATGAACATGTCGCGGGAGAGCCAGATCGCGGCGCCGCACATGTACATCGCGCCGACGAGCCCCACCGACGCGGTCGCCCAGAGCAGGCCGCGCTCGGCCTCGGGCAGCAGCTTCGCGAAGTGGCTCATCGTGGTCCCGACGCCGGCGAACGCGAAGAACCACGCGAACCCGTACGCCGAGCCCTGCCACGACGAGCGCCCTTCGAGGCTCCGGCCGCGGATCGCGCTGACCAGGATCGTGCTGAGCATCGCGAGGGCCATGAGCACGAAGAGGCTGGCGAGGGGGAGCCAGGCCGGGAGGTCGACGAACACCTTGCCGTCGGGGCCGTACCGCAGGAAGAGCAGCCCGAACCCGATGAACCAGGCCAGCCCCCACGGCACGTAGTAGAGCAGCGGGTTGAGCCCGACGACGCGGGCGGCCTTGGCCTGCTCCTGACGAATGAGCGCGAGCGATTCAGCCGCCGAAGCGGGTGGCGCATCGTCATCGACGGGGGTCATGGTAAACAACTTTACGTGACAAACCTGTTTACGCAAGCCTGTTGTGCTTCGGCGCCCATTCGCGCCGCTCAACGCTCTTGCTCGGTTCTCCGGTTACGATTTTTGCGCATTTATCCGGATTTACCGGTTTCGGGGGCATCCCCAGTCGGCCGAATTCGCGCAGCTCGGAACAGGGGGCGGGCATTCCAGGACCGCCGCGAGCTTCAAAGGTCACGGCGTCCCTCCGCCGGCTCACGCAAGCCGGCGGAGGGACGCCACTTCGAAATCGTTCGGGCGCGGCCAATGCCATGGCAGCGCCCGAAGGGTCGTCACCGCAGCCGAGGACCGTCAACGCCTCCGAGATCATCCGGCCACTCAAGGTCGAAGCGGAAGGCCCTCACCAGCCCGAACCTTGGCCGCCGCCCGAAGCTCAACCCGCCGCACGACGCCGAAGCCGCGAGCGGTCACCAGCCCCGAGGACCGCCCGACCGGCAAGACCGTGGCCGGGCCCGAAGGCCGGCGCCGAAGCACCCGCCGTGGGCTGGGCCGGGAAGTCGGCGGCGAAAACCAGGCTCAAGCCCGCCCGCGCCACGTGCTCATCAAGGCCGTACCGCGGCGCCGCATGTCTCAGCCGAAGCCGTGACGTCGCACGCCCCAGCCGTGGCACCGCACGTCCAGCTAGAACCGTGACGCCACGAGCCCCGGCCAAATCCTCGGCGCCGCACGCCCCAACTCAAGCCGCGGCACCGCAGCCGGAGCCGGAGCGCTGCACACCCCAACTCAAGCCACGCGCACCGCAGCCCGAGCCGGAGCGCTACACACCCCAACTCAAGCCACGCGCACCGCAGCCCGAGCCGGAGCGCTACACACCCCAACTCAAAGCCACGGCCCAAGCCATGGCGCCGCAGGTCGAGGTCTGAACCGTGGCACCACACGCCCGGCCCGAGCCGTGTGACCGTAGGCGGCGCGCAAAAGGCAGGCTTGCCCCCGTGGTCGCGCGCGGGCGTGTGCGGCCGTCGTCGACTCGTTGTGGCCGTTCCGCAAGACCCCGTTGCGCGTCCCGGTTGGCGAAAGGCGGGGCACGTGCCGCGGGGCCGTTCCGCTCAAACCCCACGCTACACACCCCCACCAAGTTGATCTGGGGTCGAGTAGTCGCGGTATTACACAGCGAAAGGCCGGCCGCGCAAAGGCGGCCGGCCCTTCAGAGATGTGTTACAGGGACGGTGCCGGCTCCAGCGGGTCCACGCGGTGGCGGCCGTCCGGCTCGTCGCCGCCGTCCGGGTCCGGGGCCGTCAGCGGGGACGCGTGCTTGCCCTCGCGGCGCAGGCGGCGCTTCTCCTTGGTCGACTCGACCATCGTGTAGAGGGTCGGGACCAGGACCAGCGTCAGCAGCGTCGAGCTCAACAGGCCGCCGATCACCACGATGGCCAGGGGCTGGGAGATGAAGCCGCCCTCCCCCGTCAGGCCGACCGCCATGGGCAGCAGGGCGCAGATCGTCGCCACCGCGGTCATGAGGATCGGGCGCAGGCGGCGCCGGCCGCCCTCGATTACCGCCTCGCGCACGTGCATTCCGGATTCCTGGTACTGGTTGATCAGGTCCATGAGCACGATGGCGTTGGTCACCACGATGCCGATGAGCATGAGTACGCCGATCATGGCGGGCAGGCCCAGCGGGGTGTTCGTGGCGAGCAGCAGGATGATCGCGCCCGTCGCCGCGAACGGGATGGACACCAGCAGGATCAGCGGCTGGGCCACGCTGCGGAACGTCGCCACCATGATGATGAAGACGATCGCGATCGCGGCCAGCATGGCCAGGCCCAGCTGGCCGAAGGTGTCGGCCTGCTGCTGGCTCGCGCCGCCCAGGGACACGGTCACGCCGGCCGGGAGGGTCAGGCCGTCGAGCGCGGCCTGCAGGTCGGTCGAGGCCTGGCCGAGGTTGTCGCTCGGGGCGCGGCCGGTGACCGAGGCGCTGCGGTTGCCGTCGATGCGCGTGATCGCGACCGGGCCCGCGTCCTGGGCGACGTCGGCGATCTGGTCGAGGCGCACGACCGGCGGGGTGCCCGCGACCGGGATCTGCAGGGCCTTGAGCTGGTCCAGCGAGGCCGGGGCCGGGCCGGAGCGCAGCACCAGGTCGCGCTGCGAGCCGTCGATGGTCATCTGGGTGAGGGTCTGGCCGCGGTAGGCCGCGGAGACGATGCCGCCGACCGCCGCGTCGCTCAGGCCGTACTTGGCGGCCTGGTCGCGCTTGACCTTCACGTCGATGCGTGGGTTGCTCGCGGCGAGGTTGCTCTCGACGTCGGAGATCTCGAGCTTGTCGGTCTTCTTGTCCTTGACGCCCTTCATCGCCTGCTCGACGAGGCCGGCGCCCTTGGCGAGGTCGTCGGCGCTGTTGGCCTTGACGACGACCTCGAGCTGGTTGCCGGAGTCGCCGCCGCCGGCGGTGATCTTCACCGTGCCGACGGCGGTGCCGGCCGCCGTGACCTGCGTGCGCAGCTCGTCGATGGTCTTGTTGACGTCGGTGCCGTGCTTCGCGGTGACCGAGAAGTTGGCCGTGTTGCCCGACTGGGCGCCCGCGAAGCCGAAGCCGGCCGAGGCGCCGATCGTGGCCTGGTACGCCTCGATGTCGCTGCGCGCCCCGAGCAGGTCCTCGATCTTCTTGGCCGCCGCGTCGGTGGTGGCCAGGCTGGAGCCGAGCGGCAGCTCCTGCGAGATGGAGAACTGGGTCTGCCCGGACTGGTCGATGAAGTTGGTCTTCAGCATGGTGGCCAGGCCCATCGTGCCGATGAACACCAGGATGCTGACGCCGACGGTGGCCCACCTCGAAAGACGGCTCCGCGTGACGAGCGAGATGAGCGGCACGTAGGCGCGCTGCAGCGGGCTGCGCCGCTCCTTCTCCAGCGCCTTGGCCTCGACGGCCTCGCGCTCCTCGGCGCCGAGGGCCTTGGGCCGGCGCAGGAACCAGTACGCGAGCACCGGTACCACGGTCAGGGCCACGAACAGCGACGCGAGCAGGGCCACGGCGATGGTGACCGCGAACGGCCGGAACAGCTCGCCGGCCAGGCCGCCGACGAGGCCGATCGGCAGGAACACGGCGACGGTGGTCAGCGTCGAGGCGACGACCGCGCCGGTCACCTCCTTAACGCCGGTGAGGATGGCGTGGACCTTCTCCTCGCCGTACTCGAGATGTCGTTTGATGTTCTCGAGCACCACGATCGAGTCGTCGACCACCCGGCCGACGGCGATGGTGAGGGCGCCCAGGGTGAGCAGGTTGAGCGAGTAGTCGCCGACCCACAGGCCGATGAGCGCGACGACGACCGACAGCGGGATCGACACCGCGGTGACGAGCGTCGAGCGCAGCGACACCAGGAAGATCAGGATCACCAGGACGGCGAAGAGCAGGCCGAGCGCGCCCTCGGTGGACAGGCTCTTGATGGAGGACTTGACGAACGGCGCCTGGTCGAAGACCGCCGTGATCTTCGTGTCGCCGCCGAGCGACTTCTCGAGGTCGGCGAGCTTGCCGCGGACCGCGTCGGAGATCTTCACGGCGTTGCCGTCGGGCGAGGCCGTGACCGAGATGCCGAGGCTGGGCTTGCCGTTGGTCCGCGTGATCGAGGTCGCCTCGACCGTCTTGAGCTCGACCGTGGCCACGTCGCCGAGCTTCGCGGTCGGCGTGACGTTGAGATTCTTGAGCTCGTCGAGCGTGGTCAGGGTGCCGCCGACCTGGACCGCGAGGGACTTGTCGCCCTCGGTCAGGGTGCCGGCGGGGAAGGACACGCCGTTCGACTTGAGCGCGGCGGTCAGCGTCTGCGCGTTGACCCCGGCCGGGAAGGCCTTCGCCGGGTTGAGCGTGATGAGCACGTTCTGCGTCTCGGCGCCGGTCACCTCGACCTGGCGTACGCCCTCGATGCCCTGCAGCTCCGGCACGACGACCTGGTTGAGCTGCTGCGCGAACGCGATCTGGTCACCCGAGCGGGACGCGGCAAGCGTCACGGCCGGCAGGTCGTCGGTCGAGCCCGCGATGACCTGCGGGTCGACGGTCGACGGCAGCTGCGTGCGGATGCGCGCGAGGGCCGTGTTCATCTTGTTGGTGATGTCGTCGATCGACGAGCCGTACTCGAACGAAACCTGCACCGTGGCCACGCCTTCGCGGCTGGTGGAGGTGATGTCGTTCAGGCCGGGCACGCCCTGCAGCGCGCTCTCGATCGGTTCGGTCACCTGCTGCTCGACGATGTCCGGCGACACGCCCGGGTAGGACGCGACCACGAAGGCGGCCGGGAAGTCGATCGAGGGGATGAGCTGTTGCTTCAACTTCGGGATGGCAATGGCGCCGAAGCCCAGGACGACGATCGCGACGATCGCGACCAGCCCCCGGTTCGCCAAACTGAGCCGGGCGAGGAACGACATGTCTGGAGTCTTCTTCCGATCGGCTAGACATACGTTAGTTCGTGTGATGCTAACGGTTCGCCTCGCGCAAAATTTATCCAGGGGGTAAAACATTCCTGTGAACACTCACAGGGAAGCGCTTCTGCTTCGCGTCGCCGCCTCCGACGAACGGATGCGCGCCCTGCTCGCCTACGACCGGACCAACCCGCTGCTCTCAGTCAACCTCACGATGCAGCAGCTCAAGGTGCTAATGCTGTTGTCTCGGCACGACGGCATCGCCTCCGCCGAGCTGACCCGCCGCCTCGGTGTGAGCCTGGCCACGCTGTCCGGCATCGTTGACCGGCTCGTGGTGCACGGTTACGTCACGCGCACGGAGGATCAGCAGGACCGCCGCATCCGCCGCATCCATCTCGCGGCCGCCGGGCGCAAGATCCTCACCGAGATCATGGACGGCGGGGCGAAGGCGCAGCGGCGGCTCCTGGACCGCCTCGACGACGAGACCCTGGGCATGCTGGCCGCGGTGCTGGAACGGGTCGTCGAGGTGGCCGTGGCCGACGCCCTGGAACAGGGCGAAGATGGGCCGGCGCCGCCGAACGGCGACCGGTCAGCCCCGACGTTTCCAGCGACCGCGGCAACGCCGACCCATACGCCGTAGAGACACGCGCGCCCGCGCCAGCCGGTTCACCCCGGCCGCGAGATAGACCCGCCGCGGCCCGGGTAGGCGCCGCTTCCATGAGGAGCGTGCTGGTCCTGCTGCTGTTCGTCGCTTCCGCGGTGCTGCTGAAGGCCCCGGCGCAGGCCGCGGAGGCCGCCAACGGCATCGAGGTCCGCAACGGCCGCCTGGTCGAGGCGAACGGCAGCGACCTGGTGCTGCGCGGGGTCAACCACGACTTCATCTGGTACCCGGACAAGAACGGCTCCTTCGCGGCGATCAAGGCCGCGGGCGCCAACGCGGTGCGGGTGCCCCTCGGGATGGGCCACCAGTTCCGCCGTACCAAACCGGAAGAGGTGCGCACGATCGTCAGCCTCTGCCGGCAGGAGCGGCTGGTCTGCATCCTGGACGCGCACGACACGTCCGGCTTCGGCCAGGACAGGAAGGCCGCGACGATCGCCGACGCGGTGGCGTTCTGGACCTCGCTGCGCACCGTGCTCGCCGGCCAGGAGGACCACATCATCGTCAACGTGGCCAACGAGCCGTTCGGCGTCGGCGCGGACTGGCCATGGGTACAGCAGACGTCGGATGCGGTCCGGGCCCTGCGCGCGGCCGGGTTCCGGCACACGCTCCTGGTCGACGCGCCCGGCTGGGGCCAGGACGAGGCGTTCGTGATGCGCGACAACGCCGAGAAGGTGCGCGCCGCCGATCCGACGGGCAACACGGCGTTCGACATCCACATGTACGGCGAGTTCGACAACGCGGCGAAGGTCAACGCGTACCTAGGCTCGTTCACCAAGCGCCGCCTGCCGGTCGTGATCGGCGAGTTCTCCGGCGAGCACGAGTGGGGCGACCCCGACGAGGACGCCATCATGGCCTACGCCGAGGGGCACTCGGTGGGGTACTTCGGCTGGTCCTGGAGCGGCAACGACACGCCCTACAGCTACCTGGACCTGGTCCACAACTTCGACCCGACGAGCCGCACGGCCTGGGGCGAGCGGTTCCTCACGGGTCCGAACGGCATTTCGACCGACACTCGAGAAGCGACGACCTTCCGCAACGGTACCGCGGGAGCCTCGCTCAAGGTCGCGAACGTCACCGCGAACAGCGTGCACCTGACGTGGCCGCGCCGGTCCCCGGGCACGACCTACATCGTCGTGGCCGTCAACGGCGCGAGCGAGTCCCGCGTCGCGGCGACCGCCCGGCCCGAGGTGACCCTGCGCGGCCTGCGGGGCTCGACGGAGTACACCTTCGCGGTCTATGCCCGTGGCCTGCTCGGCACCCGCTCCCCCCGCTCGGCCGCGGTCTACGCGGTGACGCCGCCGGCCTGAAGCGCCTTGTCGACCGCCTCGCGCACGCGGGCGTCCTGGCGGGCCTGGGTGCGCCGCCGGAGGTACCGGACCAGGAAGAAGATCCCGATCAGCGCGACGAGCCCGGCCAGCCACAGCCACGGCAGGGCCATCGTGCGCGCCTCGGCGTGGACGGCCGGCAGCGACGTGGTGGAGCCGGACGCGTCGGTCAGGCGCGGCGTGAGCGAGGCGCGGGCGGTGAGCCAGCCGGCGCGCGGCACGCCGTGCACGGGGACCGTCATCTGCCACGTCTCGCCGGGCAGCAGCTGCGGCGGGGCTTTCACCGTGCCCGCGCCGGTGCGCAGGAGCCCGAACGGGCCGGCCACCGAGACGTCCTGGTCCGCGGAGAGGATCGCGTTGCCGGTGTTGTGGATGGTGTACGTGACCGTGGCGTCGCCGCCGCCGAAGTCCACGGTCAGGTTCTCCACCGCGAGGGCCGGGTGCAGCGCGCCGCCGACGCGCAGCTTGACGGCGATGCCGAGACGCCGCTCGACGTTGATGCCCTGGGCCGAGTCCGGCTGGGCGAGCGCGGTGACGATGCCACCCGCGTAGTCGCCCGGCGTCGCGTTGCCCGGCACGTCCAGCGTGAACGGGACCTCGGCGGTCTGGCCCGGCGCGACGGTCACGGTGGCGTTGCCGGCGTGCAGCCAGGCGCCGACGCCGATCGAGGGCTTGTCCTTGGTGAGCAGGTCGAGCTGGCCGGTGCCGGTGGTGAAGCCGTCGCCGGAGTACACGGCCAGGTTCAGCGGCGCCTTGCCCCGGTTGGCCACCACCATGGCGTCCTTGACCTGGCCGCCGGGGTTGACCGCGTAGCTGTAGCTGGAGCGCTCGGCGCCGTAGGTGTTCGAGGCCGTCCGCACGGTCCAGGCGACGTCGCCCTCCTCCGCGTGCGCGGGGGCCGCGACCCCGACGGCGGCGAGCAGCCCGAGGGCGATGGCGATGGTTCGGAAGCGCATGGCGTACCTCGTCTGTCGGGGAGGTCGGGGCGGGCCGGGGCCCGCCCCGACGGTTCTCAGCTGCTCAGTGCGGTGATGGTGAGAGTGGCGCGGTACTCGCCCTTCTCGACGTCACCCGGGATCTTCAGGTCGAGCCCGGCTCCGAGCTGGGCGGTGCCCTTCGGGTGGCCCTGCTCGGCGTAGCCCAGCTGGCGCGAGACGGCCAGGCCCTGGCCGTGGTCGTCGTACGCCGTCGCGACCGGGGCGCCGGCCTGGGCGCCCGCGCCGGGGGCGAGGATCTTCGGCGTCCAGCCCAGGTACGAGCCGGGGAACGTCTTGTTCGCGTCACGGAAGTCGCTGACGCTGGCCGAGACGGTCCACGGCGCCTGGGTGCGGCGCGTGTCGGACACGACGATCGGGTTCAGGTTGCCGTTCGCGGCGAAGTACTCGCCGTTGTGCTCCTGCGCGGTGCCCAGGTTGACCAGGCCGTTGTAGCCGTCGATGGTCCAGCCGAACTCGCCGGGGGCCGCGTTGGGCACGTTGACCTGCAGCTGCTGGCCGTCGCCGTGGTACGGGTGGACCGTGACCGTGTCGACGACCGAGCCCACCGGCTGGCCGGCCGGCGTGTTGTTGCACCAGGACACCTTGCCGAGCTCGACCGCCGCGTTCGGGGCGGCGCAGGTGCCGCTGCGGAGGTTCTGCACGACGAGCTTGTCGCCGCGGACCTCGACCTTCACGTAGGAGCGGACGTGCTCCTGGTTCTGGACCGAGTTGTACCAGTAGTCGTTCGGGTTCAGCGGGTCGGCGCCGTTGCCCGCGCCGCTGGTGCCGCTGTTGTCGGGGGCCGTGATGTCGTAGTACTTCGACCCCGACGCCGAGTTGCCGGTGACGTAGATGACGCCGCCCGGGCCCGGGTACACGTCGGCCGCGCCGGGCTGCTCGTCCGGGTTCGCCTTCGCGCCGTTCTTGATCTCGTAGCTGCGGGAGTAGGAGTGGTCGTGCCCCTGCAGCACCAGGTCGACGCCGAGGTTCGAGAAGACGGTCGGGAAGTCCACCCGGCGCGTCTTGTTGTCCCCGTCCTTGGCGTGGTCGGCCGGCGAGTAGATCGAGTGGTGGTAGACGAGCACCTTCCACTTGGCCTCGGCGCCGTGCTGGTTGATGACGTCGGTGACGTACGCGATGTGTGCCGCGTCGCCGCCGCCGCCTGTGGTGGTGGCGTAGGAGTTGCTGTTCAGGTCGATGAACAGCACGTCCTTGTAGATGTACCAGTAGTCGCCGCCGGACGTGTTCGACGCCGGGTTGCCGTTGGCGTAGAGGGCGTTCGAGCGGTCCGTGTTCGGCGTGAACAGGTGCTGCTCGTAGGCCTTACCGCCGACGTCGTGGTTGCCGATGGTCGCGGCCCACGGGTACTGCCGCAGCTTGTCCGAGGACAGGAACGCGTCCCACTGCGACTCGGTGTTGGCCGTCTCGACCTGGTCGCCGCCGGAGACCAGCAGCTCGGCGTTCGGGTTGGCGGTCAGGGAGACGTCGAGGGTGTCGCGCCAGCCGGCCGCGTCCTTCGCGACGTCGCCGGACGAGCCGATCTGCGGGTCGCCGTAGAACAGGAAGTCGTAGTCGCCCTCGAAGTCCTGCGTCTTGAAGGCGTACGCCGGCGACCAGTTGCCGTCGCCGCCGACCCGGTAGGAGTACTGGGTGTTCTCCTGCAGGCCGGTCAGGACGGCGTGGCGGTTGAAGCCGCCACTGGTGGCGATGTTCGCCCCGCCGATGGCCGCGAAGGTGGCGGCCGAGGCGGGGAACTCGCCGGACGTGAGCGCTGCCGTCGGGGCCAGCTGGACCTGCTGTGCGGTGTCGGCCGAGGAGTACCAGGTCACGATCCGCTGGGACTCGTTGGCGCCGACGCCGAGGATGACGCCCGTGAGTGTGGCCGGGTCCGCGGCCGCGGCGGGGGAACCGCCGGAGCCGAGGGCCATGGCCAGGCCCAGGAGCGCCGCGGTGGCCGCGGCGGCCACGCGGGAGGTGCGGTGGTTCATCGGATATTTTTCCTTTTCCGATGGGGGTAGGGGAAAAGCGTGATCACGCTTTCGCCGGCTCGTGAATCCCTCGTGAACGCCAGCCGGACGCCCATTTAGAGGCGCTGGAAGAACCACACCAACCCCATGGCCGCGACGCCCGCGGCGATGGCCCCCGTCACCCAACGTCCGGTTATGGGGGCTTTGCGGCGTAACCGGAGCAGCAGCGGGAAGGTGAGCCCGATCAGCCCGAGCTGCACGGCCTCGATGCCGACGTTGAACACCAGCAGCGACCACAGCAGCGTCCACGAGAACGGCTCGTCGATGCCCAGCGCGCCGGCGAATCCCAGGCCGTGGACGAGGCCGAAACAGAACACGACGGCGAGCCGGGCCCGGCCGGTCACCTCCTTGTTCACCGCGCTCATCGCGGCCACCACGGCGATGGACAGGGCGATGACCGGCTCCACGACGCCCGCCGGCACCGCCACCAGGCCGAGCGCGGCCAGCATGAAGGTCACCGAGTGCGCGAGGGTGAAGCTCGTGGCGGCCAGGACGATGTCGCGCAGGCGCCGGGAGCCGGCGATGAGGGCGAGCAGGAACAGGATGTGGTCGACGCCGGTGAGCAGATGCTCGGCGCCGAGGCGGAAGAACTCCCAGAACCGTTGGTACCAGGCCTGGCTCGTGTCGAACGCGGGGTGCTGCCCGTCCAGGGCGGCGCTGCCGCGCTTGCCGTCCAGGTCGTACGTGACGATCGTCTTGACGTCCTTGACGTAGCCCTCGCCGTCCGGGAACAGGGCGCTGCGCACGGTGTGGCTGCTCGCCGGCGGGCATGCCCAGTCGACCTCGAGCGTCGCGTACGGCACGCCCTCCTGCTCGCCCATGGTGAAGGCGGGCGCCGGGGCCGCGGTGCAGCCCTGAACGGTGAAGCGCTCGGTCACGTACCGGCCGGCCGGCTCCGCGTGCGCGTTCAGGGCCGCCGCCATGGCCGGGACGTCGCCGGCCTCGAACGCGGCGGTGCCCGCCCGGAACAGCGCGTCGTCGTGCTCGGCGTCGGCGGTGGAGACGACGAGGAGGTCGTACTCGAGCTGCAGCCGCGTGTGCACGCCGTGCGGTGCGGCCGTCACGCCGGCGTACACAGTGGACGAGAACCCGTGCGCGCCGGCCGGGCCGCTCCAGAGCAGGGCGACCAGAGCGGCGGCGAAACCCACGACGGCAAGGCGGGACACGCGGCGTCACGTTGCAGGGCTCAGGTGAACTCCAGTCCCTTCCCGGGCGAACCGATCAAGAACGTCTTCTCCGACCGGTTGAATGGGTTGCCGGTCGTCTGCTGGTATTCCGTGTCGTGAGACGCCTCGTGGCCGGCCTGGCGGTCGCCCTGCTGCTGTCCGGCTGCGGAGCCGGGACCGACGGCTGGGCCGAGCCCCGGCCCATGCCGTCGCCGGTCGGCACCCTCGGCCCCGGCTTCGTCGACCCGTCCGCGCCGCCGACCCCGGAGGGCACGATCACGCCGGTCCCCGGCTCGTGGGACGGCGTGCAGCCGGCGCGCGGCTACCGCGTGGTCCTGCTGACCAAGGGCACCGACGGACCGACGACGGCGCTGGTCACCGCGGTGCGGGGGTGGGCCGCGGCCGAGCACGCGGACCTGCGCACGGTGACCGTGGGCGCCGACCCGGTCCCGGACATCATCAGGGCCGTCGACATGCACCCGGACCTCATCGTGAGCGCCGGCAACGAGCTCGTCGACCCGCTGGCCGTCATCACGGCGAGCCACCTGTCGCAGCCGTTCCTCGTGGTGGGTGCCGAGCTCGCCGAGCCGACCCACAACGTGACGGCGGTCGACTGGGCCGGGGCGTCGTTCCGCGGGGAGGGCCTGGGGGCCTCCTCGACGTACGACGCGGCGTCCTTCACGGCCCAGCGCTGCGACGCGGCGATCCGGGCCGGTGCCGCCGCGGTCCTCACCGGCCTGACCGGCATCGTCGTCTGGCTCGAAGACCGGTAGACGGCCGTCGCTGCCGGGCTAGCCTGGGGTGATGGGCCGGCTGGAGCAGTTGCGTGACCCGTCGTCGTGGCGGCGCGCCTTTGTACTGGTGCGGCGGTTCCGGCAGGAGCCCGGGACGGCGAACCTGCGCCGGTTCGACCCGCTGGTCGAGGCCGTCCTGCGCGAACGGGCAGCGCTGCACGGGCTCGGCGACGAGGCGCTGCTCGAGCGCGCCCGGTCGGCGGCGACGGCGGACCTCGCCGACGACGGCGACCTGGTGGGCCTGGTCGCGGTGGCGAGCGAGGTCGCGCGCCGCCGGCTGGGGCTCGAGCCCTTCGGGGTGCAGCTGTCGGCGGCGGTGAGCATGCTCCGCGAGCGTGTGGTCGACATGGCGACCGGCGAGGGCAAGACGCTGGTGGGGTTCCTCGTCGCGGCCGGGCTGGCCGCGACCGGCCGGCGGGTGCACGTGCTCTCGGCCAACGACTACCTGGCCGGCCGGGATGCCCACGCGGGGGCGCCGCTGTTCGCGGCGTTCGGCCTGTCGTGCGCGGCGGTGGTCGACGGCATGGACCATGCCGCGCGGCACGCGGCGTACCGCAGCGACGTGGTCTACGCGACCGTGCACCAGGTCGGGTTCGACCTGCTCCGGGACCGGCAACGGCCGGCCGCTGCGCAGCGGCTGGTGCCGGAGCTGGACGCGGCGGTGATCGACGAGATCGACGCGGTGCTGCTCGACGACGCGATGGTCCCGCTGGTGCTCGCCGGGGACGCCGAACCGCGGCCGGAGGGTGCCTCGCTGGCCGGGGCGGTGGCGGCGATGACGGCGGGCGTGGAGTACGAGGTCGACGGCGAGCGGCGCAACGTGTCACTGCTCGAGGCGGGCATCCGGGCGCTGGAGGAGCACTTCGGCGTCGACGACCTGTACGCCGAGGACCACGTCGGCCTGCTGACCGCCGCGCATGTGGCGTTGCACGCGCAGGCACTGGTACACCGCGACGTGCATTACATCGTGGCCGACGGTCAGGTGCGTCTGATCAACGACGCCCGCGGCCGGGTCGCCGACCGTCAGCGGTGGCCCGACGGCCTGCACGCCGCGATCGAGCGCAAGGAGGGCATCGCGGTGACCGCACAGGCCGAGGTGCTCGACCAGATGCTTGTCGAGACCGTGGCCCGCGGCTACCGCGTCGTCACCGGGATGAGCGGCACCGCGCTGGAGGCGTCCGAACGCCTGGCGGAGGACCTGCACCTGCGCACCGGAACGATCCCGACCAACCGGCCCGGCATCCGCGTCGACGAGCGCGACCGGCTGTACCTGACCGCCGAGCGGCGCGACGCCGCCGCGGCCGGCCGGGTGCAGGCCGCGCACGGGGCCGGGCAGCCCGTGCTCATCGGCACGGCGAGCGTCGCCGACTCCGAGCGCTTCGCGGAGCTCCTGGCCGCCCGCGGCGTCGCCACGGTCGTGCTCAACGCCAAGAACGACGCCGCCGAAGCGGCGATCATCGCCCGCGCCGGGGAGCACGGGGCGGTCACCGTGTCCACCCAGATGGCCGGCCGCGGCGTCGACATCCGTCTCGCGCCACGGGCGGCCGCGGCGGGCGGGCTGCTCGTGCTCGGCCTCGGGCGGTACGACAGCGCCCGCCTCGACCACCAGCTCCGCGGCCGCGCGGGCCGGCAGGGCGACCCGGGCCGTTCCGTGTTCTACACCAGCCTCGACGACGACGTCGTGACCGAGCACCTGATCATCGGCCTCGACCCGCGCTCGGTGGACCCGGACGGCCGGATCAACGACAAGAGGTTCCGCCAGGTGTACGAGCACGCCCAGCGCGTCGCCGAGGGCAAGCTCCTGCAGTTGCACCGCACCACCCGCCGCTATCACACGGCCACCGACCAGCACCGCCGGCTCCTGCTCACCACCCGCGAGGCGCTCCTGGCCGACCCGGCCGCGCTCGAGGACTACCTGACCCGCATCTGGCCCGCCGGCTCCGACGAACCGCGCCGGTGGACCCGCCCGGCCCGGCGCTCCCTCGCGGTCGAGGTGGCGCTCTACCACCTGGACCGCGCCTGGGCCCGCCACCTGAACCTCCTGGCCGAGCTCCGCGAGGGCATCCACCTGCGGGTACTCGGGCGCCAGGACCCCCTGGAGGAGTTCAACCTCATCGCCACCGACGACTTCCGCACCCTCGCCCACGAGGCCGCCGCCGCCACCCGGGACACCCTCGCGGCCGCGTCCGAGGACGCCACGACCCTCGCCGACCTGGGCCTGCGCCGCCCGTCGTCCACCTGGACCTACATGGTCGCGGACAACCCCTTCGGCTCGGAGGCCGACCGGTTCTTCGAGTTCATCGGGCGGGCTCTGCGCGGCGACCGCCCCCCGGCCATCTCCTACACCTGACCCGGGGCCGGCAGGATGGGCCGGTGAGCTCCCTCGACCTCGTCCTGGTGCTGCGCTACCGCAAGGCCGTCGCGCCGCGGGGCGGCGAGGACCCAGGCGGCAAAGGCTTCGACGCCGTCCACGACCGCCTCGAAACGCGGGGAGTGGAAGAGGTCGAACGCGTGCTGACCACCGGGCAGCTCGGCGTAGACCACGGCGTTGGAGGAGGTGTGGCGCAGCCGGCCGGCGAAGTCCCGGGCGGCCTCGACGGACGCAAGGGCGTCCTTGGTGCCGTGGGCGATGAGGAACGGCGGCGCGCCGGGGTGGAGGTACGCCCATGGTTGATTCGGGGACGGCGCCTGGTCGGGCGTCTCGCCGAAATAGTGGCCGTAGTAGCCATAGAGGCAGATCGCGGCGGTGACCGAGGTGTCGGCGGACTCGAACCCGGGCTGGAACGCCGGGTCGTTCGGGGTAAGCGCGCTCAGGGCCGCCAGGTTGGAGCCGGCCGAGCTGCCCGCCAGGAACAGCCTCGACGGATCGGCGCCGTAGGCGGGGGCGTACTCGCGGGCCCAGGCGATGACCTTCTTGGCATCGATCTGATGGCCGGGGAAAGAAGTCTGCGGCCGCAGCCGGTAGTTGGCGCTGATGCACACCCATCCCCGGCTGGCGAGCTGGTACAGCAGGGGCCGTGCCTCGCGGTTCTTCGCGCCGCCGGTGTAGTGGCCGCCGTGGAAGTAGATCAGGACCGGCGCGTTCTGCGGTGCGTCGCGGCGGCGGTAGATGTCGAGGAGATTCCGGCGTCCCGCGCCCCCGTAGCTGATGTTGGGGATCCGCTCCACGTCACGCCGCCACATGAGGCCTGGTAGCAGCAGGATGCGGGCCCAGGGCCGGTGGCGGCGCAGCGGTACGCGCACACGATCCCGCCAGTCGGCCCCCAGCCCCTGGTCAAGTGCCTGCCCGACCACCCGATCGGTCCGCAGGCCCCGCCAGGCGGAGACAGACAGCCCGGCAGCGGTGACGGCCGCCACTGCGGCCGCCACCTTGGCGCCCGATGACTCGAGATCGCCCTGGGCCGCAGCCAGTGCCGTGGAGGCCAGGAGGGCCAAAACGCCCAGGAACGGCACCTCGTTGAGGGTCAGGCCGAACCAGAAGCTCATGCTCGCCAGCGGTCGGGGCCGGCGCGGCGCGACAACGGCGAAGAAGGTGCACCAGGCCAGAAGCGCCACAGTGAACACATAGCCAACGGGCACGAAGAACCTCCAGAGATGAATCACAGACGTGGGCAGTAACGCGTCGAGCTTGGTCGCGAGCACGAGTCGCGCCCCTTTGGGTCAATTCCACCGATGGTCGCGATTTCGTCGATCTTTGAGGCCGGCGACCTGCCGCCCAGCGGCCCGATCCCGCTCGTCTGGGCTCATGACGCGATTCCTACCGGCACCCCCAGGTAGTTCCGTCGGCCGGGCAGCCCGATGATCAGCACGGCGCCGACGGTCAGGTGCATGCCGAGCAGCACCAGCCGGCTGCTGGTGCCGACACCGCTGCCCAGCGGGCCGGCCAGCGAGAGCACCAGCACGATCAGCGCGACGATCCGGAACGTCCGGGCCGGGCGGCGGACGGTACGTTCCAGCAGCGCGAGCAGGCCCCAGGCGGCCAGGCCGGCGACCAGCGCGGCCGCCGCGACGACGACCGGGCCGATGTGCTGGGTGGCGACGCCCTGACGGACGGCGAGGTCGATGCCGGCCCAGGGGTCGTTGACGACCCACAGGAGGAGAGCACCGGCCGCTCCCCCGGCAACGGTGATCGCGCGGCCGGCACGCAGTGCGGTGGCCCTGGTCTTGTCGGTCCGCTGCATGTCGTTCGTCATGCCGATGAGCTTCTGCATCGCGTTCTCCTGTGACTCGCGGTATCGAACGCCGGGAACGCTACGATACTTGCCAGGATGTTGGCAATAGTTTGCCAAGCCGATTTGCCAACAGCGTGGCTAAGTGCTGGCTCTAGTTGCCAAGATTGAGGCAAGGTGGCTAGGCTCGGGATGTGGTGGAGCAACCAGCCTTCGGCCGCCGGCTC
Source organism: Dactylosporangium sp. NPDC049140 (assembly GCF_040648435.1). Taxonomy (NCBI): domain Bacteria; kingdom Bacillati; phylum Actinomycetota; class Actinomycetes; order Micromonosporales; family Micromonosporaceae; genus Dactylosporangium; species Dactylosporangium sp. NPDC049140. The sequence continues at coordinate 530,583 of NZ_JBEZDS010000002.1, read as the reverse complement.
AGGCAACTGCGGATCGAGCGGGGCCTGACCCAGGGAGCGCTCGCCAGCGACGGCATGTCGACCGGCTACCTGTCCCGACTGGAGTCCGGGGCCCGCCAGCCCACCGAACGCGCGCTGGCGCACCTGGCCAGCCAGCTCGGCGTCAGCACCGAGGAACTGGTGGAGTCCACCGCCTCATCACTGGCGCGTAGTCTCACCATCGCCACCGGCCTCGGCCCGGACGAGACGGGCGAGCTGCTGTCCGCCGCGCTGGCCACCGCCGAAGGCGAGGAGCCACTGCTGCGCTGGCAGGCGTTGTGGCAGGTCGCCGACTGGCGGCGGCAACGCAAGGAGTACGCCGAGCAGCGGGCCTGCCTGGACGAGCTGACCACCCTCAGCGACCAACTCGGAGTGGCCGAGCTGCAGGCCAGGGCACTGGCCGAGCTGGCCCGCTGCCTGCGGTCCACCGGCGAGCTCCTGGCCGCCGTCGACAGCGCGCTGGCGGCCCACCGGCTGGCCAAGGAGAACGCGCTGGGCCCCTATGTCATGGCGAACGTCCTGCTGGCCGTGGTGCCCGCGCTGGCCGAGGCCGACCGGCTGCCCGAGGCCAGCCGGCACATCGACGAACTGCTCAGCATCGTCGAGGGCCGGTCAGACACGCTGTGGGCCGAGGCACTCTGGACCGCGGCCAACATCCGGCTCCGTCAGGGCGAGCCCGTCGCCGCGGTCGAACTGCTCGCCGAGGCCGTGCGAGGGTTCGACGGACGGGAGAACCCCACTCTGTGGGCGCGCCTTCGGATCACCGCGGCCAGGCTCGACCTGGGGACCACCCCGCCGGACGCCGAGGCCGCCCAGCGCCGCGTCGAGGAAGTCCAGGCCAGCCTCCCCGTGACCGGAACACCCACCATCGAACAAGAGCTGCTGGCCCTGCGCGCGCGCCTCGCCATGCACACCGGACACGCCGCCGAGGCCCGCACGCTGCTCGACCAGCTCGGCCGCCTCGACCCGCTCCTGCCCTACCAGGACCGCATCAGACTCGACGTGCTACGCAACCGGCTCCTGCTACTGGACGGCGCACGCGACGAAGCGGTCACCGGCCTGCGCGGCCTCGCCGAACAGGCCCAGGGCAACGGCAACATGGCGCTGGCCGCTGAGATCTGGCGGTTGCTCGCCGAATCCCTCGCCCAGGACACACCACGCCCGGCCCGCGCGTAGGCCCAGGAGGCTGCGTCGCCCACCTATTCGGATGCCGGGCGAACCGGCAGCAAGGTGCGGCTTCGGCCCGGTCGCGGATAAGCTTCCGCAGCGGCGGCGAGCCGTGTCGCGTGTTCACGTTGACGCTGCCAGTGCCCGTACAGCGCGCCCTGCTGCGAGAGCCGGTCGACCGCCTTGATCGTCTCCGGGTCGACGTCGCCCGGGGCGGCATCGCGCCAGGGCGTACCGGGCAGCGGCATGAAGGTGTGGGCGTGGATGCGCGCGCCGAGCGAGGCCAGCTCCGTAGCGAGCTTGAGCGAGGCATCGATGTCGGTCTGGTCTTCGCCAGGCATGCCGAAGATCATGTCAACGTTGATCCGGAAGCCTTCCTCGATACCGAGCCGGGCCGCCCGCCTGACCTCCTCGACCCCGTGCCCCCGCTTCGCCGCCTCGAGCACCCGGTCGGACCCGGACTGCGCCCCGACGATGATGTTGTTGTTCGCGCAGTACTTCTTGACGAGCCGCAAAGCAGAACGGCTGACGTGCTCGGGCCGGATCTCGCTGGGGAACGAGCCGAAGAAGACGCGCCCGTTCGGCCCGATCCCCTCCTTGCACGACGCGAGCAGCTCCTCGACGGCGTCGAGGTTCGGCGACTCGTCCTGGCTGCCGTACGACAGCGCGGTCGGCGTGATGAACCGGACGTCGCGCAGCCCGCGCTCGCGCATCTGATCCACGTGCCAGCGCACGTTCTCCACGCTGCGATGCCGGAACCGCGCCGAAAACATAAAGGGCGTCTGGCAAAATCTGCACGAAAACGCACATCCCCGAGTGATCTCAAGGGCGTTGAACCGGTGCCAGCTCAATGAGAACCCGCGGAATGTGTCCAGCGGCAGCCGCTCCGGCCGCCCGGTCTTTACCACCTTGCCGGTCTCATCGCGGTACGCCAGGCCGGTCACGCCGGTCGGATCACCTCCCGCGTCGACCAGCTTGAGCAGCGTGGTCTCGCCCTCGCCGATCGCCGCGACATCCCAGCCGGCGTCGAGCGTCTGCACCGGCTCCGCCGTGGCGTGCACGCCGCCGGCCACATGCAGCGCGCCAGGTGCCGCCGCCTTGATGGTCTTCAGCTCGGCGGCGAGCGCCTCGGCGTCGGGAGAGTAGAACGACCACAGCACCAGCACCCGCTTGGCGCGGCTCAGTCCGGCCTCGATCTCGGTGATCGTCGCCTCGGGGGTCTCGGCGAAGACCACCTCGTACGAGGTGGCGGTGTCGTGCTCTTCGAGTGCGCCGAGCAACACGTGGAAGCCGTAGGTCACGGCCTTGCGGTAACGCAGCACCAAGACGAGGTCGGGGTTGCTCACAGCGACATTCTGCCAGTGCAACGGTCGGCCAAAGGTTCGACGTCGTCCTGGTCAAGCCGACCGCTCGGCTACGAACACGCCGCGCCCCGGCTGGCCTACGACCAATCCCTGCGCCTTCAGCGCGACCGCAGCGAACTGGATGACCGCTCCGTGGAAGACGACGATCCGCTCCACCTCGCAGCAGGGCGCGCTGTACGGCCACTGGCAGCGCCAGCGCGAGCACGCGGCGAGGCTCGCGGCCGCGGAGGCGTACCCGCGCCCGGGCCGCAGCCGGACGCTGCTGCCGATCCGGCCCGCCGCGGAGTAGCCGGCCCGCACGCCGCTCGACGCGCGTGCCGCGAGGCTCGGGGCCGCGAGGCTCGGGGCCGCGAGGCTCGGGGCCGCCGCGGAGTAGCCGGCTCGCGTATCATCCGCGCGGCGAAGTCGTAGCGCAGGGGTCGTCGCGCCTTGACATCACGCAGGAGGACGCCGGTTCGAGTCCGGTCGGCTTCGCCGCTCAGGCTTGGCTCGGGGGTGTGGCACGGGTGGCTGGCGGACCGTTCGCCGAGCTGGACCACTGGCGGCTGGCCCGCCGGTACGCGGTTCCCGGCTGGATGATCGCCGAGTGCACCGCGGCCCGTGAGCGCGCCGACTGGCGCGCCGCCTGTGCCGCCGCCCGCGTCACGGTCGCGTTCGGCGAGCCCGGGCCGGAGGCCGCCGAGCTGCTCGCCGGGTTCGCGCCCGACCTGCTGCGCTGGCACCTGCCCCGCTCGCGGGGCGGTTCGGCGACGCTCGCGGCCGGGCTGCGGTACGTGCTGGCGCCCGACGGCCCGGTCGGCGCGGACACCGTCGTGCTCGAGATCCGTTCGCCGGACTGGTCGACGGGGTCGCAGCGGCTCACCCTGCACGCCGGGCGCGCGGGTGACCTGGCCGAGGGGCTGGTGGTACCGCTGCCGCCGCATTTCTGGGATGCCCGGCGGGCCGGCGAGCTGCGGGCCGAGCCGGAGATCCACGGCCTCGGGGCGGTCGAGGCGTGGAACGCGGCCGGGTGGACCGTCGACGAGGCGGTCATCGACTCGTGGGGGCTGCCCGGGATGGAGATGCTGCGCCCGGCGGACCCGCGGTTCGCGGCGCGCGAGGTGCGGCGCCTGGCCGCCCAGTTCGGGCGGGAGTCGTGGGCGCTGCGGACGGTACAGTTTCAGCGGGCTTCCGGGTGGCGCGACTGGCATCTGCGCCTCGAGGTGGCCGGGGATCGCCTGCGGGTCACCCGCGACACGACCGGCGCGCGGGCGCCGGGTGCGGAGCCGTGCCTGCATCCGGAACTGCTGCGCGGGCCGGTCGACGCGGAACTGGTCCGGCACGGGCGGATCGACGCGGCGCAGCTGCATCCGCTGGTCCGCGACGCGCTGTTCCCCGGCGCCGCCGACGGCCTCGCGCGGCCCCTGCTGCCCGGTGGCTTCGCCGGCGAGGAGCGGGTCCGGGTCCGCTGCGGCCGCGACTGGCACTGGATCGCGCTGCGGGCCGGCCACCTCGAGCTGCTGCACCCCCACACCGACGACGAGCGGCGGCGCGAGGCGACGATGCGGGCCCTCGGCGGGGCCGTCGGCGGCTGCATCGAGGCCGAGCGCATCTGGCACGGCGGTGCCGGCAACATGCCGAGGCGGCTGCGGGAGTACCGCGCTGAGCTGTGGCGGCGCATGGAGCACGGCGGCGGCCGGGTGGTGCTGGCGCTGCTGGACGCGGGCCTGGACCCGCACCTGCGCGACGCCAGGGGCCGCACCCTGCTGCACCGCATCCACCAGTTCGAGCATCCCGAGCTCCTGCCGCGCCTGCTGGCCGCGGGCCTCGACGTGAACGCCCGGAGCCGGCGCGGGTACACCCCGATGTGTGAGGCCCTGGTCAACTCGGCCTCGGCCGAAGTGCTCGCGGCCCTGCACGAGGCCGGTGCCTTCCCGCCGCTGAGCCGGCCGGATCAGGTCCGGCTCGCCGCGCATCCCTGATCCGCCCGAGGACCATCTCCCGCGCCGCGCGGACCGTCGCCGCGGAGGCGCCCGGGGGCCCGCTGGTAGGCGACTTCCAGCACGGCGACCGGCCGGCGGATCAGAGCGGACTCATTTGGTCCAGCACCCTGGCGGCGACGTCGATGATCTGCTCGACCTTGGGCACATCACGCGCGACCTCATCCGCGTTGATGCCAGGTGCCCCCGCGGAGGGATACTCCACCTGGTTGCGGCGCCGCCGGAGGCGATCGAACGGGCGCAGCGCTCCACCGAGTGGCGGGTCGAGCTGAGCCGAGACCGCATCACGTACCGCGATATGGCCGCCCCGGCTCGTGGCCCGCACGCCTTGGTTCTCCAGCACTGCGACGAGGGCCTTGCGGGCGGCGTCGTACAGCAGCTGATAAGCGCCAGCGGGATCGGAGGCCGCAATCGCTCCCGCCGACGCAAGGTGCCGGCGGGCCTGGGACAGGAGGACGTCGGCGTGATCGCGGCTGGGCGGTACACGCTCCAACTCGCCGCGCGCGATCATGCCATCCAGTGCCTCGCGGCCCTGCTGCCATCTCACGGTCATTCTCCGGGTTGGACGATGGGGTACGACGGACGCGACCGTACCGAAGCGAGGAAAGGATCGTCGCCGGCCGACCGCCAGATGTCGGTCGACACGCGGTGAATATTGACCTCACGGCCCAGTTGCCCTTCGGCGACGCGGGCCGCGTCCGCCAGGTCGTCCTCGTCCGCGTCCCCCACCACCAGTACATCGACGTCGCGCGGTGGAGGACCGGCTTCACCGGCATAGCGGGCGGCCCATGACCCGTAGATGTACGCCTCATCCACGCCTTCCACGGGGGGGAGGAGATCGGCCAGGACAGCGGCCGGACCGTACGTCAACGCGAGCAACTCGGTGAGCGGGCGGGCGAGAGGGTTGGTGAGGTCGGCCTGCAGCAGGCGCAGGTTTCCCCGCCGCTCTTCGCGCACGAGTCCGGCCTGGACCAGGTGACTCGCCTCCCGGCTGACCGTCGACTGGGAGACCTTGAAGCGGCGGGCCAGCTCCGTCGCGGAGCAGCTCAGGTCGGGGTGCAGGTACAGCCACGCCAGCAGCTCACCGACCAGCGGCGAGCGCAGCACTGGAAGCAGCCGAGACCTTACTTGCATATCCTGCATAATACCTTGCACGATGTGCAAGTACTGGATGGGAAGCGTGCCAGGCTGGCGTGGATCTTGAGGGGGGTGTGGGTGGAGCGAAGCTCCCCCACCGCGAGCGCAGCGAGCCAGGAACTCAGCTCAGCGCGAGGCTGTCCAGGCGGCGGCCGACCTTGGCGTCGACGATCGCGGTGACCAGGGCGGCCTTCGTGGACTTCGCCGGGGCCGCCACGCCCAGGACCTTGGCCAGCTCCTTGGTCTGGGGCACGGTCAGCTTCAGGTCGTTGACGTACTGGATCGCGGCCTGGCGGGTTTCCAGCTGCGACAGCATCGACTCGATCTCGCTCACCGGGCGCGACAAGGCCGGAGCCGCCGCCGGGGTCCGGGCGGGGCGGCCGCCCTTCGGGACCAGCTCCAGTTTCGCCGCGCCCGAGGCCAGGTCGGCCAGCTGGTCGGCCGGGAGGGTCTTCACGAAGGCGGCTACGCGGAGCAGTACCTCGTGGGCGAGGTCGGCCGGGTCGGTCATGGAAGCTCCGCTCAGATTCTCGTGCGCGCCAGGAACTCGCTCGTCAGCTGTTGCAACTCGTATCGTAGGTTCTCGATCGCGGGGGTGCCCGGCGGTGCCAGCACCACGGGGACCGCGCGCAGGCCCGCCTCCGTCACGGCCGACTTGTTGTCCCGGACCGTCTGGCGGAAGACCGGCATCTCGATCTCCGTCGTGGCCTGGACCGAGGTCTGCTGCGTGTTCAAGGGGCCGTTCGCGGTGTACTGCACCATGGTGTACACCACCCCGGCGATCTCGGGGTTGATCGGGTGGCCGGCGACCGAGTTGTACTCCTCGACCAGTGCCGACAGGCGCGTGCGCAGCAGGTCGATGCCGAGGGTCGACAGGTAGTCGGGGCGGGCCGGGACGACCACGTGGTCACTCGCCACGAGGGCCGTGCGCGTCACGAGGTTGAAGTTCGGCGGGCAGTCGATGAGCACCGTGTCGTACTTGTTGAACGACTGGTCCGCGAGCGCGTCCGCGAGGAGGCGGTACACCTGCAGGTACCGCGGACTGCTCTTCTGGAATCTGGAACCGCCCAGGCCGGCCGCCAGGTCCAGGTCGGCGTCGACGAGGCCGAGCTGGGAGGCGATCAGGTGCAGGTTGCCGCCGAGCGGCTGGACGAGGGCGTTGACCGCGTGCGGGGCCAGCACGTACTTGAACAGGGGCTCCGGGGCGCGGGTCGCGATGAACGCCTCGAACCAGGCGCGGATCGTCGGCTGCTCGTCGAAGTCGGAGGGGCGGTAGAAGGAGTACGTCAGGCTGGCCTGCGGGTCCAGGTCGATGAGCAGCACCTTGCGGCCCCGCGCGGCCAGCTCGGCGCCGATGTTCGCGGTGATCGTGGTCTTGCCCACGCCGCCCTTGTAGTTGATGACCGACACGACGCTCATCGGCTGTGGCGGCCCTTCGGCCGGTCGCGGCCCGCTCGCTCGTCCAGCAGGGCCGCGGTGCGCTGGAGCACCTCGTCCCACAGCGGTGGCGGCGAGCCGCCGGCGACCATCGCGGCCAGGTCCTCGGCCAGGCGGTCGAGCAGCGAGAGCTCGACGGTCGGGTCGGGGTCGGGCTCGATGACGCGGCGCTGGCGCGGGATGCGGTTCGTGACGTCGCGCGGGGACTCCAGCGGCAGGGTGTCGCCGCTGGCCACGATGTCGAGGTAGCGGATGGTGCGGGTGAGGGCGACGAAGAGCAGCCGGTGCCCGCGCGGGTCCTCGGCGACGATCTCCTCCGGCTCGACCACGATCACCGCGTCGAACTCGAGGCCCTTGGCCTCCTGCGGGGAGACGAGGTTGAGCGCCCGGTCGAGCTCGCCCTGGTCGGCGCGGCCCCACGGCAGGTCGTTGGCGTGCAGCGCGAACTCGAGCTCGGCGCGCAGGACCGCCGGGCAGATGATGCCGACGAACCGGTTGGCGTCCAGGTGCTCGCGGGCGATCTGGGCCACCCGGCCGGCCCGCTCGACCGGCTCGACGACGTGGGTGCCGGGGTCCTGCGGGCCCTCGCGCACCACGCGGATCGGCTCGGCGCCGGGCGCGGCGATCGGCAGCAGCATCGCGGCCAGCTCGTACACCTGGCGGGGCACGCGATAGCCGTACCGCAGGCTGTGCAGCACCCGCGGCTGCAGCGCCGGCAGGTGGCCGGTGACCTCGTCCCAGGAGTCGCGGGCCCAGGCCCCGGTGGACTGGGCCAGGTCGCCGACCAGGGTGAACGAGCCGTTGGCGGAGCGCCGGCCGATCGCGCGCAGCTGCATCGGGGAGAGGTCCTGGGCCTCGTCCACCACGATGTGGCGGTAGCGGCCGGTCGTGCCGTTGACGAGCTCGTCGAGCTCGTCGAGCAGCGGTACGTCGGCCGCGCTCCAGACCTGCGCGGAGAGGCGGTCGGCGCCGCGCCGGTACAGCAGCAGCGTCTCCTCCTCCGTGAAATGCCCGGCGGCAGCCGCGGCGAGGCGGGTGCGGGAGCCGAACAGGCTGCGCAGGAACGCGGCCGGGCTCTGCAGCGGCCACAGCCGCTCCAGCAGGTTCTCCACCGGGGGCAGGCGCTCGGCCTCCAGCGGGCCGCCGCGGTCGCGGACGAGCTCGGCGAGGCGGGCGCGCAGCCGCTGGCGGCGCAGCGCGTAGTGCCCGGCGGACTGGCGGGCGACCGCGACCGCCTCGGCCACCTCGGCGCCGGTGAGGGTGAGGAAGCGGCCGTCGAAGAGCATCCGCTCGGCCGCCTCGGGCGCGCCGATGCGGGCCTCGAGCGCCCGGGCCAGGAACCCGGCCATCCGCGAGTCGCCCTTGAGCCGGTGGGCCGCTGGCTCCTCCTGCCGGCCGCGCTGCACGGGCGGCCCGAGCTGGTCGATGTCGACCTGCTCCACGTCGGCGTCCCCGAGCGAGGGCAGAACACGGCGGATGTACCTCGTGAAGGCCGGGTGCGGGCCCACGACGAGCACGTCGCGCGGGCGGAGGCGGTCCTGCTCGTTGTAGAGCAGCCAGGAGACCCGGTGCAGGGCGACCGCGGTCTTGCCGGTGCCGGGGCCGCCCTCGATGACCAGGCAGTGCTCGAGCGGGAAGCGGATGAGCTGGTACTGCGCGGCCTGGATCGTGGCGACGATGTCGTGCATCTCGCCGGTGCGGCCGCGGTCGAGCTCGCCGAGCAGCGCCGCGTCGGGCCCGTCGAGGGCCTCGACCGCCGCGGCCAGCTGCTGGAAGACCAGGTCCTCGAAGTCGAGGATCCGGTTCGCCTCGGTGGTGAAGGTGCGCTTGCGGGCCAGGCCGCGCGGATCTTCGTGCGACGCCTCGTAGAACAGCTCCCCGATCGGGGTCTTCCAGTTGACGACCAGGACCTGGCGCTGGTCGTCGAAGATCGACTCCCGGCCGATGTAGAAGAACTCCCGGTCGGCCTGGTCGACCCGCCCGAAGGCGACGTCCTGGTCGGGGCCGGCGAGCGCGTCGCGACGGCCTCGGCGGAACCCCGCCAGCCAGCGGCCCGCGCCGGCGTTGGCGGCGGCGTCCGGGGTCTCCCCCAGCTCGGCGCGCGCCCGTTCGCGGTGCTTGTGGGCGAGGTCGAAGTGTTGCTGCTCAGCAGCGATCTCGGCTGCCTTGGACTCCACGGAACTCCCTTTTCGCACGCTGCGTGCGCCTCACGCTACCTTGCGCCAGGGAGGGCGGTCGATCCCCGCGCGGCCGAATCACCCTCGGACAACGGGTGGATGGCACCGGCCCGGGTAGCGCCTCACCCGTGGTCAAACGGATGGTGGTCAGGTCGGCGTTTCCCGCGCTACTCCTGGCCCTGCTGGGGGCGGCGTACGTCACCCCGGCGCGGGCCGGCGCGACCGACGGCATCCACGTGGCCGGCGGCCGGCTGACCGAGGCCGGCGGCGAGCCGCTCGTGCTGCGGGGGGTCAACCACGGGTACGCGTTCGGGCACGGTCCGGCGTCGGTCTTCGACGACATCCGCGCCACCGGGGCGAACGCGGTGCGGGTGGCGCTGGGCACGGGGCACGAGTGGCCGGCGACGCGGCCGAGCGAGGTCGCGTCGATCGTGTCGCGGTGCAAGGCGGCCCGGCTGATCTGCGTACTCGACGTGCACGACACGATGGGCTACGGCACCCAGCCGGGCGCGGCGACCATCGCCGAGGCCGTCGACTACTGGCTCACCCTGCGCGACGTGCTGCGTCACCAGGAGTCGTACGTCGTGCTGAACATCGCCAACGAGCCGTCCGGCCATGCGGTGGACGCGGACTGGCTCGACACCACCGAGGCCGCGATCGCCCGGCTGCGCAGGGCCGGGTTCGCGCACGCGCTGATGGTCGACGCGCCGAACTGGGGCAACGACGCGTTCCGGGTGATGTACGACCACGCCGCCGCCGTGTTCGCCAGCGACCCGCAGCGCAACGTGGTCTTCGACGTGCACATGTACGGGCCGTTCGACACCGCGGAGAAGGTGGCGGCGTACCTCGGGCACTTCGTGGCGCAGCGGCTGCCGATCGTCGTCGGGGAGTTCTCGTCGATCCACGAGTACGGCGACCCCGACGAGGACGCGATCATGGCGTTCTGCCAGGCGTACGGGCTCGGATACCTGGGCTGGTCGTGGAGTGGCAACAGCCCGCAGTACGAGTACCTGGACGTGGTCGCCGGCTACCGGCCCGGGCGGCTGACGGCGTGGGGGCGGCGGCTCGTCGACGGCACCAACGGGCTGCGGGCGACGGGGCGGACGGCCACCGTGTACGGACGGCTCTGGCTGGCCGCGGCTCGGTGAGCCCGGCGGCTCCGGCTCGCGGCGGCCCGGTGAAGCCCGCGGCTTCGGCTCGCGGCGGCCCGGTGAGGCCGGGCGTGCAAAGCTATGCGGGTGAACGACCTGGGACCGGACCTTCCGGAGCTGCCGGAGGTGCTGGGCGGTCTTGACGCGAGGCCGCCCGCGGCGCCGGGCCCGCTGGAGGACAGCGTCCGCTCGATCGAGCGGGCCGCGGGCGCGCTCGCCACGGCGAGCGTCGCGCGCATGGACGAGACGCTGCTGTGGTTCCGGGAGCTGCCCGCCGACCAGCGGGCCTGGGTGATGCTCGTCGCCCAGGCCGGGGTGCGCTCGCTTGTCGAGTGGCTGCGCAACCGCGACCAGGACGGACCCGCGCCGCCGGACAACTCCGAGGAGTTCTTCGACGCCGCGCCGCGCGCCCTGGCCCGCTCGATCAACCTGGGGCAGACGGTCCAGCTGATCCGGGTCACCATCGAGGTCGTCGAGGAGCACCTGAAGCCCCTGGCCGCGCCCGGGCAGGAGAGCGCGCTGCGCGAGGCGGTGCTGTACTACAGCCGCGAGGTCGCCTTCGGGGCGGCGCGCGTGTACGCCCGGGCGGCCGAGACCCGCGGCGCCTGGGACGCCCGGCTGCAGGCCCTGCTCGTCGACGCGCTGCTGCGCGGGGACTCCTCCGACGTGCTGGCCAGCCGCGCGGCCGCGCTGGGCTGGGCCGACGCGCCCCCGGTGGCGGTCGCGGTCGGCCGCTCGCCGGGTGGGGAGGCGGCGGCGGTACTGCACACCGTGTACCGCGCCGCCCGCCGCATCGGCGTGGAGATCCTGGGCGGCGTGCACGGCGACCGCCTCGTCGTCGTGCTCGGCGGGGCCGCGGACCCGATGGCCGCGACCGAGCGCCTGCTGGTCGGGTTCGGCGACGGGCCGGTCGTGGTCGGGCCGGCGGTACCGTCGCTGGACGAGGCGACCGAGTCCGCCCGCGCGGCCCTGGCCGGCTTCCGCGCCGCGCCCGCCTGGCCCGCCGCGCCCCGGCCGGTGGCCGCCTCCGACCTGCTGCCCGAGCGCGCCCTCGCCGGCGACGCCGAGGCGCGGCGGATGCTGCGGCAGGAGGTCTACGGCGCGCTCGTGCGGGCCGGCGGGGAGCTGCTGGAGACGCTCGACGCGTTCTTCGCCGGCGGAGGGGTGCTGGAGAGCGCCGCGCGGGGACTGTTCGTGCATCCGAACACGGTGCGGTACCGGCTGCGGCGCATCGGTGAGGTGACCGGATTCACCCCGCTGGTGCCGCGGGACGCCTTCGCGCTGCGCATCGCGCTGACCATCGGCCGGCTGGACCCGCTCGCCCCGGCCGCGGCGAGCCCGCCCACCTCGGGGTGATTTGCCCGTTTATCCGGTCCGGGACGTGAACAACGGGCCGCGACGGGTAACGGCGCGGTGCTGTTGGCACAACACCACGCGATCTTTTGTAGGGTTCCTACAAGTGAGGTCGTTCACTTTGGTGTCTCGCGCTACCGCGGGACCGTAGGGGATCCGGAACAGTCATAGACGTGCTCGCCGTACTCGCTCCCGGCCAAGGCTCGCAGAAGCCCGGTTTCCTGGCCCCCTGGCTCGCCCGGCCCGGCGTGGAGGCCCGTCTGCGCTGGTGGTCCGCGCTGTCCGGGGTCGACCTGGTGCATCTGGGCACCGAGGCCGACGCCGAGGAGATCAAGGACACCGCCAAGACGCAGCCGCTGCTCGTCGCGGCCGCGCTGCTGACCGCCGAGCACCTGCCGCTGCACGACGCCGCGGTCGTCGCCGGGCACAGCGTCGGCGAGCTCGCCGCCTCGGCCCTGGCCGGCGTGCTGAGCCCCGAGGCCGCCGTCACCCTTGCCGGGGTGCGCGGCCGCGAGATGGCCGCCGCCTGCGCGCTGGAGCCGACCGGGATGAGCGCCGTGCTCGGCGGTGAGCCCGACGAGGTCGTCGTGGCGATCGACGCCGCCGGGCTCTACGCGGCCAACCGCAACGGGGCCGGCCAGATCGTCGCGGCCGGGTCGCTCGCGGGGCTGGAGAAGTTCGCCGCCGAGCCGCCCGCGCGGGCCAAGGTGATCAAGCTGCAGGTCGCGGGGGCGTTCCACACGCCGTTCATGGCCCCCGCCGAGGCCGCGCTCGCCGCGGTGGCGTCGGGCATCACCGCCGGTACCCCCGAAAAGATCCTGCTCTCCAACCGTGACGGCACGCCGGTCGGCCACGGCCCGGCCATGCTGCTGCGCCTGGTCCGCCAGGTCACCGCCCCCGTGCGGTGGGACCTGTGCATGCAGACCCTCGCCGACCTCGGCGTCACCGCGATCGTCGAGCTCGCCCCGGCCGGCACCCTGGCCGGCCTGGCCAAGCGCGCGCTCAAGGGCATCGAGATCGTCACCGTCAACACGCCGGACGACCTCGCCAAGGCGCGCGACGCGATCGCGCGCCACGGCTCGGCGGCCGTTGCCGCGCCCGGTGTCTCCGGGGACAGCGTCGCCGTCGCCACCGGCGCCGGGACGTTCACTCCGGCTTTTTCCGAGGGCGACCGCGTCGAGGCCGGCCAGGTCATCGGGAGCGTGCAGACTGCACACGGCCCCGTCGACGTGGCCGCGCCCGGCGCCGGCGTGCTCACCGAGTGGCTCGCCCGCCATGACGACCCGGTCGCCCCCGGCCGGCCGCTCGCCCGCATTGGAGGCCAACTATGACCCCGGCTACTCCGGCCGCCGGATCGAAGATCCTGGCGTTCGGCCACTACCAGCCGCCCCAGGTGGTCACCAACGACGACCTGTCCAAGGTGATCGAGACCAACGACGCGTGGATCCGCGACCGGGTCGGCATCGCCGAGCGGCGCGTGGCCGGCGCCGAGAGCGTCGCCGACATGGCGATCAACGCGGCCGGCAAGGCCCTCGCGGCCTCCGGGCTCACCGCCGCCGACATCGACACCGTCATCGTGGCCACCTGCAGCTCGGTCGACCGCTGCCCGAACGTGGCCACCCGCGTGGCGGCGAAGCTCGGCATCAACGCGCCGGCCGCCTACGACCTCAACACCGCCTGCTCCGGCTTCTGCTACGGCCTGGCCGGCGCGGACCACGCGATCCGGGCCGGGGCCGCCCGCAACGCCCTGGTCATCGGGGCCGAGAAGCTCTCCGACGTGGTCGACTGGACCGACCGCACCACCGCCGTGCTCTTCGGCGACGGCGCGGGCGCGGCCGTGGTCAGCGCCGTCGCCGACGGCGAGCGGCCGGGCATCGGCCCCGTGGTCTGGGGCTCGGCGCCGGAGAAGGGCGACGTGCTCAAGATCGAGGGCTGGCGGCCGTACATCAAGCAGGAGGGCCAGGCCGTCTTCCGCTGGGCCACCACGGCCATCGCCCCCTACGCCCAGGCCGCGCTCGACCGGGCCGGCGTGGAGGGCAAGGACATCGCCGCGTTCGTCGCCCACCAGGCCAACACGCGGATCATCGACGGGATCGTCAAGCGCCTCGACCTGCCCAACGCCGTGATCCTCAAGGACCTCGTCGAGTCGGGCAACACGTCGGCCGCGAGCATCCCGCTGGCCCTGTCCAAGGCGATCGAGAGGCACGAGATCCCCTCCGGTGCGCCGGTGCTGCTCTTCGGGTTCGGCGGAGGCCTGACGTACGCGGGTCAAGTCATCTACTGCCCGTAGCGGTCTGTTCATCTTTCATCGACGAGCGCGTCAACCCTAGGAAGGAAAGCTCTATGTCCACCCGTGAAGAGATCGCCGAAGGCCTCGCCGAGATCCTCGAGGAGGTCGCCGGGGTCAACCCCGACGACGTCGCCGAGGAGAAGTCGTTCACCGATGACCTCGACGTCGACTCGCTGTCCATGGTCGAGGTCGTCGTGGCGGCCGAGGAGAAGTTCGGCGTGAAGATTCCGGATGACGAGGTGCCGAACCTCAAGACCGTCGGCGACGCCGTTTCGTACATCGAGAAGTCGCAGGCCTGAACCGCCGCCGGGGTCCCGACCGGGGCCCCGGCACACCAGGGTCAGCCGTTGAGGAGTTGTTGAGCAGTGAGTGTTGAGGTCGTCGTCACCGGCTTGGGGGCCACCACTCCCCTCGGTGGAGATGTGCCGTCCACCTGGGACGCCATGCTCGCCGGCAAGTCCGGCGTGGCGCCGCTGACCCAGGACTGGGCCGCGCAGCTGACCGTCCGGATCGCCGCGCAACTCGCGGTCGAGCCGACGGAGAAGATCGACCGGGTGCAGGCCCGCCGCCTGGACCGCAGCGAGATGACCGCGATCATCGCCGCCCGGGAGGCCTGGGCCGACGCCGGCTCGCCCGAGGTGGACAAGGACCGGCTCGCCGTCAGCGTCGGCACCGGCATCGGCGGCGCCCAGACCCTGCTCAACCAGGACGACATCCTGGAGGCCAGCGGACCCCGCAAGGTCTCCCCGCACACCGTGCCGATGCTCATGCCCAACGGGCCCGCCGCCTGGATCGGCCTGGAGCTCGGCGCCCGCGCGGGCGTGCACTGCGTGGCCAGCGCCTGCGCCACCGGCGCCGAGGCCATCGCGCACGCCCTCGACCTCATCCGGCTCGGCCGCGCCGATGTGGTCGTCGCCGGCGGTACCGAGGCCGTCATCCACCCGCTGCCGATCGCCGGCTTCGCCGCCATGCGCGCCATGTCGGTGCGCAACGACGACCCCGAGGCCGCGTCCCGCCCCTGGGACAAGGGCCGCGACGGCTTCGTGCTCGGCGAGGGCGCGGGCGCCATCGTGCTCGAGCGCGCCGACCACGCCCGTGCGCGCGGGGCCCGCATCTACGCCCGGCTCGCCGGGGCCGGACTCAGCTCCGACGGGTACGACATCGTGCAGCCCCACCCCGAGGGCGACGGCGCGGTGCGGGCCATCGAGTTCGCCCTCCGCGACGCCGGCGTCGTCAAGTCCGACGTCGTGCACGTCAACGCGCACGCGACCTCGACGCCGGTCGGCGACCTCGCGGAGATCAAGGCGCTGCACCGCGCGCTCGGCGACCACCCGGTCCTCACGTCGACCAAGTCGATGACCGGGCACCTCCTGGGCGCGGCGGGCGCGGTCGAGTCGATCGCGACGATCCTGGCCGTGTACCACGGGGTCGTACCGCCCACCATCAACCTCGACGACCCGGACGACGGCCTGGACCTCGACGTGGCGACGCACAAGGCGAGGCACATCGAAATCCCGGCGGCGCTGAACAATTCCTTCGGGTTCGGCGGGCACAACGCGGCGCTGGTCTTCGCGCGCGTCTAGCTTTTCCTTCCGGTCGCGGCCGGCACCCAGGTCTTCCTTGGGTGCCGGCCGCGATTTGTCGGGCGTGAGCACTCAA
>NZ_JBEZDS010000002.1:429377-514754 GCF_040648435.1 Dactylosporangium sp. NPDC049140 | reverse complement strand
CAAGTCCTCAGGCCTCCCGGGCGCCGACCACGACATGTCGGGCGTGAGCACTCAAGTCCTCAGGCCTCCCGGGCGCCGACCACGACATGTCGGGCGTGAGCACTCAAGTCCTCAGGCCTCCCGGGCGCCGACCACGACATGTCGGGCGCTCCGCGCCACGACATATCGGATTTATACCCCGACAGGCGAAAAGTCGGAAAAGTCCGATCACGGAGTGTCGGACTTTTCCGCACAAACACGACGAACGCCGCCGAGCCCGAGCTCAGCGGCGTTCGAAGAAAGCAAGAAGCCGGCGCGTCAGGCGGCCTCGAACACGCCCGCGTCGACGAGGCGCTGCTCCGTGGCGGCCCAGCCGTTGTCCGGCTCGGCCGAGTTGAGGGCCTGGATCTCGGCCCGGATCTTGATGGCGTGACCGGCCGCGGCGAGAACCCGGATCTCCTCGGCGAAAGCGTCGGAGGTGGTGCTCAGGTGGACGGTCTTGCCGTTGGTCAGGTTTCGCACGTACACGTGCTTGCCCTTGTTGAGCGGGATGAGGTACTTGAACTCACCCAGCACACTGAGGGCGCCGGATGCACCGGCCTGACCGGCGCGGACTGAGGCCCGCGCGGTCTTTGAGGTGTTGCTCGCCACGGCGGGAACTCCTTGTCGAGGCTCTACTTGCGGAAGACAAGAAAGTGTAACAGCCTGCGGGTCCTGGCAAAAAAAGGTGAGTTACCTGATGGACGGTCCGTCCGTTGGACATTTCGGAGGACCGGTGTAGCCGTTTCTCTGGCGTACCGCGCTCAACATCGTCATCATTGGTCCCAACAGTCACCGCCGCACGCCTGGCATGACCGCCGGAGCACGAGGTCGTAGGGGAAGACGCACCTCGGTCTCCAGGAGGTCTTACGTGCCCACGCGTGGCGTCATATACGTTCACTCGTCACCGCTCGCCGTGTCATCGCACGTCGAGTGGGCGATCGCTCGCGTCCTCGGCGCGCCGGTCCGCCTCGAGTGGTCGGTGCAGCCTGTCGAGCCTGCGGCCCGCCGGGCGCAGTGCTCGTGGTCCGGCGCGACCGGCACGGGCGGAGAGCTCGCGGCCGCGCTCCGGCAATGGCCCATGATCCGCTTCGAGGTGACCGAGGAGCCGAGCCCCGGCGTGGACGGGGAGCGGTTCATGCACGTGCCCGGCCGTGGCCTGTTCCGCGGCTCGACCAGCGCCAACGGCGACATCGTGCTGTCCGAGGACCGGCTGCGCGCCCTCGTCGCGAGCGCGCGCGGCTACGAGACCCTCGCGCACACGCTGGAGAAGGCCCTGGGCGCCCCCTGGGACGCCGAGCTGGAGCCGTACCGCCACGCCGCCGACGGCGTCCCGATGACCCTGCTCACCCGCGTCGGGTGAGAGATCTTCGTTGCACGGTCATGATTGAGTGGGCGAGTGCCGAGTCCCACGCGTCGCCTCATGCTGTCCATGACGGCCCTCGCGCTGCTCGCGGGCGGCTGCTCCGACGGCGGCAAGCGGGGCGCCGACCCGCATGACAGCGGCCCGGTGTCGGCGCTGGTGCCGGGGGCGGACCCCGCGAAGCAGGCGGCCGAGATCGCCGGGCGCCTGTCGGACGAGGAACTGGTCGGACAACTGCTGATGCCGTACGCGTACGGCAACGCCGCCGACAAGGTGTCCTCGGGCTCCGCGTCGGCCAACCGCACGTATGCGGGGGCGTCCACGCCGGCCGAGATCGTCAGGAAGTACCACCTGGGCGGCATCATTCTCGTCTCCTCCAGCGCCGACGATCCCACCGCGGGGACCAACAAGACCACGAACGTGGAGTCGCCGGCCCAGGTGGCGAAGCTCACGGCGGGCCTGCAGCAGGCGGCGCTGAGCCTGCCCGCGCGGCTGCCGCTGTTCATCGGCACGGACCAGGAGTACGGCCAGGTCACCCGCATCCGCGACGGCATCGTGCAGCTGCCGGCGGCGCTCGCGTTCGGCGCGGCGGGGGACCCGAAGCTCACCGAGGCGGCGTGGAAGGCGGCCGGCACCGAGCTCGCCGCGATCGGCCTCAACGTCGACTTCGCCCCCGACGCCGACGTGCTCGGCACCCAGCCCGGCGGCGTGATCGGCTCGCGCTCGTTCGGCAGCGACCCGGCGAAGGTCGCCCCGCAGGTCGCCGCGGCCGTGCGCGGGCTACAGGCGGCCGGCGTCGCCGCGACCGTCAAGCACTTCCCGGGCCACGGGCACACCACGACGGACAGCCACAGCAGCCTGCCGGTCCTCTCACAGAACCTCACGGCGCTGGAGTCCGGCGACCTCCCGCCGTTCACCGCCGCCCGCGACGCCGGCGTCGGCCTGATCATGTCGGGCCACCTCGACGTGAAGGCGATCGACCCCGGTACCCCGGCCTCGTTCTCCGGCAAGGTGCTCACCGACCTGCTGCGGGGCAAGCTCGGGTACACCGGCGTGATCGTCACCGACGCCCTCAACATGGCCCCGGCCGAGCAGTGGGGCCCGGGCGAGGCGGCGGTACGCGCGATCCTGGCCGGCAACGACGTGCTGCTGATGCCGCCGAACCTCGGCACGGCGTACAAGGGGCTGCTGGACGCGGTCAAGTCCGGCCGCATCACGAAGCAGCGGCTGGTCGACTCGGTGACGCGGATTCTGGCGCTGAAGCTGCGGCTGGCCGCGGTACCGAAGCCGGAATTCAGCGTCGTGGACGGGCCGGACGGCAAGAGCGCCGCCCGCGCGGGCGCCGCGGCCGCGATCACCGTTCTGCGCGGCAAGTGCACCGGCGCCCTGGTCAGCGGCCCGGTCCGGGTCACCGCGGCCGGCGCGGACACGGCCAAGGGCTGGCTGGAGGAGTCGCTGAAGCAGGCGGGCGCCGAGGTGGTCACGCAGGGCGGCGCGGAGGTACGCCTGGTCGGCTACGGCCGCGGCTCCGCGGACCTGTCGCCGTCGGCGGCGGTGACGGTCGCGCTCGACACGCCGTACGTGCTCGGCTCGGCCAAGGGCACCCTGCTCGCGACGTACTCGGGGTCGCGCGCCTCGATGTCCGCGCTGGCCGACGTGCTGCTGGGCAAGGCGAAGGCCCCGGGCCGCTCGCCGGTCCCGGTGTCGGGCCTGTCGCCGACCGCGTGCGCCTGAGCTCGTACAAAGCGCCCGACTTTTCGATGTACGCCCGCGGTGATCGTTCGAGTGACGCCGCCGCGGGCGTTGGGAGGACTCTGCGGTGCGGCGACCGCGGAAAGTCGGCGTTGGGGGCCCCGACCGAGAGCGCGAACGGCAGCCGCACAGAGCAGGCGGTGACCGCGGAAAGTCGGCGGTTGAGGGCCCTGACCGAGAGCGCGAACGGCAGCCGCACAGAACAGCCCGCAACCACCGAAAGCCGGCGGTTGCGAGGCGCCTGGCACGAGCCGGCCCCGCGCAGCGCGCGTTGCGAGAGCAGAGTATTACCGGAGTAGTCCCTGGGTGACAGGGGTAATCCTCGACACTTCCGGGTAACAATTGCCCATGGGTACCGTCATCTCCTCGCCAGTGCGGCTCAAGGACGGTGCCCGCCTGTACAGCGTTCTCCACCCCGCCACCGGGCGCCGGCCCGTGACGGTGGTTTTCCTGCACGGATGGACGCTCGACAACCGTCTGTGGCGCCAGCAGATCGCCGACCTGCCCGAATGCCTCGGCGCCCCCGTTCGGATGCTCGCCTTCGACCTGCGCGGGCACGGTCGCTCCGACGCCACGCACGGGGCCGATGCCACGCTCGAGCAGCTCGGGGACGATCTCGCCGAGGTCATCCGGCAGCGCGTCCCGCGCGGGCCGATCGTGCTCGTCGGGCACTCGCTCGGGGGGATGGCCATCATGGAGTACGCTCACCGCCACGCGGCGTCGTTCGCGCGCCGGGTGGTCGGGGTCGTGCTCGTGTCCACGTCGGCCGAGGGGTCGTCGCGTACCAGCTACGGGCTCAGTCCCCGGCTCGCGCGGGTCATGCGCGTGCTCGAGGTGCAGGGCGCGGGGCTTCTCGCCCGCTCCGGGGCCTGGCGGCCGCACCGGCGGCTGATGCCGCTGCTCGCGCCCGGCGTGCGCTGGCTCGTCTTCGGCCACCGCGTCGACACGAGCTGGGTCGCGCTCACCGCGTCCATGGTCGGCAACGCCCGGCTCTGCGCGATAGGCGGCTTCCGGCCCTCCGTCGACCTGCACCACCGCGTCGAGACCCTGGCCGCGATGAGCGGGCTGCCCGTCGCGGTGCTGGTCGGCTCCGCGGACCGTCTCACGCCGCCGGTCTGCGCCGCGACGATCGCCCAGGAACTGCCCGAGGCCGAGCTGCGCGAGTGCGAGGACGCCGGCCACATGCTGCCCATCGAGCGCCCCGAGTGCGTGACGGAGGCGATCGTGTCGGTGATCCGCCGCGCCGAGTCGAGCCGCCGCCGCACCCCGAGCCGGCGCACGGTCGTCAAAGCAAGCTGACGGTCACCCCGTCCAGGGAACGGACGAAGTCGGCCCCGAGCCCGGACGAAGGCGTGTGTACCCCGGGCGCCACCGAGCCGCCCAGGACCCGCTGCACAGCGCGCAGGGAGGCGTCCGCGGTCAGCGCGTAGGCGTTCGGGCCGGTCAGCGTGGCCGAGCGTGTCGCGCCCGCGGCGTCGCGGACCTCGGCCCACGCCTCGCAGCCGCTCGCCGAGCGGACCGACGAGGACGGGCCGCCCGGGCGGACCAGGGCCTGCACGGTCCGCCGCAGCGGGGCGAACCGGAACAGCGGGGCCAGGGCCGTGCCCGGGGGCAGGGGCATGTAGACCGTGATGTCGGGGATCGACGTCGAGCGGTACGCGGTGGCGAGGTCGCCCCAGCGGGTCGCGCCCACCCGCTGTACGCCCGATGGGAACGGCACCGAGCGCGACGGCGCACCGAAGCGGGTCGCGACCAGCTCGCCGCCGACCCGCCGCAGCGCGCCGGAGCCCATCTCGGCGAGGGCGGTGCGGGCGGTACCGCGGGAAAGGCCCCCGGGCGCGGAGAACGCGATCTCCAGCGCGACCGCGCCGGGCAGCTCGGCGGCGAGGAGCGCGGCCAGGCAGTCGGTCGGCACCACGTCGAAGCCGGCACCGGTGATCATCGCCACGCCGGCCGCGCGCGCGGCCCCGTCCTGGGCGAACATCCACGCGAAGACGTCCAGCTCGCCGGTGATGTCCAGGTAGTGCACGCCGGCCGCGAGGCAGGCGGCGACCATCGGGCGGGCGGTCGCGGCGAACGGGCCCGCGCAGTTCACGACGGCCCCGACGCCCTCGAGCAGGGCGGGCGAGGGGGCGCCGGCGCGGTACGGTAATCCGAGCTCCTCCGCCAGCGCGCGCACCGGCGCCTCCGAGCGCCCGGCCAGGATCGGACGCTCGCCCCGCGTCACCGCGAGGCGCGCCAGGAGCGCACCGCTGTAGCCGTTCGCGCCGTACACCAGACAGCCCACGCTCAGGAAACTATGAGACGCTGGGCGGGAACGGAAGTCTCGAGGGGGAGGGTCCGCGGGTGCATCACATCGAGGTGTGGATGGGCACACTCTCCCCAATCTGGGTCTACCTCCTGGTCGGAGCCGTGATCGGCGTCGAGAGCATGGGCGTCCCGCTGCCCGGCGAGATCGCGCTGGTCACCGCCTCGCTGCTGTCCGTCACCACCTCCGTGAACCCTTGGCTGGTCGCGAGCGCCGCCGCCGCGGGGGCGATCGCCGGCGACAGCGCCGGTTACCTGATCGGCCGCCGGGGCGGGCCCGCGCTGCTGGAGCGGTTCGGGCGGCGCTTCCCCAAGCACTTCGGCCCCGAGCACCTGGCCAAGGCCGAGCGGGCCTTCCAGCGCTGGGGCGTGTGGGCGGTCTTCTTCGGCCGGTTCATCGCGCTGCTGCGCATCCTGGCCGGGCCGCTGGCGGGTGCGCTCAAGGTGCCGTACGGCAAGTTCCTCCTTGCCAACGCCACGGGCGGCATAGTGTGGTCGTTCGGCACCGTGTTCGCGATCTACATGCTGGGCCAGGTCGCCGAGAAGTGGCTCAAGGACTTCTCGTGGGTGGCGCTCGCGCTGGCCGTCGTCGCCGGCCTCGCCACCACCTTCTACCTGCGGCGCAGGGCGGCCGCGGAGGCGAAGGCGCTGCGCGCCGAGGCCGAGAAGGAGCCCGCGGCGACGCCGTGATCGAGAAAGCCCCGGCGCGCGAGTAGGCTTTCGGGGTTGTTTTTCGCCGGGCGGCAGGAGTAAATCGTTGAGCGACGCGGTTCGCGACTCGGAGATCGCCGCTGAACAGGCCTATCTCGACCGGGTCTACGTTCGGCTGGACCAGCTGCGGATCTCCGCCGCCGAGGTCGAGAAGGCCGGGTACAGCCTGGCCCGGGTCGGCAACTTCGGCGCCCTGGTCGAGCGGGACGCCATGGTGTACCACGCGGCACGGCGGCGCCGGGCCCTGGAGAGCGAGCACGACGGGCTGGTCTTCGGCCGGCTCGACCTCGGCCCCGGCGGGGTCTCCGGCGCGGACGCCGCGGCCGTCGAGCCCGCGGTGCCGGACGGCGAGGTGCGCTACATCGGGCGGCTGGGGCTGCGCGACGAGCAGTACGACTCGCTCGTCGTCGACTGGCGGGCCCCCGCGGCGGCGCCGTTCTACCGGGCCACGCCGGCCGACCGGATGGGCGTGGTGCGGCGGCGGAGCATCCGCAGTACCAACGAAAAGGTCGTCTCCATCGAGGACGACCTGCTCGATCCGGCCGCCGCGCCCGCCGATCTGCCCGTGATCGGCGACGGCGCGCTGCTGGCCAACCTGTCGCGGGCCACCGGCCACGGCATGAAGGACATCGTCGCGACCATCCAGCGCGAGCAGGACGACGCGATCCGCTCCCCCGCGTCCGGGATCACGATCGTGCGGGGCGGGCCGGGCACCGGCAAGACCGCCGTCGCGCTGCACCGGGCCGCGTACCTGCTCTACGCCGACCGCAACCGGTACGAGAGCGGCGGCGTGCTCGTCGTCGGGCCGTCGGACGTGTTCGTCGGCTACGTGTCGCGGGTGCTGCCGTCGCTCGGCGAGGACACCGCCACGCTGCGCTCGCTCGGCCAGCTCGTCGAGGGCGTCCGGGCCACCCGGCACGAGCCGCCGGAGGTCGCGGCGGTCAAGGGCTCGCTGCGCATGCAGCGGGTGCTCGCCCGCGCCGCGCGGGGCCCGGTGCCGGGTTCACCAGACAAGATCCGGATTTTGTACCGCGGTGAGCTGCTCAGCCTCGACAAGCCCGCCCTGGACGACCTGCGCCGCACGGTGCTGAACCTGGGCGTGAAGCGCAACGCGGCGCGGGCCAAGGCCGCCGGGCACGTCCTGGACGCCCTGTGGCGCCAGAGCGTGGAGCTGCTCCCGTCGGGCCGGCAGCAGCAGCGGCCCGAGTTCGCCTCGGACATCGCCGAGCGGCCGGAGTTCGTGCAGTTCATGCGCGGCTGGTGGCCGGTCCTGCGCCCGGCCGAGGTGCTCGGCTGGCTCGCCGACCGCCAGCGCCTGCAGCGGTGGGCCAACGGGGTGCTGTCGAACCGCGAGATCGCGACCCTGGCGGCGGCGGTCGACCCGTCGTCACTGTCCGTCGAGGACGTGGCGCTGCTGGACGAGCTCTACGAGTACCTCGGCGACCCGCCCGTGCGCAAGCGCGCCGCCCGCGACCCGTTCCACGTGGCTGAGGGCGTGCGGGAGGTCGCGACGGCCTCGCAGCGCGCGGCGGCGGCCCGCGAGCAGGCGCTCGAGCGCCCGGACGACTACCGCGACTACGCGCACGTCATCGTCGACGAGTCGCAGGACGTCTCGCCGATGCAGTGGCGCATGATCGGCCGCCGCGGCCCCCACGCCACGTGGACGATCGTCGGCGACCCGGCCCAGGCCGCGTGGGCCGACGCCGCGGAGTCGGAGCGCGCGATGGAGGCGGCGGTCGGCACCCGCCGCCGCTCCCTCTTCACGCTCACCACGAACTACCGCAACTCGGCCGAGATCTTCGCCGTCGCCGCCCGCGTGATCCGCGCGGCGCAGCCGGACATCGAGCTGCCCACGGCGGTTCGCTCCGCCGGCATCGAACCGGTCGAGACCGTCACCGACGACCTGGCGCCGGCCGTGCGCTCGGCCGCGGCCACGCTCCTCGACCAGGTCGAGGGCACGGTCGGCGTGATCACCCCGACGGCCCGCCGCGGCGAGATCGCCGGGTGGCTGGACGGGCTCGACGGGCAGCGGCTGCAGACGGTGGGCGCGCTGGACTCGAAGGGCATGGAGTACGACGGCGTACTGGTGGTGGAGCCGGCCGACATCCGCGACGAGGCGACGACCGGCTTCCGGACGCTGTACGTGGCCCTGTCCCGCGCCACCCAGCGCCTGACCGCGGTGGGCACGCGCCCCTTCTGAGCAACCGGCCTGACCCTCGGCGCCCGTTCAGCCCTTCGCGGCGCCCAGGGTCAGGCCCGCCACGAACTGCCGCTGGAGCGCGAAGAACACGATGAGCGTCGGCAGCGCCACCAGCAGGGAGCCGGCGGCCAGCAGGTTGTAGTCGGTGAAGAACTGGCCCCGCAGGTTGTTCAGGGCGCTCGTCACCGGCAGCTTGTCGCCGGTGGAGATGAGCACGAGCGCGTACAGGAAGTCGTTGTAGATCCAGGTGAACAGCAGGGTCGCGAGCGCCGCCAGGGCCGGGCGGCACAGCGGCAGCGTCACCTTCCAGTACTGCAGCCACACCCCCGCCCCGTCGACGACCGCGGCCTCGGTGATCTCCACCGGGAGCGTGCGCATGAAGTTCGACAGGACGAAGACGCAGAAGCCCACCTGGAACGCCACGTGGATGGCGATGAGGCCGGCGTAGGAGTCGTACAGGGTGCCCGAGGACGAGACGAAGCCCGGCACCGGGATCTGCTTGTACATCTCGTAGAGCGGCGTCACCAGCACCTGCGGCGGCAGCAGGTTGCCCGCGGTGAACAGGACCAGCAGCGGCAGGGCGAACCGGATGCGCAGGCGGGCGATGCAGAACGCGACGAAGGACGCCAGGAACAGGGTCAGGATCACGCCCGGCACCGCGACGATCATCGAGTTGGTGAAGTACTTCGGCAGCTCCGCGGAGTCCCAGACCTGCGCGTAGTAGTGCAGCGTGAGCCGGTCCGGCCACGAGAAGTACCCCTTGCGGGACGTCTCCGCGTAGGGCCGCAGCGAGGCGTAGACGGCCAGGGCGAGCGGGGCCAGCCAGCCCAGCGCGACCACCATCAGGAAGCCGTTCAGGACAATGCGTGCGGGTCGCAGGACCCCTCCTGCCTTCATGGCTCCTCCCGCAGGATGCGCACGAGATAGGTGACGATGAAGCCGAGCGAGATGAGCAGCAGGATCACGGCGATCGCGGAGCCGAAGCCGATGCGGCTCGCCTCGCCGATGATGTTGTCGGTCACGAGCACGGACAGCAGCTCCAGGCCGTTGCGGCCGCGGTTGATGGCGTACACGATGTCGAACGCGCGCAGGCCCTCGATGACGGTGATGACCAGCACGATGATGTTGACCGGGCGCAGGGTCGGGAACGTGACCCGGAAGAACGTCTGGGCCTCGTTGGCCCCGTCCAGGGCCGCGGACTCCTTCAGCGCCGGGTCGACCGCCTTGAGGCCGGCCAGGTACAGGATCATCACGTAGCCGACGTGGCGCCAGCCGACCGCGATGAGCACCGCCCAGATGTTGATGTCCGGGTCGCCGAGGAAGTCGATCGGGTTGCCGGTGCGGCCCAGGATGTTGTTCAGGGCGCCGTAGTCGCGCGAGTACACCAGCTGGGCGATGAAGCCGACGATGGCCAGGGACAGCACGACCGGCAGGTACAGCGCGCTCTGGTAGAACCGGCCCAGCCGCAGGTTCTTGTCCAGCAGCACGGCGAAGAACAGGCCCAGCGGGGTGGCGACCAGCCCGAGGAACGCCAGCCAGAGCAGGTTGTGCTGCATCGCCGGCCAGAACGGCGGGTAGACGTTGACGATGGTGTCGTAGTTCTTCCCGCCGACCCACACGGGGTCGGTGACGCCGTTCCAGGACGTGAAGGACAGCCCGGCCGAGGCGATCGTGGGACCCCAGATGAGCGCGAGGTCCAGCACGATCGCCACGCCGAGCACGACCGCGATGACGGTGCGGTCGCCCAAACCGAAGCGCTTGATCTTCACGACGTGAAGATGGTCTTCTTCTGGGCCTCGATGTTCTTCAGGAGGCCGTCGACGTCGTCGGGCTTGTTGATGAAGCTCTGCAGGGCCGGGATCATCACCTGGGAAGCGAAGTCCGGGCGGGTGTCGCGGTCGAGGAACTGCGAGATGTGCTTGGCGCTGCTGATGAGCTGGGCGGACTTCTTCTGCAGTGCGCTGTAGCCCGAGATGTCGGCGGTCTTGTTGGCCGCGACGTTCGTCGGGTTGTTCTTCAGGTAGGCCAGCTCGGCGGGGCCGGTGGCCAGGTACTTCAGCAGCTCCTTGGCCCCGGCGGCGTTCTTGGGCTTGGCCGCCATCATGAACCCGTCGATCGGCGCCTCGACCGAGTCCTGCCCGAACTCCGAGTTGATCTCGGGGAAGGCGAAGAAGTCGAGGTCGTCCAGGTCGGCGCCGGAGAACTGCTCGCCGACGAAGGTGCCGCAGACGTACATGGCGGACTGCTTGTTGAGCAGTGACTGGGCCGCCTCCTGCCAGGTGCGGCCGTTCGCGCCCGGCTGGTGGTACGGCAGCAGCCCCCGCCAGGTGTCGAAGACGGTCTTGACCTTGGCGTCGGTCCAGGCGCCCTTGCCGGCCATGAGGTCGACGTGGAACTGGTAGCCGTTGATGCGCATGTTGAGATAGTCGAAGGTGCCCATCGCCGGCCAGCCGTCCTTGTCGGCGAAGGCGACCGGGACCAGCCCGTCGGTCTTGATCTTCTCGCACAGCGTCTTGAACTCGTCGAGCGTCTTCGGCGCGGTGTAGCCCTTCTGCTGCCAGACGCTCTTGCGGTAGAACACGCCCCAGGGATAGTTGTAGAACGGCAGGAAGTACTGCTTGCCGTCCTCCCCCGTCGAGGCCGCCTTGAGGGCGTCGGAGAAGTTGCCGCCGACCTCGCCCCACACGTCGGAGATGTCGCCGGCGAGGCCCTGCTTGGCGAAGAACTGCATGCGGTAGCCCGCGAACCAGCAGAACACGTCGTCGGGGTTGCCCTGCAGGTACCGGTTGATGTTCTCCTGGAACGAGTTGTGGTCGACGGTGTTGACCTTGACGTTCTTGCCGTTGGTGTAGCCCGAGATGACGTTCGCCATCGCGGTCTTCGGTACGTTGTCGGAGTAGTTGGACCCGAAGGTGACTTCCGAGGTGGCACTGCCACTTTTGCCGGAGTCGCCGGAGTCGCCGCAAGCGGCGAGCAGTGACGTCGCCGCCACCCCTCCGAACCCGGCCATGGCGCCGCCCAGAACGGTACGACGGGAGAAGTTCATCGCTTCCTCCTCAACAAGGCACAGAACCAAACGAGAACCTCCAGTACGGCGACAGTCCTCGGATACACGGACATTGTCAATGGATCACGGTCCATGATCAGGTGTGATTTGCTGGGATCGATGGGCGTTTGCCCGGAAAGATCAGCGACACATGTCGGTAACGAAAGGCGGGTGCACGGGTGTGATGCGGACAGATGCCTGTTCGAGTTTGTTGACTTCTGGTCGTCTAGGTTCGAAGCTGTACGCCATGCGAGCGGCCGAGGACTTCGACCGGGCCAGCGGGGCGCGCCGACGTACGGGAGTCGTACCGTCTGCGTGGAAACCCGTTGTGGGTCCGGCCACCCGCGCAGCCGTACACATCCCCGCTGCGCCCGCGAAGGGAACAGCGTGATGCTCGCACAGCAACGACAGGCGGCCATCCTGGATCTGGTCCGCCGCCACGGTGGCGTGCGCGTGAGCCAGCTGGTCCGCCAGTTCGGCGTCTCCGACATGACCATCCGGCGCGACCTGGAGGCGCTGGCCGACCGCGGCCTGGTCGACAAGGTGCACGGCGGCGCCACGATCGCCGGCCCCGGCTCCACCGAGGAGCCCGGCTTCGACGCCAAGTCGGTGCGCCAGCGCAACGAGAAGGCCTCGATCGCCGAGCGGGCGGCCAAGCTCATCGAGCCGCACACCGCGGTCGCGCTGTCGGCGGGCACCACCACCGCCGCGCTCGCCGCGCACCTCGTCGACGTCCCGGGACTGACGATCGTCACCAACTCGATCCCGGTCGCCGACACCCTCTACCACGCCGGGCGCCCGGACCAGACGGTCGTGCTCACCGGCGGGATCCGCACCCCCTCGGACGCCCTCGCCGGCCCCGTCGCCGAGGCCGCGATCGGCTCGCTCAACGTCGACGTGCTGTTCCTCGGCGTGCACGGGATGAGCCCGCGGACCGGCTTCACCACCCCCAACCTGATGGAGGCCGGCACCAACCGCCTGCTCGTCGCGGCCGCGCGCCGGCTCGTGGTGCTGGCCGACCACACGAAGTGGGAGATGGTGGGCATCGCGACAATCACGCCGCTGGACGAGGCGGACATCCTCATCACCGACGTCGGGCTGGCCGCGGAGGCGCGGGTACAGCTCGCCGAGCGCGTCGGTGAGCTCATCGTCGTGGACCCGAACGGTTAGCCCAGGACCCTGGAGAACGAGTGAAGCGCACGGTCACCCACCTCGCCGACGGCCGGGAGCTCATCTACTTCGATGAGCGCGACGACGCGTCCCGGGACGCCGTCGACCTACGGGATCTGCCGCCCCCACCGCCGGCGTCCGAGATGCGGTACGACCCGATCCTCGACGAGTGGGTCGCCATCGCCGCGCACCGTCAGGCCCGCACGTTCCTGCCGCCGACCGACCAGTGCCCGCTGTGCCCGTCGACGCCCGAGCGGCACAGCGAGATCCCCGCGTCGGAGTACGACGTGGTGGTCTTCGAGAACCGCTTCCCGTCGTTCAGCCACCGCGTCGGGCCGGCTCAGGGCGACATCCTGCCCGGGCTCGTGCCGACCCGCCCGGCCGCCGGGCGCTGCGAGGTGGTCTGCTTCACCTCCGACCACAACGCCTCGTTCGCCTCGCTGACCCCCGACCGGGTGCGCACGGTGATGGAGGCGTGGGCCGACCGCACCGCCGACCTGTCCACCCGCGACGACGTCGAGCAGGTCTTCTGCTTCGAGAACCGCGGCGAGGAGATCGGGGTCACGCTCTTCCACCCGCACGGGCAGATCTACGCGTACCCCTTCGTCACCCCCCGCACCCGCCGCATGCTGCGCTCGGCCCGCGAGCACCGCGAGCGCAGTGTCGGGGCGAACAACCTCTTCGCCGACGTGCTGGCCGCCGAGCGCGCGGCCGGGACACGGATCGTGGCCGGCAACGAGCTGTGGACCGCGTTCGTGCCGGCGACGGCCCGCTGGCCCTTCGAGGTCCACCTGTACCCCAACCGCCAGGTCGCCGACATCCCGGCCCTGAGCACCGAGGAGCGCGACGCGTTCGGCCCGCTGTACCTGGAGGTACTGCGCCGCCTCGACGGGATGTTCGGCCTCGCCATGCCGTACATCGCGGCCTGGCACCAGGCCCCGGTGCGCGTCGCGCGCGACCTGGCCTACCTGCACCTGCAGCTGTTCAGCACGCGGCGGGCGCCGGGCAAGCTCAAGTACCTGGCCGGCTCCGAGTCGGCGATGGGCGTGTTCGTCAACGACGTGCGGCCCGAGCAGGCCGCCCAGATGCTGCGGGAGGTCGTCCTGTGAGGGACGCGCGGGAGCGGCTGCCGGAAGGCCCCTGGGACGCCGTGTGGGCGAGCCCGGGACGGGTGAACCTCATCGGCGAGCACACGGACTACAACGACGGCTTCGTACTGCCCTTCGCCCTGCCGCACAGCACCGTCGTGGGCGGCCGGAAGCTCGGCGAACAACGGTGGACGGTCACGTCGGAGCAGACCGGTGAGTCGGTGACGTTCGGGCCGGACGAGAAGGTCGGGGGCTGGGCGTCGTACGTCGCCGGGATCGTGTGGGCGCTGCGCGAGGCCGGCCACGATGTCCCGGGTGCGTCCCTGGCCATCGCGTCCGATGTCCCGTTCGGGGCCGGGCTGTCGTCGTCGGCGGCGCTGGAGTGCGCGGTGATGGCGGTGCTGCTGGACCTCGCCGGGCTCGACGTGCCCATGGCGGTGCGGCCGCGGCTGGCCCAGCGGGCCGAGAACGAGTACGTGGGGGCGCCGACCGGCATCATGGACCAGTCGGCCTCGACGCTGTGCCGCGCGGGCCACGCGCTGTTCCTGGACTGCCGGTCCCTCGCGACCGAGCAGGTGCCGTTCGACCTCGCCGCGCAGGGGCTCGCGATCCTGGTGGTGGACAGCAAGGCGCCGCACGCGCACGTGACGGGCGAGTACGCGGCCCGGCGGCGCAGCTGCGAGGAGGCCGCGAAGATCCTCGACGTGGCCGCGCTGCGCGACGTGGAGCCGGACGGCCTCGACGCCGCGCTGGCGCGCCTCGACGACGAGGTGATGCGCAAGCGGGTCCGGCACGTGGTGACCGAGGACCAGCGCGTGCTCGACACCGTGGCGGCGCTGCGCGCCGGGGACGCCCGCGCGATCGGGCCGCTGATGACCGCCTCGCACGAGTCCATGCGCGACGACTACGAGATCACCGTGCCCGAGGTCGACACCGTGGTGACGGCGGCGCTCGCCGCGGGCGCGTACGGGGCCCGGATGACCGGGGGCGGGTTCGGCGGGTGCGTGCTCGCGCTCGTCGACACGGACCGGTGCGCGGCGGTGGAGGCGGCGGTGCGGGAGGCGTTCACCGAAGCCGGCTTCACGCCCCCCGACGCCTTCGTGGTCACCCCGGCGGAGGGGACCCACCGAATCCGTTAGCAGACCAGCCGGGCGTCCGCCCAGTCGGCGTGGTCGTAGTCGATGCTGCCCGCGCCCCCGACGACGAGGCGCAGGGCGGCCCGGCCGGACACGTCGACGTCGATCGCCGCGGGAGCGGCGGCGGTGACCGTCGGGCTGGTGTACAGCGTCGTGCCGTCGCCCAGCACCGAGAACGTCACGCCCGTCGAGCTCGTGCCCACCTCGGCGTCCAGGCCGGCCACGGCCGTGAACCGGGTGCAGCCCGACGACGGGACGGTGATGTCGGCCGCCGCGTGGGCGCCGACGCCCTTCGGGTAGGAGACGCCGCCGACGGTCAGGACGCTGCCGTCCGCGGCCGCCTGCTCGCCGTTGGACACGTCACGCTCGGCCGGGCCCCAGCCGTTGGTCGCGGTGCCCCAGGAGCGGTCGCTGACGAACGAACCGGCGCCGGAGGTACCGCAGGCCAGGGTCGGGCTCCCCCAGTCCGCGTGGTCGCTCGTGATGCCGTTCGTGCGCGCGTCCGTCACCCGCAGCTCCAGGCTCAGGTAGCCGCCGGTGGAGACGGTCAGGCGGGTGGGCGCCTGGCCGCCGGTCTTCACGCCGGAGTACCCCAGCAGCCGGCCGTCGCCGTAGACCGCGAAGCGCACGGAGCCCGCGGTGCCCGACTCGGCGTCGACGCCAACCTGGGCGGTGAAGGTGCGGCAGGCCCGGCCCAGGTACACGTGGATGGCCGCGTCCGCGTGGACGCCGACGCCCTTGGCGAACGTCGTCCCGCCGACGGTCAGCGTCTTGCCGTCGCCGGCCGCCTGCTCGCCGTTGGAGCGGTCGCGCTCGGCCGGGCCCCAGCCGTTGCTCGAC
The DNA here is from genome assembly GCF_040648435.1 of Dactylosporangium sp. NPDC049140. Lineage (NCBI taxonomy): Bacteria > Bacillati > Actinomycetota > Actinomycetes > Micromonosporales > Micromonosporaceae > Dactylosporangium > Dactylosporangium sp. NPDC049140. The sequence goes on along the minus strand of NZ_JBEZDS010000002.1, from coordinate 499,123 downwards.
GCGGCCCAGGTCATGTCGCTCACCTGGTACGTCCCGGCCGCCGGGGCCCCGGCCAGGGTGCCGGCCCGGGTGACCCGGAACATCGCGACGCCGTGCGAGGGCACCGACGCGCTCAGTGCCCCGGTGGTGGTGCCGGTCGCGCCGGTCCAGAGGTTCTTCGTGGCGTACGAGCTGGAGCCGGTGAGCCCGAGCGCGGCCGCGGTGGTGGCGACGGTCGCGGCGGCGGCGCCGCGGTTGAACAGCACCACGGCGACCGAGCCGTCGCTCATCGGCTTGGCCCAGACCTCCTGCTCGCCCGCGTCCGCGATCCGCCGGCCCTGGGACCCGGCCCAGTCCCGGTTCACCGCGATGACGTCGGCGTTGCGCAGGATGCCCAGCGTCGTCGCGCTCACCGAGCGCAGGTCGTTGCCGAGCAGCAGCGGCGCGGACAGCAGCGACCAGAGCGAGAAGTGGGCGACGTTCTCGTCCTGGGTCAGCGAGCCGTTGCCGACCTCGAGCATGTCGGGGTCGTTGAAGTACCCCTTGCGCGCGAACGGCTCCAGCCCGGCCTGCTGGTCCAGGAGCGAGGTGATGCTGCCCCAGCTGGCGTTGATGTCGCCCGTGGTGCGCCAGGAGCTGCCCCCGACGTTCGGGCCGAAGACCCAGGGCTGGTCGTCGCCCCAGTTGCACAGGCTGTAGACGATCGCCCGCCCGGTCGCCTTGAGCGCGTCGCCCATGGCCTTGTAGCGGTCGAGGGCGGGCCGGCCCTGGTTGTTGCAGTTGTCGTACTTGAGCAGGTCCACGCCCCAGGAGGCCCACGTCTGGGCGTCGGTGACCTCGTGGTCGAGGCTCGCCGGCAGGCCCTGGCAGGTGGCGGTGCCGGCCGAGGAGTAGATGCCGAGCTTGAGGCCGCGGGCGTGCACGTAGGTCGCGATGGCCGCGATGCCGCCCGGGAAGCGCACCGGGTCGGGCTGCAGGCGGCCCTGGGCGTCCCGGGTGCCCGCCATCCAGCAGTCGTCGATGTCGACGTAGGTGTAGCCGGAGTCGCGCAGGCCGGTGCTGACCATGGCGTCGGCGGTCGCCTTGATCAGGTTCTCGTCGATGTTGCAGCCGAACCGGTTCCAGCTGTTCCAGCCCATGACGGGGGCGGTGAGCGGACCTGGTTGGGGTGTTGCGGTCGCGGTGGCGGGCGACGCGCCGGTAACAACGAGCGGGATGGATGCGGTAAGGGCCAGTCCGAGGGTCGTGGCGGCGGCGGTCAGGGCGCGGTGCAGCACCCCGAGAGGTCGGATCATCGCAGCTCCCAGGCGGTACGCGATCGAACATGTTGGATGTTGTTGTACGCCGCTCAACACCGTCGCACAAGGTCCGTCATCGATGTCGGTCCGGCATCGCCCCGGTCTCGGTCATGTGACAGTTGGTGTTTGGTTTTGGTCGGGTGGGTGGAAAGTCTTGACAGAAAAAGTTGGAGGATGAGTGAATGCGATACACCTCGATGAGGTTCCGCACAGACACCCCCGTCGACCCCTCGCTCAAGGGAGTGACACATCATGATCGATATGCGTGGCCGCTGGCGGCCCGCCCTGGCCGTGCTCAGCGCCGCGGCCCTGCTGATGTCCGGCTGCGCGAAGTCCGAGGACGACAACGCCGGGTCCGGCACCTCGGCGAACGCGTCCGCCGCCGCGCAGGCCACCAAGTCGGCCGACACCGCGGGCGCGACCTGCACGCTGCAGCAGTTCGGCGGGACCAAGATCGACCTCAAGACCGCTCAGGTCGGCTTCTCCCAGTCGGAGAAGGAGGCGAACCCGTTCCGCATCGCCGAGACCCAGTCCATCAAGGACGAGGCGAAGAAGCTGGGCATCCCCGAGGCCAACCTCAAGACGACGAACGCCGACTCGAACTTCAACAAGCAGATCACCGACGTGAGCACCCTGATCGACCAGGGCGTGCAGCTGCTGATCGTGGCTCCGCTCAACTCGGACGGCTGGGACTCGGTGTTCGCCAAGGCCGCGGCGAAGAAGGTCCCGATCGTCACGATCGACCGGAAGATCAACGCGAAGAGCTGCACCAACTACCTGACCTTCATCGGGTCGGACTTCGCGGAGCAGGGCAAGCGGGCCGCCGACAAGATGGCCAAGGCTCTGAACAACACCGGCACGGTCGCGATCCTGCTCGGCGCCCCCGGCAACAACGTCACCACGCTGCGCACCAGCGGTTTCAAGGACGAGATCGCCAAGGTCGCCCCGGGCATCAAGGTCGTCTTCGAGCAGACCGGCAACTTCTCCCGTGAGGACGGCCAGAAGACGGCCGAGCAGCTGCTGCAGGCCAACCCCGGCGTCAACGGCATCTACGCCGAGAACGACGAGATGGCCCTCGGCGCGGTGACCGCCCTCAAGGGCGCCAGCAAGAAGCCCGGCGACGTCAAGATCGTGACGATCGACGGCACCAAGGGCGCGGTGCAGGGCATCGTCGACGGCTGGATCTACTCGGTCATCGAGTCCAACCCGCGCTTCGGCCCGCTGGCCTTCTCTACCGCCACCAAGTTCTTCAACGGCGAGGCGATCCCGGAGAACATCATCATCTCCGACCGCGAGTACGACTCGACCAACGCGTCCTCCGACATCGGTCAGTCCTACTAGACCCTCGAACCCCGGTCCGCGAACGGTGTCGTTCGCGGGCCGGGGTCGACGCGTGGAAAGAGGCAACATGTCTTTGTTGGAAGTCGTCGGGGTCAGCAAGCAGTTCCCGGGCGTGCGCGCGCTCGACGACGTCTCGTTCACGCTGCGCGCGGGCGAGGTGCACGCGCTCGTCGGGGAGAACGGCGCCGGCAAGTCGACCCTGATCAAGGTCCTCACCGGCGTGTACAGCCCGGACGGCGGCGAGGTCCGCTACCAGGGCGAGCCGATCTCCTTCGGCGGCCCGCTCGATGCTCAGGCCGCCGGGATCTCCACCATCTACCAGGAGGTCAACCTCGTCCCGCTGATGAGCGTGGCGCGCAACCTCTTCCTCACCCGGGAGCCGCGCAACCGCTTCGGCCTGGTCGACGTGGCCCGGATGAACCGCGAGGCGGCCGAGATCCTCTCCGGCTTCGGCATCACCTCCGACGTGCGCCGCCCTCTCGGGCGCCTGCCGCTGGGCGCGCAGCAGATGGTGGCGCTGGCGCGGGCGGTCATGGTCGACGCCAAGGTCGTCGTGATGGACGAGCCGACCTCCTCGCTCGAGCCCCGCGAGGTGGAGACGCTCTTCGGCGTCATCCACCAGCTGCACGAGCGCGGCGTCGGCATCATCTACGTGAGCCACCGCCTCGACGAGCTGTACCGCATCTGCGACAGCGTCACGATCCTGCGCGACGGCCGGCTGGTCCACGCGGGCAAGCTGGCCGGCCTCGAACGCGTCGAGCTCGTCTCGCACATGCTCGGCCGCCCGGTCTCGGCCGGGCGCGCGTTCACCAGCTTCGCCGGCGAGCACGACGCCGCCGGCGGCCCCCCGGTGCTCAAGGCCACCGACCTCATCAGCCGCCACCGGCTCGCCGGGGTCAGCTTCGAGGTCCGGCCCGGCGAGGTGGTCGGGCTCGGGGGCCTGCTCGGCGCCGGGCGCAGCGAGACCATCAAGGCCGTGGCCGGCGCCCTGCCGCTGGACAGCGGGGCCGTCGAGGTCGACGGCAGGCCGCTGCGCCGCCCGACCCCGGTCAGTGCCCTGAAGGCCGGCATCGCCGTGCAGCCCGAGGACCGCAAGGCCGAGGGCATCGCGCTGGGGCTGTCGGTGCGGGAGAACATCGCGCTCGCGGTACTGCCCCGGCTGTCCACCGCGGGCGTGGTCTCCGAGCGGAAGATCGACGAGATCGTGGACACCTTCATGCGGCGGCTGCGGATCAAGGCCTCCAGCCCGCACCAGCGGGTCGGCGACCTCTCCGGCGGCAACCAGCAGAAGGTGCTGCTGGCCCGGCTGCTGGCCACCGGGCCCAAGGTGCTGCTGCTGGACGAGCCGACCCGCGGCATCGACGTGGGCGCGAAGGCCGAGGTGCAGGCGCTCATCGACGAGCTCGCCGCCGAGGGCCTCGGCGTGGTGCTGGTGTCCTCGGACGCCGAGGAGCTCATCGAGGGCTCCGACCGGGTGGTGGTGCTGCGGGACGGCGCCGTGGTGGGAATGCTGCGCGGCGACGAAGTGACGACGGAGCAACTGATGAACGTGATCGCGGTGGCCGCGTCATGAGCGACACGACCGCAGTGAGCAAGATCGACCTTTCCCGCTGGCGGCAGCTGCTGCCGGTGTACGGCGTGTACGTGGCCCTGCTCGTGCTGGTGCTGTTCAACGTCGTGTACACCGACAACTTCCTCGAGTGGTCGAACCTGCGCATCCAGCTCGTCCAGGTCACCCCGGTGGTGATCGTGGCGCTGGGCATGGCGCTGGTCATCGGCACCGAGGGCATCGACCTGTCGGTCGGGTCCGTGATGGCCCTCGGGGCGGCGATCATCCCGCTGTACCTCGGCTACGGCCCGGTCGCCGCGATCGTCCTCGCGCTCGTCGGCGGGCTGGTCATCGGCCTGGTCAACGGCGGCCTGGTCGCCTTCGTCGGCCTCCAGCCGATCGTGGCGACGCTGGCGATGCTGGTGGCCGGCCGGGGCATCGCGCTGGTGCTGTCCAGCGGGCGCTACAAGGACATCCACGACAAGAACTTCATCGAGATCGGCACGGGGCAGTTCTTCTACGTGCCGTACACCGTCTGGATCGCCGCCGTGCTGGCCATCGTCGTCGGCTTCGTGGTGCGCCGGACGGTCTTCGGCCGGCGGCTGCTGGCCGTCGGCGACAACCGCCCGGCCGCGGTGCTCGCCGGCGTGCCGGTGCGGCGGGTGCTGGTGACGGTGTACGTCATCAGCGCGGTCCTCGCCTCGGTGGCCGGCGTCATCCAGGTCTCCCGGATCGGCTCGGCCGACGCGTCGCGGATCGGCCTGCTGATCGAGCTCTCGGCGATCACCGCCGTGGTCGTCGGCGGCACCCCGCTGACCGGCGGCAAGGTGCGCGTGCTCGGCACCGTGGCCGGCGCGCTGCTCATGCAGCTGCTGACCGCGACGATGATCGCCAACAACCTGCGCGACTCGACCGCGCAGATGGTGCAGGCGGTCATCATCCTGGTGGCGGTATACGCGGCCCGCGAGCGGAGGACCCGATGAGCAGCCAGACCGTTGTGACGCCCCCGGCCAAGGCGGCCCGGGCCGAGGCGGCCTCGATGCGCACCGAGCGGATCGTCGAGCTCGTCCAGCGCCAGGGCGCGCTCGCCGTGCTCGTCCTCGTGATCGTCGTCGGCGTCGTCACCTGGGACAGCTTCCGCACCTTCGACAACCTCGGCACGGTGCTCATCTCGACCGCGCCGCCGGCGCTGATCGCGCTGGGCATGACCTTCGTGATCATCAGCGGCGGCATCGACCTGTCCGTCGGGTCGCTGTACGTGCTGGGCGGCGTGCTGGCCGCCTGGGCCTCGCAGTACGGCACCTGGGCCGCCTTCGCGCTGCCGCTGGCCGCGTGCGGGCTGTTCGGGCTCGCGCAGGGGCTGATCATCGCCTACGCGCGGCTGGCGCCCTTCATCGTGACGCTCGCCGGGCTGCTCGGGGCGCGCGGGCTGATGCTCGCCCTGTCCGACGAGGGGGCCGACACCTACCTGGTGAAGACCGACTCCTTCAAGCACTTCGGGACGGGCGAGCTCGGCGGCATCGGCTACCCGGTCTACCTCGTCGTGGTGCTCTTCGCGGCCGGGATGCTGCTGCTGTACCGCAGCCGCTTCGGCCAGTCCGTCTACGCCATCGGCGGCAGCGAGGACGCGGCCCGCCTGATGGGCGTGCGGATCCGCAGCACGCAGGTGCGGGTGTACGTGCTCTCCGGCGTGCTGGCCGGGCTCGCCGGCGCGATGAACGCGGCCCGCCTCGGCTCCGGCGTCACGGTGCTCGGCACCGGCATGGAGCTCGACGCGATCGCCGCGGTGGTCATCGGCGGCACGCTGCTGACCGGCGGCGCGGGCACCCTCGGCGGCACCATCGCCGGCGTGCTGCTGCTGCAGGTGATCCAGAACCTCATCAACCAGATCGGCACGGTCACGTCGGCCTGGCAGACGGTCATCAGCGGGGCGTTCATCGCGCTGGTGGTCGTGGCCCAGACCTACCTGGCCCGCCTGCGCCGGGTGGCCTCCGGATAGTGGAAACGCCAGGAGCGTCGCCGGTACTTCCGGCGGCGCTCCCGGTCGTTCCTGCAACTTGCAATAGCTGACGCTACGACGCCGGCCACACCCGTTGTGCGACTTCGTTCGCCCGGGCGCTTACACGATGTGCTCCTTGCCACGTTGGAGGTAGCGCGTGAGCGAAGCGGAGGTGGCGGCGTGAGCGTCTGGGACGATCACTTCCTGGTCGACCCGGCGGAGGTCGAGGACTTCCTCGCCCTCTTCCACCACGAGCAGCCCGGCGGCAACGAGCGGGAGCGCCTGGCCCGGGTCCGCGACGAGATCGCCGAGACCGGCACCTACGCGCACACGTACGCCGAGCTCGTCTTCGGCGCACGCGTCGCCTGGCGCAACGCGTGCCGGTGCATCGGCCGGCTCTACTGGCGCAGCCTCGTGGTGCGGGACCTGCGCAAGGTCACCGCCCCCGGCGAGATCGCCGACGAGCTCGTCCGGCACCTGCGCCTGGCCGGGCAGCGCGAACGGCACGTGATCCGCCCGGTCATCTCGGTCTTCGCGCCGCACCGGCCCGCCACGCCCGCCGTGAAGCTGTGGAACGAGCAGCTCATCCGCTACGCCGGGCACCGCCACGCGGACGGCACCGTGGTCGGCGACCCGCGCTACGTCCAGTTCACCGAGACGCTGCACCAGTACGGCTGGCTCGGCAAGCCCGACAACCCGTTCGACGTGCTGCCGCTGGCGCTCGAGGCCCCCGACGGCTCGGTGAGCCTGCACGAGCTGCCCGAGGACGCGGTGTGGGAGGTGCCGATCGAGCACCCGGAGCTGCGCTGGTTCGCCGAGCTGGGGCTGCGCTGGCACGCCATCCCGGCCATCGCGAACATGCGCATGCACATCGGCGGCGTCGACTACCCGCTCGCACCGTTCAACGGCTGGTACCTCGGCACCGAGATCGGCGCCCGGAACCTGGCCGACCACGACCGGTACAACCTGCTGCCGGTCGTCGCCGAGCGGCTCGGCCTCGACACCTCGACCGAGCGCTCGCTGTGGAAGGACCGGGCGCTCGTCGAGCTCAACCGCGCGGTGCTGTGGTCCTTCGACCAGGCGGGCGCGCGCATCAGCGACCACCACACCGAGTCGGAGCGCTTCCTGGCCCACATCGCGAGCGAGGAGCGCTGCGGCCGCCCGACCCCGGCCGACTGGTCGTGGGTCGTGCCGCCGATGAGCCCCGCGACGCTCGGCGTCTTCCACCGGTACTACCCGGAGACCGACGACCAGCGCCCCGGGTTCTCCCTCGACCCGGACGCCCGCGAGCTCGGCCGCCGCGGGCGCTCCCCGGTCCCGGCGGCCGCGCGCTGCCCGGTGGCCCACGGTGACCGCCCGCCCATGACGCCCGCGGACCGCCACCCGGGCCCGATGCCGGCGCTCATCCCGCCGGTCCGTCCCGTGTCGCCGGACGTCGTCGTGCTGGAGGCGCCGGTCCCGGCCCAGCGTCAGGGCTTCTTCAGCCGATTACTCGGCCGCTGATGACCCGCCGCCGGGGCGTCCGCCTCAGTCGGCCACCTCGCCGCGGAGGACCGCCGCCAGGGCGTCCACGGCGAAGTCGATGTCCTCCTCCGTCACCACGAGCGGCGGGGCGAGGCGCAGGGTCGAGCCGTGGGTGTCCTTGGCCAGCACGCCGCGGGCCATGAGGTGGACGCTCGCCTCGCGGCCCGTCATGAGCGCCGGGTCGATGTCGATGCCGGCCCACAGGCCCCGGCCGCGCACCGCGGTCAGGCCGTGGCCGACCAGCGCGTTGAGGCGCCGGTGCAGGTGGGCGCCGACCTCGCGGGCGCGGGCCTGGGGCTCGCCGGTCTCCAGCAGGGCGATGACCGCGCGGGCCACCGCGCACGCCAGCGGGTTGCCGCCGAAGGTGGAGCCGTGCTCGCCCGGGCGCAGCACGCCGAGGATGTCGGTGTTCGCGGCCACGGCCGAGACGGGGACGATGCCGCCGCCGAGGGCCTTGCCCAGGATGTACATGTCCGGGACGACCGACTCGTCGTCGCACGCGAAGGTGGCGCCGGTGCGGCCGAGGCCGGACTGGATCTCGTCGGCGACGAAGAGCACGCCGCGCTCGGTGCACAGGCGGCGCACGCCCGGCAGGTAGCCGTTCGGCGGCACCAGGACGCCCGCCTCGCCCTGGATGGGCTCCAGGAGTACCGCCACCGTCGTTTCGTCGATCGCGGCGGCGAGCGCGTCGAGGTCGCCGTAGGGCACGACGACGAAGCCGGGCGTGTAGGGACCGTAGTCGGCCCGGGCCTCCGGGTCGGTGGAGAAGCTCACGATCGTCGTGGTGCGGCCGTGGAAGTTGCCGTCGGCCACGATGATGGTGGCCTTGCCGGCGGGGACGCCCTTGACCTGGTACCCCCACTTGCGCGACACCTTGATCGCGGTCTCCACGGCCTCGGCGCCGCTGTTCATCGGCAGCACCAGGTCCTTGCCGGTCAGGCGGGCCAGGTCGCGGCAGAACGGGCCGAACTGGTCGTGCAGGAAGGCCCGGCTGGTCAGGGTGACCCGGTCGAGCTGCTCGTGGGCGGCGGCGACGAGGCCGGGGTGGCGGTGGCCGAAGTTCAGCGCGGAGTACCCGGCGAGGCAGTCCAGGTAGCGGCGCCCGTCGACGTCGGTGACCCACGCGCCCTCGGCCTCGGCGATGACGACCGGCAGCGGGTGGTAGTTGTGCGCCGTGTGGCGCTCCGCCTCTTCGACCGCCGGGGCTGTGTGGTTTGCGATGGTCGTCATGACCGGACCTCCAGGGTGCAGCACTTCGGGCCGCCGCCGGCCTTGTGCAGCTCGGACACGTCGACGGGGACCGGCTCGAACCCCTTCGACGCTAGCTCCCCGGCCAGGCGGGTGGCGGCGGATGGCAGGACGACCCGGTGGCCGTCGCTCACCGCGTTGAGGCCCAGCACGGCGGCGTCATCGGCGGTGGCGAGCACGGCGTCGGGGTACAGCCGGCGCAGGACCGCCTGGCTGCCGGCCGAGAACGCGCCCGGGTAGTACGCGACGTTGTCCCGCGACAGCACGGTCAGCGCGGTGTCGAGGTGGTAGTAGCGCGGGTCGACGAGCTGCAGGGTGAGCACCGGCCGGCCGAAGAGCTCCTGCGCCTCGGCGTGCGCGGCGTGCTCGGTGCGCAGCCCGGTGCCGGCCAGGATCCAGTTGCCGGCCAGCAGCAGGTCGCCTTCGCCCTCGTTGACGCTCTTGGCCGCGTGCACGTCGAAGCCGTTGCGGGCGAACCACTCCAGGTAGGCCGGGCCCTCGTCGGCGCGCTCGGGGTGGCGGAACTGCGCGCCGTACACCCGGCCGTCCACGACCGTCGCGCCGTTGGCGGCGAAGACCATGTCGGGCAGGCCGGGGATCGGGTCGATGAGCTCGACGGTGTGGCCGAGCGCCAGGTACAGCTCGTAGAGGGTCGTCCACTGCGCCACGGCCCGAGCGGCGTCGACCGGCCGGCTCGGGTCCATCCACGGGTTGATCGCGTAGTCCACCGCGAAGTACGTCGGGCGGCACATGAGGTAACGACGGCTCATGGTTCACAACCTACGACCCCCTTGGGCGGCGAACCATTGCGATCCAGTGCTTGATGGCGCAGTTTTGTTGTGCAGTACCGCCGGAAAACAGCGGAACGTTGTTCAGTTGATCTCGCGCCAGTTGCCCGGCTGCGCGAGCAGGCCGGACACGCAGTTCATCGCGCTCTCCTCGTCGGTGAACTCGTAGCGCCGGCAGCGCCCGTCGGCCCCGCCCTCCCGCGACTCGACCCACCAGATGCCGGCGTCCTCGAACAGATAGACGTCGCGGCGGGCCAGCCGCCCCCAGGTGCCGTTCCACCAGTGCTTTCTTCGCTCCATGGTCGACTATTCGAACACATGTACCAACATCACGGTAGAGTGGGTTAGCGGATGTCCGCTCTGGGTACGCCTGCTCCATGTCGGCGGATCTCCTCGAGCTCCTCACGGCCGGGCACCGCCGGCTGGAGTCGCTGTTCGCCGACGCGGAGACGGCCTCCACCCCGCAGCGGCGCCGCGACGCGCTCGCCGACGCCGCGGACGCCCTCGCCCGCCACGCCGACGCCGAGTCGCGCTTCCTGCACCCGGCCCTGCGCGAGCACCTGCCGGCCGGACCGGACATCGCCTCCTACGAGGAGGCCGAGCACGCCTCGTTCGCCCCGCTCACCGCCGAGCGCTTCGACGCCGTTCGCCAGCACATGCAGGAGGAGGAGACCGAGCTCTTCCCGCGGCTGGCCCAGGCCTGCCCGGCCGGTGAGCTGCGGCGCCTGGGTGAGGAACTGGCGAATTCGGTGCGTGTGACGGAATGAAGGCGGGGGTAAGCCGTCAGGCATGGCAGTTTCCGAGGACAGGCAGCCACTGATCGCCACGCTCAAGAAGGCCGCGTTCCACCTCAAGGACGCGGGCATCCCCTTCTGCCTGGCGGGCAGCTTCGCGGTGTACGCGCGCGGCGGTGAGTCCGTCGACCACGACATCGACTTCCTGATCAAGCAGGAGGACTCGGAGCGGGTGCTGGCCGCGCTGGCCGAGGTCGGCTTCCGCGGCGAAGTGCCGCCCGAGGGCTGGCTGGTGAAGGGCTGGGACGACGAGAACCTGATCGACTTCATCTTCTGCCCCGTGCAGCGGCCGGTGACCGACGCGACGCTGGAGGACACCGACATCATCGCGGTCAACGCCTGCCACATGCCCGTCCTCTCGGCGACCGAGCTGATGATCCACAAGGTGCTCACGTGGTCGGCGCACTACTGCGACTTCGCGCGCGGGCTGCCCGTGGCGCGGTCGCTGCGGGAGCAGATCGACTGGCCCCGGGTCTACCGCGAAACGGCCCACTCGCCGTATGCCCATGCTTTCCTGTTCTTGATCGACCGACTCGGCGTGATGTCGATGGCCGAGGCCAGCGCATTGGCCGCGGCGGTGTGAGGGGAGACCACGATGTCCACGGAGCAGTACGTCGAGGGTGAGCTGCAGCATCTGCTCGCCGAGGACGACCGGATCACGGAGCAGGGCATCCGCTTCGTCCGCACCGGCGCCGGGATCGCGCTCGTCGGCGAGGTGGAGAGCGCGGAGCGCCGCGACACGATCTGCCGGGTGGTCTCCGAGGCGTTCCCGGACCTGCCGGTGCAGTGCAACATCGGCCTGACCCGCGTGCACGAGCCGGAAGAGGTGGAGGAGCTGTGACGGGCACCGACGAGGGGTGTGTGCGGATCGCGGCGGTCGGGGACGTCCACCTCGACGCCGACGTGGTCGGCCGCTACCGCCCGGCGCTGGAGCACCTCGGCGGCAAGGCCGACCTGCTGCTGCTGGCCGGCGACCTCACGCGGCACGGCACCCCGGAGGAGGCGGCGTGCGTGGCCCGCGAGTTCGGCGGGCTGGCCGTGCCCGTCGTCGCGATCCTCGGCAACCACGACTACCACTCCGACCGGCCGGAGGAGGTCACGGCGATACTGCGCGACGCCGGCCTGACCGTCCTGGAGTGCACCGGCGCCGTGCTGGAGTGCAACGGCATCCGCGTCGGCGTGGCCGGCACCAAGGGCTTCGGCGGCGGGTTCGCGGGCGCGTGCGCCAGCGAGTTCGGCGAGCCGGAGATGAAGGCCTTCACCCGCCACGGCCGCGAGCTCGCGGCGCGCTTCGGCGAGGCGCTGGCGGCGCTTTCGTGCGACGTGCGGATCTCGCTGACCCACTACTCCCCCGTGCCCGAGACGCTGCTGGGCGAGCCGGTGGAGATCTACCCGTTCCTCGGCTCCTACCACCTGGCCCAGGCCATCGACGGCGCGCCGGGCGTGGGCCTCGCCGTGCACGGGCACGCGCACGCCGGGTCGGAGCGCGGGACGACCCCCGGCGGCGTGCCGGTGCGCAACGTGGCCCACCCGGTGATCCGGCAGGCCTACAACGTGTACCAGCTGACGGTCTCCTCGGTCCTCACCCCGGCCTGAGCACTCACAGCGGGCCGTTCAGCTCGCCCCGCAGGAACGTCAGGGCGTGACTCAGCAGCCGGGACACGTGCATCTGCGAGATCCCCAGCCGCTGGGCGATCTGCGTCTGCGTCAGGTTGCCGAAGAACCGCATCGCGATGATCCGCTGCTCCCGCTCGGGCAGCCGCTCGATGAGGGGCCGCAGCGACTCGCGGTCGTCCACCGCTTCCAGGGCCCGATCCAGGCCGCCCAGGAGGTCGGCGAGCTCGGCCCCGGTGTCGTCGCCGCCGGCGGGCGCGTTGATCGACAGGGCGCGGTACGCGTGCCCCGACTCGAGGCCCTCGATGACCTCCTCCTCGCTGACCCCGAGGCGGGCGGCGAGGTCGGCGACGGTCGGCGAGCGGCCGAGCTCCTGGGCCAGGCCGCCGGAGATCTTGCCGAGCTCCAGGCACAGCTCCTGCAGGCGCCGCGGCACCCGCACGTCCCAGCCCTTGTCGCGGAAGTGCCGCTTGAGCTCGCCCGCGATCATCGGGATGGCGTAGCTGGGGAAGGCGGCGCCGCGGGTCGGGTCGTAGCCGTCCACGGACTTGATCAGGCCGACGCCGGCGACCTGGACGAGGTCGTCGAGGGGCACGCCGCGGTTGCGGAAGCGGCGGGCGAGGTACTCGGCCAGCGGGAGGTACAGCTCGATGAGGCGGGCCCGGACGCGGGGGCGGTCAGGGCTGTCGGGCGGAAGGTCGGCCAGGAGCGTGAGCAGGGCCTGGGCGGCCGATTCGACGTCTTTGCCGGGTGCACGGGGTCCGCGGGAGGTGATGGTCATGAGGGGTCTCCCTGCCTGCCGGCCGGGAGGGCCACGACGCACGGCAACGCACGGCGGTCTCACGGCGGTCTCACGGCGAAGTTCGGCCGGTCGGCGCCCTGGTCTCGAGCGCCCGGCACGTCCCGCGGCGACTGGATCGCGGCTGATTTGACGACCCGCCGAGGCCATCCGACGAAGGACTCGGTCCAACGAAGGATGCGGATGTGGTTCGACAAACGTACCGCGCCGCCCGGTCCATGAGCAAGACGCGAGCCACCGAACGTGATCAGGAGACCTCGGAGAGTTCGTCCTCCTCGGACGACTCCTCGGCGCCGTCGGCGGCGGCGGGGCCGCCGGTCACCGTCTGGTACACCCGCTCCAGCTCCGTCGCCGCACGCTCCCAGCTGTAGCGGGAGCGGACGCGGTCGATCGCGGCGCTGGCGAAGCTCATCCGGCGCACCTCGTCGCCGAGCAGCGCGCGCAGGGCGCCGGCCATCGCGTTGACGTCGCGGGGCGGCACGAGCACGCCGGTGACGTTGTCGATGACGCTCTCGCCGATGCCGCCGACGGCGTAGGCGACCACCGGCACGCCGCAGGCCATCGCCTCCAGCGGGGTCAGGCCGAACGGCTCGTACCAGGGGGCGCAGGCCAGGACGTCGGCGGAGCGGTACCAGGCCGCCAGCTCCTCCGGGGTGACCGCGCCGACGATGCGCACCCGGTCGGCGACGCCGTGGGTGTCGGCCAGCTGGATCAGGCGGCGGGCCTCGGGGTCGGCATCGATGTCGCGCGGCGGGCGGGCCGGGTCGGGGCCGCCGACGACGACGAGCTCGGCCCCCGGCACGCGGCGCAGCGCCTCGACGAGGTCGCCGAAGCCCTTGCGCGGCACGAGCGGGCCGACGGACAGGATGCGGCGCAGCCCGGGGCGGCGGTGGTCGGCGGCCGCGCCGGACGGCGTGAACAGCTCGGTGTCGACGCCCGACGGGACGATCACGGTCGCGGCGCGGCGCACCCCCATGCGGCCGAGCTCGGCGACCTCGTCCTCGCTCTGCGCGACGACCCGGTCGGCCAGCGATCCCAGCGTGCGCTCCATGCCCGCGCGGGGGCCCGGGCCGGCGTTGTGGTCGACGGGCAGGATGCGGCGCTCGGCGGAGGCGAGGCCGTGGTACGTCACCACGACCGGCCGCCGCACGTCCGCGGTGGCGGTGAGTGCGGCGAGGCCGGAGAGCCAGTAGTGGGCGTGCACGACGTCCGGGCCGACGCCCGCCTCGTCGCCCCAGCGGGCCGCGAGGGCGCGGCCGAAGTCCCCCATGTGGGGCAGGGTGTCGTCGGCCGGCAGCGACTCGACCGGGCCGGCGGGCACCTGCTCGACCGTGACGCCGGGCGCGAACGGCAGGCGCTCGGGCGCGGCCCGGTCCTCCCGGCGCACGTACACCGTCACCTCGTGCGACATGGCTCCAAGGGCCCGGGCCAGGGCCGCCACGTGGGTGTGCCGGCCTCCCGCCGTCGGTCCGCCCAGCCCCAGCGGGCTGGCTTGGGCGGAGACCAGGGCGATCCTCAAGACTGCGACCTCCAGGAACCGACTGCGCTGACCTACCAACGCCCCTACCCGGGCCGGATGGTGGTAAACATCAACGGGCGAGCCGGACGCGGTGCGCCGGGACACTGGCACGGACGGGAGAGGCGACAGGCATGGCCGAGAGGGCCCCCGCGGAGAGCGGCAACAGCAGCGCGGAGCCGGCGGAGGCGCTCGCCGCGCTGGTCGCCAAGCTGCGAGCCGAGCTGACCGGGGTGCGCACCGCCATGCGGAACCGCGCGGTCATCGAGCAGGCCAAGGGCGTGCTCGTCGAGCGGCTCGGGATCACCCCCGACCAGGGCTTCGACCAGCTCGTGCGGCTCAGCCAGCGCACCAACATCAAGCTCATCGAGGTGGCCGCGGCGATCGTCGGCACCACGTCGCCGGACCCGAACGCCCCCGATGTGGTGAACCTCATCGACGACGAGCTGCGCCAGCACGTCGCCCGCTCCCGGGCCTCCACCAAGGTGGAGAAGCCGGATACGGTACCCGTTCCGGCCGCCCGCAAGCGCGCCAGCCGTACCCCCGAGGTCGAGGCGCTGCAGTCCCAGCACCAGCTCCTGAGCGCCCGGATCGCGGCCGCCCGCAGCTACGACGAGATCTGCGACGTGCTCGGCACCGCCCCGACCGCGTGGCCGCCGCCCACGGCGGTGCTGCTGACCCTGCTCGACCCGGACGGCGCCCAGCGGGGCGTGGGCACCTTCGGAGTGCCGGGCGAGGTCCGCAGCCGCTGGTCGCGCATCCCTCCCGACCCGGGGCTGCCACTGGTCGTCGCCGCGCAGGAGGTGGAGACGCTGTGGCTCGCGCCCGAGCCCGACGCGCGCCGCCGCTTCCCCGTGCTCGGCCAGCAGCCCTTCGGCGGCGAGACCCTGCTGGCGTCCCCGCTCATCGCCGGCGAGCGGGTCATCGGCGGCATCCTCATGACCTGGGCCGAGGGGCTGCCGGCCGGCGAGGAGCTGCGGCGGTACGTGGCCGCCCTGCTCGAGCCGGTGGGCCGCCAGGTCGACGCGCTCATCGGCGACGAGATCGCCAGCGCCTGGTTCCACGTGGGCGGCGAGGAGAGCGGGCAGGCGGCCCCGGCCCAGGTGTGGCTGCCGACCGTCGTCGACGCGCTGCACGACCCGGGCGCGCTGCTCTCCCCCGTGCACGAGGACGGGCAGCTCGTCGACTTCCGGGTGGAGTACGCCAACGGCCTGGCCCGGCAGATCTTCTCCGGCGCGCGTGTCGACCCGGACGAGGCCACGCTGCTGGCCGCGTACCCGGCGCTGGGCAGCGCGACGCTGCTGCCGGAGTTCGCGCGGGTACTGCAGGACGGCCAGCCCCGCCGCCTGGAGGGCCTGCGGGCCGACCCGCGCACCGACGGCGTGCCGGGCCCGCAGACGCTGACCGTGCACGCGGTGCGGCTGTGGGACCGGGTGTTCGCGGTGTGGAAGGTCGCCACCGAGGCCGATCTCCTGCACGACCAGCTGCTGCAGGCCGAGCGCATCGCGGGCATCGGCTCGTTCTGCTGGGAACTGCGCGACCCGGAGCCGCGCTGCTCCCCCGAGCTCGTCCGGCTGTTCCACCGCGGCCAGGCCGGCCGCGGCGACGCGGGCCGCATCCCGGTCGACGAGCTCACCGCGAGCGTGCACCCCGACGACCTGCTCGCCGTGCAGGACGCGGTGCGCCGCACGATCGTCGAGGGCAAGCAGCTGCTGGCCGAGATCCGCGGCGCGGGCCGCGTCAACGGCCGCCGCCTCCGCCTGACCGCCGAGGCGATCCACGACGACACGGGCAACGTCACCGCGGTCCGCGGCACGCTGCAGGACGTCACCGAGGAGCGCGCGATCGAGGGCCGCCTGCGCCGCGCCGAGGAGGCCCTGGCCGCCCAGCGGCACCGCCTCGCCGACGAGCGCCGAGCGGCCGAGGCGCTGCAGAAGGCCCTGCTGCCGACCGACCCCGAGCTGGGCCACCTGGAGGGCGTCGAGATCTGCGGCCGGTGCCGCTCCCCCGAGCGCGTGGGCACCATCGACGGCGACTGGTACGACGCCACCCCGGTGGGCGGAAACGGCTCGATCCTCGTGCTGGGCGACGTGGACGAGCGAGGCCTGTCCTCGATGACGACGGCGGCGCGCCTGCGCTACGCGGTCCGGGCCTACGCCATGCTGGACATGTCGCCGGGAGACATCCTGACCGCCGTCAACGGCATGCTGTGCGCGATGGAGGTGGAGCACACGGCCTGCCTCATCGTGGCCCGGTACTCCCCGCAGACCCGCGAGCTGCGCTGGGCCGCCGCGGGCCAGGTGGCCCCGATCCGCTACGACGCCGCGGGCCTGGGCACCGTGCTGTCCGGCCCGCTCGGCCTGCCACTGGGCGAGGTGGACCAGATGCAGTACTCGGACACGGCCGTCACCCTCGCCCCGGGCGACCGCGTGCTCTTCTACACCGGCTTGAACGCGACGGTGGCGCGCTCACGGGGCGACCGGCGGCGGGGAGGCGGGCTGGAACTGGTGCGCCGGGCCGGGGAGAGCGTCGACCTGGCCGACTTCGACGCCGTGGTGTCGCACCTGATGACGGTGCTGAACGTGCCGGAGGACGAGGACGTGTGCGCGATGCTGGTGCACGTGCCCTGATTCGCGGCGTGTTCGGCGCGATAAGTCGGGCGCTCCGCGCCGCGACTTATCGGATTTATCGCCTGCCGGGTGGCATATCCGGTTTGTGGCTTTACGGCGGGCTTACCGGGACGCGGGGCTGACCGGCGGCGCTTGGCCGTTGTCGGACGTGCTTTCGCCGGGTGGGATCAGAGCATTCTCGAGTCCCAGTCCCAAGGGATCGCCAGGCCGTCGAAGCGGCCCAGGGCGTCGCGGTGCCGGCCCGCGATCACGATTCGGTCCGGGCCCAGGTGGGCCAGCAGGTCGTCGTCGCCGAACCAGCGTACGGACGGGTCGGGCCACTGCCAAAGGCCGTCGTCCAGTTCGCGGAGGCGGACCTTCACCGCGCGGACCGCGGTGGGAGCCGGGTCCATGTGGACCAGGCCGTGCAGCGGGGCGTACGCGGCCTCGTAGACGGCGGCGTACACCAGGAACCGCGACAGGGGCAGGCCGGTGTGCAGCTCGTCGTTCTCGATCACCTCGGGGTCGAGGGCGCCGTTGGCGTGGGCCTCGGCGTCGTAGGAGTACCAGTCGGTGGCGCCCTGCCAGAAGCGCGGGCCACCGGGCGGGAGCATCGCGTGGTCGCGGCTCAGCGGGTAGGTGTAGCGCGAGGCCAGGCGGTGCCACTCGGCCAGGGGTCCGGGCACGCCGGACAGGTCCAGGTCGGCCGGGGGGCGGTCCGGGGGGCCGTACCAGCGATACACGAACCGGCCCAGGCTGTCGGGCGCTACGACGTCCAACTCGTACACGCGCAACATCATGCCGCGTTGTTGCACGTTCGCTACCAAATCCCAGACGTTGACCGTTACGAATATTTATGAAAACGCGTATTCTCCGGCGCATGTCGGACGAGTCCGGAACGGGGACGGCTCGGGACGAGGCGCGCGGCACCGTCGCGGATGGCCTGCCCGAGGAGGCCGTGGACGGCATGCACCAAGAGGGCGAAGCCGTGAACGCGTCCGTGCTCGAGGACGCCGGCGTCCGGGAGCTCGCGGCGCAGTTCGAGGAGGAGAAGCCGGGGCGGCGCGTGTACGGCTCAGTCGACGCCGGGGTCACCGCCGTCGCGGCGATCGCGGCGCTGCTCGTGCTGTGGCAGGTGTTCCGGCCGCTCGCGCAGGGCAGCCAGTACTACCTCGTCATCTTTCTCGGGCTGGTGCTGCCCCTCGTGTTCGTGCTCTACCCGTCAGGCATCCGGCTGCGGCGACGCGGCGGAACACCGCCGGGAGACGGCCCGGTCCTCGGCGGGGGCCCGACCGCCGGGGACTGGGTCCTGGCCGTCGTCGCGCTCGTCACGTGCCTGTACCCGGTGCTGCCCTTCGTCGGCGGTGGGTACGACGCGTTCCTCGACCGGCAAGGGCTGCTCGACCCCCTCGACGTGGTGATGGGCGCGGCCCTGCTGCTGCTCATCGTCGAGGCGTGCCGGCGCACCACGGGCTGGGTGCTGCCCGTCGTGTGCGGGCTGTTCCTGGCGTACGACTACTACGGCGGGCTGCTGCCGCAGGGCTGGGAGATCGCGCACGCGGGGCTGGACTTCGACCAGATCGTCGACGCGCTGTACAACTCGCCGAGCGGGTTCTACGGTACGCCGCTCGACGTCGCGGCCTCCTACATCGTGCTGTTCACCATCTACGGCGCCGTGCTCGACCTGTCGGGGGCCGGCGCGTTCTTCGTGGAGCTGTCCGTCGCCGCGTTCCGGCGCTCCCGCAGCGCGGCCGGGCGCACGGCGGTGGCGTCGGGCTTTCTGCTCGGTACCGTATCCGGCTCCGGCGCCGCGACGACCGTGAGCATCGGCGCGGTCACGTGGCCCATCCTGCGCCGGGCCGGTTACCCCGCGGAGCGCGCCGGGGGCATGCTCGCCGCGGCCGGGGTGGGCGCGATCCTGTCCCCGCCGACGCTGGGCGCCGCGGCGTTCATCATCGCCGAGTACCTCGACGTGTCCTACCTCAAGGTGCTCGGCTGGGCCACGGTGCCGACGATCCTGTACTACCTGGGCATCCTGCTCTCCGTCGAGATCGACGCGCGGCGGTTCGGGGCGCGGGCGGTGCGGCTGAAGGTGGCGTCCGCGTGGTCGCTGCTGGCACGGTTCGGGTACCACTTCCTGTCCCTGATCGTGATCGTCGTGCTGCTGGCGCTCGGCCGCTCCGCGACGCAGGCGGTGGTGTGGGCGACCCTGCTCGCGGCCGCGCTGTCGTTCCTGGACCGGCGGCACCGGCTCACGCCGCGGCGGCTGGTCCAGGCGCTCGCCGCCGGGATCCGCGGGGTGCTGCCGGTCGTCGCCGTGTGCGCGGCGGCCGGGGTCATCACCGCGAGCACCACCAAGACCGGGCTCGGGCCGCAGCTGTCGAGCCTGATGGTCGACTGGGCCCAGGCCCTCGCCACGAACCACACCGCGGTCGTCGCGCTCACCGCGATCTTCGCCGCGGTCGCGATGACGCTGCTCGGCCTGGCCGTGCCCGTCACCGCCTCGTTCATCATCGGCTGGGTCATCCTCGGCCAGGCGCTGCTCAACCTCGGCATCCCCGAGCCCGCGACGGCGATGTTCATCTTCTACTTCGCGGTGCTCTCCGAGGCGACGCCGCCGACCGCGCTCGCGTCCGTGGCGGCGGCCGCGGTGACCGGCGGGCGGGTGTTCCCGACGATGTGGCAGACGCTGCGGTACGCCCTGCCGGCCTATCTGGTCCCGATCGCCTTCGTGGTGACCCCGGCCGGGCAGGGGCTGCTCGGCATCGGCGGCTGGGACCGGGTCGCGTTCGCCCTGGCCGCCTCGGCCGCCGGGGTCCTGGCGCTGTCCGTCGCCGCCGGTGGCTGGTTCATCGGTCTGGGGGCGGCTCCGGCGGTACCGAGGGTGCTGGCCGGGCTGGCCGCGCTCGCCCTGCTGTGGCTCGACCTGTGGACCGTCGTCGCCGGCGTGGTGCTGCTCGCGCTGGCGGGACTGCTCGTGTTTCTCTCACCGCGAAGGAGCTCACGTGCGAACCCTGAAAATCCTGTGCACGACGGCGATCCTGCTGGCGGGGGTGGCCGGGTGCGGGGGCCGGCAGACGCCCGCGGGGACGTCGGCTAGCGCGGCGGCCGGCGCCGCGCTCGACTGCAGCGTCAAGAGCGACACCCGCATCTCGATCGCGACCGGCAACACCACCGGCGTGTACTACGTCGTCGGCAACGCCCTCGCCGAGCAGGTCACCAAGGCCACGAGCAACAAGGTGAAGGCGACCGCGGCCGAGACCCAGGCCTCCGTGGGCAACATCCAGAGCCTCGACAAGGGCGACTACCAGGTCGCGTTCTCGCTCTTCGACACCGCGACGGACGCGGTGCAGGGCACCGGCTCGTTCGACGGCAAGCCGGTGAAGATCGCCGCGCTGGGCCGCATCTACGACAACTCCACCCACGTGGTCGTGCGCGCCGACTCCGGCATCAACTCGGTCGCCGACATGAAGGGCAAGCGCATCTCGACCGGGTCGCCGAAGTCCGGCACCGAGGTGATCGCGCAGCGGCTGCTGAAGGCGGCCGGGCTCGACCCCGACAAGGACATCCAGCCGCAGCGGCTGGACCTGGCCAAGACGACCGACGGCATGAAGGCCGGGTCGATCGACGGGTTCTTCTGGTCGGGCGGCCTGCCGACGTCGGGCGTCACCGACCTGTTCACCACGGCCGGCGACAAGGTGAAGTTCCTCGACATCGACTCGCTGCTGCCGAAGATGCAGCAGCTCAGCCCGGCGTACCAGGCGGGCACGATCCCGGCCGCGACGTACAGGACGGCGGCGGACGTGAAGACGATCGTGGTGCCGAACGTGCTGCTGGTGCGCTCCGACATGGACGCGGGCCTGGCCTGCGTGCTGACCAGGACGCTGGTGGAGAAGCGCGACGAGCTGGCGAAGGCGAACCCGGCGGCGAAGGGCATCACCCTGCAGACGGTGCGCAAGACGGCGCCGGTGCCGCTGCACCCGGGCGCGACGGCGGCCCTGGACACGCTGGGCGCCGCCAAGTAGCTACCGCAGCATCCCGGCCAGGTGGGCGTGGACGGTCCGGGCGGCCAGCTGGGCCTCCCGGATCGCGGTGACGTCGGCGGCATCGTGCGGAAAGAACGTCAGGCGGCCGTCCTCGCCCACCACGACCGGGACCTCGATCCGCTCGAGGATCGCGGTCAGCGTCCACTGTGCGTCGAGCGCGGCCCGTCCCGCCCGCCGGACCATCGCGGGCGGGACGCGCCAGACATCGTCCACCGTCATACCTTCAGGCTAGGAACGGCTCAGGTGGTACGACAGGATGATTTTTCGCCTGTGGAAAACCCTCAGAAGGCCAGGATGATCTCCGTGCGCCGGGCCGGGGCGCCGTCGACCGGGGCCGGGTCGTCGGCGGTCGGGGCGACGCCGCCCGCGGCGATGTAGTCCAGGGTGTGCAGGCCCAGCGGGCGGACCGAGCCGAAGACCGTGTAGTTCGGGCGCAGCACCGAGTCGGCGAAGACCAGGAAGAACTGGCTGCCGTTGGTGTCCGGGCCGGCGTTGGCCATGGCGAGCAGGCCGCGGCCGTAGATGCGCCGCACGCCGGTCGGGTCGGTCGGGGCCGGGGGCAGGTTCGTGGGCAGTTCGTCCTTGTAGCGGTAGCCGGGCCCGCCCTCGCCGGTGCCGGTCGGGTCGCCGCACTGCAGGACCTTGAGCGTGGGGTACGTGGTGAGCCGGTGGCACACGGTGCGGTTGTAGAAGCCGTGCCGCGTGAGGTGCAGGAAGCTCTGCACGGTGCAGGGCGCCTCGGCGCGGTCGAGGGTCAGCGGGATCGGCCCGAGGTTGGTGAACAGCGTGACGGTGACGGTCCCGCGGTCGGGCGTGTGCCGCGGGTCGGGCGGCAGCGAGACCGGGCGCGCGGGCGGGTCTTCGGGGGTCGCGGTGTACCCGCAGGGGCCGGGCGCGGACGCGGCGGCCGCCGGCGCGGCGGCGGTGATGCCCACGGCCGCGGCGAGCACCACGAGAGCGACGAGTGATCGGACCACGCTGTCCTCCATAGACGTTCGACGATACGACACCTGCCGGTCTAACGGATGTGGATGCGCCCGTCAAGCGCGGAAACCGGACCCGTTGAGCCGATAACACCCCACTCACCAGCCCGTATATTGGCTGCGTGGACGCGCGAGGCCACCGGCTCGGGGTCGATTTCGGTACCTCGAACACCGTGGCAATGCTGGCGTGGCCGGACGGGCACGTCCGGCCGCTGCTCTTCGACGGTTCACCGACGCTGCCCTCGGCCGTGTACGCCGACGCCCAGCAGGGCCTGCTCACCGGCCGCGACGCGGTACACGCGGCGCGGATCAGCCCGGAGCGCTACGAGCCCAACCCCAAGCGGCGCATCGACGAGCCGGCCGTACTGCTCGGCGAGCACGAGGTCGCGACCGTGGACCTCTTCGCCGCCGTCCTCGTCCGCGTGGCCGGCGAGGCCCGGCGCGTCTCCGGCGGCGAGCTCGGCCCCACGACCGTCACCTGCCCCGCCGCCTGGGCCCAGACCCGGCGGCGCGTGCTGCTCGCCGCGGCCGAGCGCGCCGGCCTGGGGACCGTCACGCTGGTGCCCGAGCCGGTCGCCGCGGCCGAGGTCTTCTCCTCGATGGGCGGCCCGAGGCCGGGAGCGGCCTTCGTGGTGTACGACCTCGGCGCCGGCACCTTCGACGCCTCCGTCGTCCGCCGCGGCAACGGCACGTTCGAGGTCCTCTCGGCCGAGGGCCTGTCCACGTCCGGCGGCCTGGACATCGACGCCGCCATCGTCGGCTTCCTCGGCGCGGTCCACGCCGGCCACGACCCGCAGGCCTGGCACCGCCTGACCCACCCGGACACCAGCAACGACCGCCGCGCGCACCGCATGCTCTGGGACGACGTCCGCTCGGCGAAGGAGATGCTCTCGCGCACGGCCCAGACCATGATCCACGTCCCGTCCCTGGAGTCCGACGTCCCGCTCGGCCGCGACCAGTTCGAGCAGCTCGCCCGCCCGATCCTCACCGCCACGGTGACGTCGACGCGCGCCGCCATCGCCGCCGCGGGCCTCACCCCCGCCGACGTGCAGGGCGTGTTCCTGGTCGGCGGCGGGAGCCGCATCCCGCTGGTCGCGACCCTGCTGCACCAGGCCCTCGGGATCGCGCCGACCGTCGTGGAGCAGCCGGAGCTGGTGGTGGCCCAGGGCGCGGTGGGCGCTTCGGCGCAATTCACAACCCCGGCGGCGGTACCCGCTGCGCCTGCCCCCGCCACCGCCCGCGCCACGGTCGCGGTGCCCCCGTCGTCGCCCGCCTACTCGCCCGCGGCCCCGGTCTCGCCGACACCGCCTCCGACGGCCTCGCCGGTTTCCGCCGCGCCCGTCTCGGTCGCGCCCATGTCCGCCGCACCATGTCCGCCGCGCCCATCTCCGCCCCTCCGACGGCGTCCCCGGTCTCCACCCCGCCGGTTTCGGCACCCCCGACATCCTTCTCACCGCCGCCGGCCTACGCGCCGCCGCCCGCGGGACACCCGCCCGTCCCCCCGGCGTACGGCGCCCCGCCGGCTCCGCCCAGGCAACGCCGCACCGGAGTCCTGATCGCCGCGGCCGTGGCCGTCCTGCTGATCCTCGGCGGCGGCGCGTACGGCATCAGCAAGCTCATGGGCGACACCACCGGCAACAACGGCGGCGAGGGCCCGGGCTCCGACTCGAGCGCCGGGGACAGCTCCCAGGTCCAGGCCGACCTCGAACGCGACAGCCCCGACTGGTACACCACGGCCGAGGAGTACGACGAGAAGGCGGGCACCACTGTCGCCTACAACTGCCCGAACAAGGGCTCGATCGGCACCGTGTACGGCTCCAGCCCCTACACCACGGCGTCCTCGGTCTGCACCGCCGCGGTCCACGACGGCCGCATCACGCTGGAGGACGGCGGCCGCGTGGTCATCAAGATCATCCAGGGCTCCGAGTCCTACGAGGGCACCCTGCAGTACGGGATCAACACCAGCTCGTACGGCCCGTGCCCCTGGGCCTTCCAGATCGTCGGCTGACCCGCCCCGGGCGGCGCTCGTCCGGGGCGGCGCTCGTCCGGGCCGCTACAGCGTCTGCGTCGCCGCCACCGCCACGAGCTCGCTCGAGTGGCTGCCGAAGACGCCGACCGTGGCCGGGCGCGGCGTGAAGCCCGGCAGCCCCGTCAGGCCGTCGCTGCCGTCGACCAGCCGCAGCTTGAACGGCCCCGCCCCGCGCAGCACCAGCGTGACGTCCAGGCCCGCCGACGGGGGGCCGTGGAAGACGACGCCGAAGCGGTCCTGGTCCTCGATGTACGTCGTGGCGGCCCGGCCCTCCACGGTCGCCGAGACCACGCGGTGGTCGCCGGCCTCGCCGTAGAAGGACAGGAAGCGCACGTCGCGCCCGGAGGCGATGCGCAGGTGCAGGGTGCGCTGGTCGCCGGACGTGTCGTCGGCGAGCACGGTGGCCCGGGGCGCCGGCAGGTTCGCGGCCTCGGCCGGGCCCACCGACAGCCCACCGGCGGGCAGCACCGGGAACTGGCGGTTGAGCTGCTGGTGGCTCCGGACGTACTTGCTGGTCCAGTCGCCCGGGGACTGCTCCAGGCTCACCCACTCGGCGGTGCCGGTGTCGCGGTCCAGCGCGTACATCAGGTGCGTCGGCTCCGGATGTCCCTCGTCCCAGTTGTCGACGACCATGCCCGTCGCGGTGCACACGAGCGCGACGACCAGGGCCGCCAGCGCCGGCGCCGAGCCCAGCCGCCGGTGCCCGGGCGCGGTCGCGGCGCGGAACAGCGGCTCCAGGGCGGGCAGCGCGGCCAGGCCGAGCAGCATCGCGAACAGCGCCGGCGCCGCGCCCGTGGCCAGGCCCAGCGCCGGGAAGAACAGCGCCACCGTGGGCGCGAGCACCAGGGTCGCCACCGCCGCCCCCGCGGTCAGCACGGCCGTCTTCGCGAGGCGGTTCCGGATGTACAGCACCGCGATGCCGGCCACCGACCCGAACAGCGCCGGCACGGTCACCAGGTACGAGCCGCCCGGGATGACCGCCGCGAACAGCGCGCCGAGCAGCGCGAGCAGGCCCAGGGCGCCCGTGGCCAGCGGGACGGGCCCGACGCGGCGGCGGCTGAGCGCGTACCACCCCAGGAGCACCGCCGCCGTCAGCGCCACGACGCCGAAGCGGAACCAGGTCGGCCGGGCCGGGTCCAGCAGCTCGCCGTAGCCGGGCCGGATCGCGACCAGCACGGTCCAGAGCAGCTGGGCGGCGACTGCGACGACGATCAGCGGTACCAGCGCCAGACCGGCCCCCGCCAGCGTCCGCGGCCCCGAGGTGAGGCCCCGGCGCCGGGCGAGGAACGTCAGCGCGGCGACGGCGAGCAGGGCCAGGATCGCCAGCGGCCACGTGAGGGCGGCCGGATACCGGACCAGCAGCCCGGCGAACGGGAAGTAGACGGCGTCGCCGCTCGCGGGCTTCATGAGCGGCGGCAGGTCGGCCCGGCCGAACTCGCGGGCCAGCGCCAGGGCGTTGTCCCCGTGGTGCTGCAGGCTGGCGCGGTTCATCGTGGAGGGCCGGTCGAACGGGCTGTGGTACACCGAGGAGCCGTCGATGTACGCCGTGTTGAGCCCCGTGAACCGCTGCTGCGCCAGGAACGGGGTGAAGTCGGTGTCGTTGGACAGCAGCCGGTAGACCTCGACGGCCAGGCTGGTGCCGACCGGGTGCGGCGTGCGCGCGTAGACGTCGATCAGGTCGGCGTTGCCCTCGGACGTCTGGAACATCACCGCGGGGCCGCTGCTGCCGCGCGCCTCGAAGTTGAGCACGACCGACTGCTTCTGCCCGAGCGGGTGCTGGCTGACGAACGCCTCGGCCCCGCAGAGGCAGGCCTCCTCGGCGTCGGTGAACACGAACACGACGTCGTTGCGCGGCTTCGCCCCGCCGCCCTGGGTTAGCGCCCGCGCGACCTCGAGCAGGGTGCTGCTGCCGGCGCCGTCGTCGTTGGCGCCGTAGCTCACCTGCACCGAGTCGTAGTGGGCCATGAGCACGACCTGCCCGGTGGAGGCGGTGCCGGGCAGCACCGCGACGACGTTGCGCACGTGGGCCATGCCGCCGTCGCCGAACTTCCCGGCGTTGACCCCGACCGCGTCCTGCACCTCGGGCTTCAGCCCGTAGCCGGTCAGCGTCTCGACGATGTACTCCCGCACCCGGTCGGCGGCCGGGCTGCCCGTCACGTGCACCTCCTGCCCCATGCGCCGCACGTGCTCGAACGCGCGGGCGGCGGAGAACTCCGCGGCCGGCGTCGAGCCGGGGCGGGGCGAGGGCGGCTGCACGTCGGCGATCCCGAGCGCCGCGACCAACGCCAGCACCAGGAGCACCACGGCCGCGACCAGGGGCCGCCGCGGCGGCTCCCCGAACGCGCGATCGGGCGCAACGGCGGTCTCGGCGTCGGACAACGCGGATGGAACAGGATCGGACATGGGTCTCGTCCTCCAGGAGCGGCGCAGGGGTGAGGACATTCTGCACGCCCCCTCCGACAGTTCCGGCCGGGGTCGCGGAGACCGACTTCGCAGCGTGATGCCGCCCGAACGGTGTGCTGTGGTTCATGAACGGGTGCCGGTCGGTTGTCGACGGCCTGGTGGAGGCCCTCGCCCAGCCGCTCCTGCTCGCCAAGGTCGACCAGCGCCACGGCCGGCCGCCGCCCACCCCGGACAGCGTCAACTGGGCCGACGCCGACTGGACGGTCCTGCGCCTGGTCGCGGTGTGCCACCTCGCCGACGACGCGGACGCGTTCTGAGCCCGAAGCCCGCCGACAGTCGTCAGCGCCGACGACCCTGGGACTCGTTCCAGCGGAAATGCACGAACAACCGTCCGAAGTTGTCCGAATCCTTCTCCACCCGGTGGTACAGAGCCTTGATCTCCCGCTGGTCGAGGAACCGCAGCACCCGCTTCTTCAGCGCCCCCGAGCCCTTGCCCGGAATGATCTCGACGAGGGTGGCGCGCTTAGCCACCGCCTCGTCGATGATCCCGCGCAGCGCACGATCGATGTCGCCGTTGCGGTTGAAGATGTCGTGGAGATCAAGCTTGAGCTTCACCCCACCAGCGTAGACGTGACCGGATGCCCGGCCGCCTTCCAGGCGTGGAAGCCGCCGTCGAGGTCGGTCGCCCGGTGCAGCCCCAGGTCCTGCAGCGCGGCCGCGGCCAGCGACGAGGTGTACCCCTCCGAGCAGAACACCACCACCGGCAGGTCGTAGCGGTCGGCGATGTCCAGCCGGGCGTCGCTGCGCGGGTCGAACCGCCACTCGAGCACGTTTCGCTCCACGACGAGCGCGCCGGGAATCTCGCCCTCGCGCGCCCGCTGGGCCGCCGGCCGGATGTCCACGAGCACGGCCCCCTCCGCGAACGCCAGCCGCGCCTGGTCCGCGTCGAGCCGGTCGAGCCGTGAGCGCGCCTCGGCGAGGATCGTGTCGATGCCGCGCCCGGGCGCGAGTGCCGCGCTCACCAGTCCGCCCCCGCCTTCGTGACCGACTCGACCGAGAGCCGGCCGTCGTGCAGGTGGTACCTGGTCATCGCGGTCAGCGCCGGCCCGTACACGTGCACGGTGACGGCCGGCTGGTCGCCCGCGTTCACCATGCGGTGCACGAAGTGCGCGCCGAAGCGGTGCCCGTCCCCCGGCCCGTACGCGGCCGCGGACAGCTCGCCGCCGCTGACGGTCTGCTCGACGAGCTCGCCCGAGACGACGGTGAACGCTCCGGCCGAGCCGCCGTGGTCGTGCAGGTCCGTGCCCTGGCCCGGCAGCCAGGTCAGCAGCCAGACCTCGTGGTCCCCGGCGACGGCGAGGCGGCCGTACCAGCGTTGCGCGGGGTCGAAGCGGGGCGCGAACGGCCACTCGTCGGGCTCCGCGGCGTAGGTCTGGGCGATCGACAGGAGGTCGGTCGCGCGGGCGACCGTGGTGACGACAGGCATGCGGGTTCTCCAGTATTCGGACGTACTAGATAGGAATTAAAGCAGAGAAGAGGCCCCCATGGGCAATGCCGGGGGCGGCTACTACCGGAACGGGTGGGAGACTTCCGCGAGCGGGGGCTCTAGCGGGTACAGCAGGCGCCGGCCATCCGAACGAGGTCAATGACCAGTCGTCGGGTCAACAGCGCCATGCAACCGATGGTGCCCAGCACCGCAGGCCAGCGTCAACTTACGTCCAACATACGGGAATCGTCGGATACTCGGAGCTGTCAGCGGATGACAGGCCGATGTGCGCGGTTTGACAGCGCGGCCGTGCAGGCTGCATGGGTCAGAAGAGACATTCCACAGGGGGAATGAGTTATGAGCCTCGCTTTCCAGGCCACCGGCCTGGTCAAGCGCTTCGGCAAGACCACCGCGCTGGCCGGGGTGGACCTGGCCGCGGAGTCCGGCACGGTCCTGGGGGTCCTGGGGCCGAACGGCGCCGGGAAGACCACCGCGGTGCGCATCCTGGCCACGCTGCTGCGCCCGGACGCGGGCCGGGCGGTCGTCGGCGGGTACGACGTGCTGCGCCATCCGGCCCAGGTGCGCCGCATCAGCGGGCTGACCGGCCAGTTCGCCTCGGTCGACGAGGACCTGACCGGCACCGAGAACCTGGTCATGATCGGCCAGCTGCTCGACCTGCGGGCCAAGGAGGCCAAGGTCCGGGCGAAGGCCCTGCTGGCCGAGTTCGACCTGACCGAGGCGGCGGACCGGACCGCGAAGACGTACTCCGGGGGCATGCGGCGCCGCCTCGACCTCGCCGCGAGCCTGGTCGGACGGCCCGCGATCGTCTACCTCGACGAGCCGACCACCGGCCTGGACCCGGCCAAGCGCGAGGACGTGTGGAACATGGTCCGCGCCCAGGTCCGGGAGGGCACGACGGTGCTGCTGACGACGCAGTACCTGGAGGAGGCCGACGCCCTCGCCGACGAGATCTCCGTGATCAACTACGGCAAGGTCATCGCCCACGGCACGCCGGCGCAGCTCAAGCACATCGTGGGCGGCCAGACGATCAGCGTCCGGCCGACCGACCCGAGCCACCTGGACACCGTCGCGACCATCCTGACCGCCGTGTCGGGCAACGAGCCGGAGTCGCACGGGCGCGGGGTGCTGTCGGTGCCGGTCGCGGACGACAGCGCCATGACGGCCGTGGTACGGCGGCTGGACGAGGCCGGGATCGGGGTCATCGAGCTGTCGCTGCACCTGCCCAGCCTCGACGAGGTCTTCTTCACGCTCACCCGCGAGCGCCAGGAGGTGCCGGCATGACGACCACGACGACGCCCGCGAAGACCGGCGAGGAGGCCCAGTTCATCGCGGCCGTCCCCGCGCGGCCGTTCGGGCTGGTGCGGCACAGCCTGGTGATGGCCCGCCGCAGCCTGATCAAGACGATGCGCACGCCGGAGCAGCTGCTCGACGTCACGCTGCAGCCGATCATCTTCATCGTCCTTTTCGTGTACCTCCTGGGCGGCGCCATCGCCGGCAACCGCCACGAGTACATGCAGTTCCTGCTGCCGGCGCTCATGGTGCAGAACGTGCTCTTCGCGTCCGCGCCCACCGGCGTCAGCCTCAACACCGACATCAAGACGGGCGTCTTCGACCGCTTCCGCAGCCTGCCCATCGGCCGCTCGGCCCCGCTCATCGGCGGCGTCCTCGGCGACATGATCCGCTTCGTGGTGTCGATCGCGGTGATGATCGGCTTCGGGTACCTGCTCGGCTTCCGCGTCACCACCTCGCTGCCGGAGGTGCTCGGCGCCTGCCTGCTGATCATGTTCATGGCGTTCTGCTTCAGCTGGATGTTCGTCCTGCTGGGCATGGTCGTGCGCGAGCCCGGCGCGGTGCAGGGCCTCGGCTTCGTGATCATGTTCCCGCTGACCTTCGGCACGAACGTGCTCGTGCCGACCGACACCCTGCCGGGCTGGCTGCAGGCGTGGGTGAAGGTCAACCCGGTCGCCGACGCCATGCAGGCGGCGCGCGGCCTGATGGTCGGCCAGGGCGCGGTGGCGGGCCCGGTCATCAAGACGCTGATCTGGTCGGTGGCGATCCTGGCGGTCTTCGCCCCGCTGGCGGTGCGCGCCTATCGCCGCAAGGCCTGATCCGGTACCTGCGCGCCTGCGTCGCAAGGCCTGATCCGGTTCCGTGCCTATCGCCGCAAGGCCTGGTCCGGTACCGACGAAGGATTCACCAGTTCCAGCGCCTCGGCCCGCGGCATGCTCATGCCGCGGGCCAGCGCCGTCTCGAAGGCCTCCTCGCCGAGCTCGGCCCGCAGCGCGGCCAGCCGCCCGGTCCAGTCGGCGTTGGACGCGTCGCGGGCGCCGGCCAGGCGCTGGGCCGCGCCGAGCGTCGCCGCGCCGCGCTCCGGGTCGCCGAGGGCCGTGGCGAGCCCGGCGACCGTGACCGCCACCTTGCCGACCACCGGCATGTCCCGGGCGCCGAGCGCGAACGCCATGGCGTCGACGAGCCGGGCCCGGGCGGCGCCGGGCTCGCCGCGGGCCAGGTCGATCTCCGCGCGGGCGGTGACCACGATGGCCTTGTACTGCGGCGCGACAAGCGGTGACTCCTGCTGCAGCCGCCACGACTCGTGGTACAGCCGCTCGGCCTCGATGAGATCGCCCTCGGCCCGCGCCAGGTGGCCCAGCTCCAGCATCGCGTGGGACACGTCTCGCGAGGACTGCCCGAGGTCCTCGACGAACGCGCGCAGCCGGGCCCAGGCCACCGCCGGGCCCTCGGTGTGCCGGCTCAGGGCGGCGCGGCTGACGAGCAGGTAGGCCTGGCTGGAGCGGATGCCGAGCCGGCGGTGCAGCTCGATGGACTCCTCGAAGTGGGCGAGGGCGGCCGCGAAGTCGCCGCGGCGGGTGTACGCGTCGGCGAGCGAGGCCAGCGTCATCGACAGCCCCCAGCGCTCGCCGATGTCGCGGAACGCGGCCGCCGAGATGGTGAGCTCCCGCAGCATGCCGTCGATGTTGCCGTCGTTCTCGCTCAGGTGGCCGAGGACCGAGTGCAGCATGCCGCGGCTCCACTGGTCGATCGGCCCGGCGAGGCGGGCGCGCACGAGCGCGGTGCCGTGCTCGGTGTCGTCGCGGAACAGCGCCACCACCGGCGCGATCAGCTCGACGATCGGGTGCCCGCCGGGCGGCTCGGCCATGGCTTCGGCGATGAGCGCGTCGAGCTCCGCCCGGTCGAACTGGAAGTCGCCGGCGAACCCGCTGTTGACCAGGTGCATCGAGCGCACCACGAGCCCCAGGTCGGACGGGACCGCGGCCGGGTCGCGCCGGCCCGCCTCGATGATCCGCCCGAGCCACAGCGCCGACTCCGCGTGGTTGTCCTCGAACGTCCAGAACCACCCGCTGGCCGCGCCGAGCCGGAAGGCGCGCACCACGTCGCCGGCGTCGCAGAGGTGCCCGACGGCGGCGTGCACGTTGTCCTGCTCGGGCCGCAGCCGTTCGAGCCACTCCAGCTGCGCGGCGGTGCGCAGGTGCGGCTCGGCCCGCTCCATCAGATCCAGGAAGTACGCGGCGTGCGCGGCCCGCACCGCCCCCACCGCCCCGCGCCGCCCGAGCTCCTCGAGCGCGAACTCGCGGATGGTCTCGAGCATCCGGTACCGGATCGGGCCCGCCCCGCCCGGCACGACCTGCAGCAGCGACCGGTCGACCAGCGTGTGCAGCATCTCCTCGGCCGCGAGCCGCCCGTGATCGTCCGAGCCCCCACCGGACGCGGCCGCGTGGGCGGCGTCGGCGTCGAAGGTGCCCGGGAACACGGCCAGGGACTCGGCGAAGGCGCGCTCCCCGGCCCCGAGCAGGTCCCAGCTCCAGGCCACCACGGCATGCAGCGTGCGGTGCCGGGGCAGGGCGGTGCGGCTGCCCCCGGTGAGCAGCCGGAACCGGTCGCCGAGGCGGCTCGCGAGCTGCTCCGGCGTGAAGGAGCGCAACCTCGCGGCGGCCAGCTCGATGGCGAGCGGCAGCCCGTCGAGGCGCCGGCAGATCTCCACCACGGCGGCCACGTTGTCCGGCGTGACCTCGAAGCCGGGCCGCACCGCCGCCGCCCGGTCCCGCAACAGCTGCACGGCGGGCGCGGCCACGGCGGCGGCCAGGGCGCCCGCGTTTGGCTTGGCCCCGGTGGTCCCGGCCCTCGTCACCGTTTCTCTGGTCACCGGCGCTTTTGTCGTCGGCGCTTCTGTCGTCGGCGCTTCCGTCGTCGGCGCTTCCGTCGTCGGCGCTTCCGTCGTCGGCGCTTCCGTCATCGGCGTTTTCGTCATCGGCGCTTCCGTCGTCGGCGCTTCCGTCGTCGGCGTTTTCGTCATCGGCGTTTTCGTCATCGGCGTTTTCGCTGTCGGCGCTGCTGTCGTCGGCGCGGCACCCGCGGTCGCGATCGCACCGGGCGCGAACGGAGCCGGCGCGATGTCGGGCGCCGGGAAGACGACGGCCGGCAAGGGCAGCGGACCGACCGGGAACAGCGTCTCCCCGAGAATGCCCAGCGGCTCCCGGCTCGTGGCCAGGATGCGCAGCTTGGGACAGCGGCCGAGCAGTTCCTCGCTCAGCCCCGCCGCGGCGTCGACGACGTGCTCGCAGTTGTCCAGAATGAGCATTACCCCCGGCAGGACCAGCGCATCGGCGAGCTGCTCGACCACGTCGCCGCGCCGCAGCCGCCCCGCCGCCTCGGGCTGGACCAGGCCGCCGGCGATCAGGGTGCGCAGGGCGGCCGCCGGGACCTCGGTCGCCTCTGCGACCGGGGCCAGCTCGACCAGCCACGCCCCGTCGGGCAGCTGCCGGGCCAGCTCGGTCGCGACCGTGGCGGCCAGCCGGGTCTTGCCCGCGCCGCCCGGCCCGACGAGCGTCACGAGGCGGCTGTCGGCGACCTGGGCGGCCAGCCGCTCGACATCGCCGGTACGCCCGACGAAGCTGGTCAGGGCCGCACGCAGGTTGCCGCCGCGGCGGGGCCCGGACTCGGCGCGCAGCACCGCGATGTGAGCGTCGCGCAGCTCCGGCGACGGGTCGGCGCCCAGCTGCTCGGCGAGGCGGGCGCGGCACCCCTCGAACGCGGCGAGGGCCTCGGCCTGGCGACCGTCGGCGTGCAGGGCCCGGACCAGCAGCGCGACGAGCCGCTCGCGCAGCGGGTGGGCGACGATGAGCTCCTGGAGCTCGGCGATGGCGCCCGCCCGGGTATCGGGCGCGAAGCCGGACGCCTCGATGAGATCCTCGGTCGCGGCCAGCCGCAGCTCCGCCCAGCGGGCCGCGACGGCGTCGGTGTCCGCCGCGCCGAGGTCGGCCAGGGCAGCCCCGCGCCACAGGTCCAGGGCCTCGCGCAGCAGCCGGGTGGCGCCGGCCCGGTCGTCGTCGCGCAGCGCCCGGCGCCCCTCGGCGACGAGCCGCTCGAAGCGCACGGCGTCGACGTCGCCGGGTTCGATCCCCAGCCGGTACCCGCGCGGGCCCGACTCCAGCTCCGGCGGGTTGCCCAGGGCCTTGCGCAGCCGCGAGACGAGCGACTGCACGGCGTTGGCGGGATCGGCCGGCCCCGGCCCGCCCGGCCACAGCGCCTCGACGAGCCGCTCGACGGCGACGAACCGCCCGGGCTCGAGCGCCAGCCGGGCCAGCAGCGCCCGCAGCCGGGCCCCGCCGACCTCGACGGGCCGGCCGGAGACCTCGACCGAGAGCGGTCCGAGCAGCCCCACGCGCATGCCCTAACTCTGCCACCCGGGTACGACACTTCGGGTGCCGCGAATACCCCGTCGGGCGAAAAATGCGGATATGTCGCGGCGCGAAGCGCCCGACATATCAAGCACAGGGGCCGGCGAGTCAAGCGCAAGGGGCCGGACGAGATCGTCCGGCCCCTGCGAGGCAAAAGAGCAAACCTCAGTAGATGCTCACCCCGTACGCGCTCAACGGCTCGGTCACCGGCTGGAAGTACGTCACGCCGCCGCTGCTGCAGTTGCCGCTGCCGCCCGACGTCAGGCCGATCGCCTTGGTGCCGTCGAACAGCGAGCCGCCGCTGTCGCCCGGCTCCGCGCACACCGTGGTGCGGATGAGGCCCGAGACCCGGCCCTCGGAGTACGTGACTGTCGCGTTGACCTGCGTCACCTGGCCGCTGTGCACGCCCGTCGTGCTGCCGCTGCGGCGGACCGACTCGCCCACGAACGCGTTGGCCGCGCTGCTGATCTCCTGGTAGGAGCCGCCGCCGAGGGAGACGTTGCCGGCGTGCGTGACGCCCGAGGCGTAGCGCACGATGCCGTAGTCGTTGCCGGGGAAGCTCGTGCCGGCGCGGGTGCCGAGGACCGACCCGCTGCTGGTGGTCCAGGTCGCGCCGATGTTGGTGCAGTGCCCGGCGGTCAGGAAGTAGTACGTGCTGCCGCTGACCACGTTGAAGCCGAGCGAGCAGCGCGCGCCGCCGGTGTAGATGGCCTGGCCGCCCGAGATGGTGGGCCTCAGCGCGGCGCCGAGGCGCTCGAGGCGCGCGCCGCTGCCGAGGCTCGCCACCAGGGTCTCGAGGGTCTTGACGTGCTCGGCCGGGACGGTCGTGTCGACCGAGACGACGACCTGGTTGGCGACCGGGTCGACGGCCCAGGCGGTGCCGGGGATGGCGGCCTTGGCGTCAAGCGTCGAGGTGATCTTCGCCAGCTCCGCGCCACTGTGCTCGACCTTGCGGGCCACGGCGCCGCCGGCCTCGACGGTCGCCGCCGTCGACGCGTCGGTCACGGTGACGACCATCTTGTCCAGCTTGGCGTCGTAGTAGGAGCCCGCGGTCCGGGTGCCCAGCTGGGCGACCAGGGCGTCGGTCGACTTGGCGGCGAGCGCCGTCTGGTCGGCGGCCGCGAGGGCGGCGGACGGCGTCACCACGGCACCGGCGGCCAGCCCGGCGGCGATGACCGCGAGCAGCCTGGATGAGGTCTTGGTGGGTCTCACGGGAGCCTCCCCTATATCGGAGCCGATAAATATCGGCCGCGACCGATGCTTTCATCGGGAAGGAACCCACACAAGATTCACCGGCGATTTACCCCCATAGCACCCGAGTCATACTTTTACCTCGATAACCCCGTCGAGCAGGAAGTCGCTGACCGGCCAGTAGTGGTGGGGCTGCACGTTGTCGTCGATCGGCACGGTCACCCGCACGCGCCCCTCGGCCTCGCCGATGAACAGGGCCGGGTCGTTGCTGTCGGCGAACGACACCACGTCGAGCCCGGCCGCGGCGGCCGCGCCGGCGAAGCCGTGGTCGGCCACGACGAGGTCCGGCGGCGCCTCGCCGAGCCGGTCGAGCTCGGCCAGCATGGCGCGCATGCCGTCGGGCGAGTGGGTGTGCCAGAGCGCCATCCCGCGCTCCGCGGCGACGGCGACCCCGCCGATGTACCGCACCGCCAGCGGCAGCTCCCGCCCCATGTACCACCCCGGCGACGCGAACGGCGCGCCCGGCGCCGGCTGGAGCAGCTCGCAGCCGGCCGCCCGCAGCGCCGCGGCGACGGCCAGGTGCACCTCGATGATCCCGGCCGGGTGGCCGGTCGCCACGATGACGCGCTCCCGGTGCTCGGCGGCCTGGCGCAGCCGGTCCCGCATGCGCTCCAGCGCGCGGGCGGTCTTGTCGGGGTCGATGACGTCGGTGCCGGTCGAGCGCTCGGGGTCGGCGTCGATGCCGACCCGTTCGGCCATCACGGCCAGGACTTCGGCGAGCGTCCACGTCTTGAGCGGGGCCAGGCCGAAGAGGTAGCCCTCGCGGCCTTCGGCGAAGGCGGCGGCGTTGCCGTGATTGGAGTCCCGGGTGGTCTCGACATCACCGGCGAGCAGGGCTTCGCGAAGATGATTCACTAGCTCAGGCATGTGAACCATGGTAGGTACCGGCCCGCGCGCCAACGAGGAAAGCGGCTTAAGGTCACAGCATGGCCGAGATCTACCTCGAGACGGGCAGGAAGAAGGTCTTCGCCGGGAGCCTCGACTGGCCCGGCTGGGGACGGTTCGGCAAGAGCGAGGAGGACGCGATCGAGGCGCTGGCCGCGTACGGCGCCCGCTATGCGCCCATCGCGACCGCGGCCGGCTTCAAGTTCCCCGCCGCGCCCCGGCTCAGCGTGGCCGAGCGGGTGCCCGGCACCGCGACGACCGAGTTCGGCGCGCCCGACGGCCGGCCCGGGGCCGACGCCCAGCCGGTCACGGCGGCGGTCGCGGCCCGCCACACCAAGCTGCTGCGCGCGGCGTGGGAGGCCTTCGACGCCTTCGCCACGCAGGCCCCCGAGGAGCTGCGCAAGGGCCCGCGGGGCGGCGGGCGGGACCGGGACAAGATGGTCGGGCACGTGCTCGACTCCGAGGGCGCGTACGCGCGCAAGATCGGCATCAAGCACAGGCCCGAGGCCCTGCGCGACGCCGTCATCGAGGTGCTGGGCACCCCGGGCGACGGCGGGCCGCTCACCGAGAACGGATGGACGGCCCGCTACGCCGCGCGCCGCTTCATCTGGCACGTGCTGGATCACCTGTGGGAGATGGAGGACCGCTCAGACGTGGAAGGCGCCCAGTAGCTCGGCCTCCGCGTCGACCTCGTTGCGCACGCGGTCGGGCAGCGGCTCGAACGCGGTCCACGAGACCCGGTCGCCCTTGACGGCCCAGGTGCCCGCGACCTGCCCGTCGACCAGGAACGTCCCGATGGACTGCGGCATCCGCATGTGGAAGATCTTCGTGCGGTGCTCCTCGGGCAGGATCAGCGTGCGCCGGGCGTGCACGAGCAGCGCGGCGTCCCAGGTCGGCAGGAACCGTACCGGCGCCGGGGTCTGCGGGTCCGGCAGCGGCGCGTCCGGCAGGTCGACCAGCTCGCGCCCCCGCTCGTCGGCGAACCGGCGCAGTTCCAGGCGGCCGAGCACGGCCGATATCGCATCGACCGGCAGCCCGGCCCAGTTCGCGATCTCGCTGCGGTGGGCCGGGCCGAAGGCGCCGAGGTACCGCCGCACGAGCAACTCGCGCGCCTCGGCCAGGGCGACCGCGGGCGGGCCGATCCAGTCCTCGGCGAGCCCGTAGACGTCGGCGCGCCGCCGCGCCCAGGTGCCCGACGGGGGCACGCGCACCAGGTCGAGGTACAGGTGGATACGCTGGCGGACGCTCGGGTCGATCTCGGTGCGGCGCAGGGGGCCCTGGGCGAGGAGCTTCGCCACCGCCTCGACGTCGGCCACCTGCTCCGGCTCGGGGCGCACGCGGGTCTGCCGCACGGCCTCGACGAACGGCCAGAAGTCGGCCCGCGACACCAGGTGGATCGTGCCGCGCAGGACCGTCGCCTGGACCACCGCGCGCTCCTCCAGCAGTCGCGTCACCGACGAGCGGTCGAGGTCCGCGAGGCGGGTCCAGAGGCCGATGTACATCGAGGGCGCGTACTGCGCCTGCAGGCCGCCCATCCGCTCCAGCGCGTCCGGCACGGGCACGACGGCCCGCTCCAGCAGCATCTGCCGCGCCAGCAGCGCCCGGTTCAGCCCGCGGGCCGTCAGCACCGTCATGCGGCGTCCCGCAGGACCGCCCGCACCCGCTCCACCGTGCCGTCGTACGTCAGCCCGTGCTCCCGCAGCAGCCGCCCCCCGGCCCCCCGCTCCTCCTTGAGCACCCCGAGCAGCAGGTGCTCGGTGCCGATGTAGTTGTGCTTGAGCGACAGCGCGACCCGCAGCGACAGCTCCAGGGCCTTCTTCGCCCCGTTGTTGAACCGGGTCGGCAGCTTCGAGCGGCGGAACAGGAAGCCGCCCCGCTCGGCCGGCTCGGCCCGCTCCAGCGCGCCCGGGCCGAAGGTCTGCTCCACGCTGGTCCGCACCGCGTCGAGGTCGATGCCGATCGAGCGCAGCGCGGCCGCGTCGTCCCCGGCCGCGATCGCGGCGCGAACCTCCGCATGGGTGACGCCGGCCCCGTCGAGCACGGTCCGCGCGACCCCGCCCTCCTCCAGCAGCAGCGCCAGCACCAGGTGCTCGGTGCCGATCATGGGGTGCCCGAGGCCGTCGGCCTCGCTCTTGGCCAGGCGCACCACGGTGCGGGCCCGGTCGGTGAACCGCTCGAACATCTACCCCTCCTTCGAAGACGCCCGGCCGGCGTGCTTCTTGTGGACCGCCTGCCGCGTCACGTCGAGCGCGTCGGCGATCTCCTGCCACGACCAGCCCTGCCGGCGCGCGTTGTCGACCTGCAGCACCTCGAGCGCGTCGGCGAGCCGCCGCAGCGCCACCGCAGCCCGCAGCCCGATGCGCGGGTCAGCGCTGGCCGCCGCCTCGGCAAGATCGTTGGCCTCCGTCATGTCGTCAACTGTAGTTGACACAAGTCCAGAGAGTCAACCGAAGTTGACACCTAGCCTGAACGCCGTGAACACACTTCCGGTCATCGACGTCGCCGGGCTGGTCCGCGCCGGCCAGGACGAGCGGGCCGCCCGCGAGATCGAGGCGGCCTGCCGGGCCAGCGGCTTCTTCTACATCTCCGGCCACGGCGTGGACCCGGCGCTCATCGAGCGGCTCGACGCGGCCGCGCGGACCTTCTTCGCCCTCCCCGAGGCCGAGAAGCTCGAGATCGCCATGGCCCGCGGCGGCCGGGCCTGGCGCGGGTTCTTCCCGGTCGGCGCCGAGCTCACCTCGGGGGTACCGGACCGCAAGGAGGGGTTGTACTTCGGCACCGAAGCACCCCCGTCGCCGCTGCCGCTGCACGGCCCGAACCTGTTCCCGCGCGCGGTGCCCGACCTCAGGGCGGCCGTGCTGGAGTACATCGGCACGCTGACGATCACCGCCCAGGCCGTGCTGCGCGGGGTGGCCCAGAGCCTCGGCCTGCCCGCGGACTACTTCGCGACCGGGTACACCGCCGACCCGACGGTGCTGTTCCGCATCTTCCACTACCCGCCCAGCCCGCCGGGCGGCACTGACTGGGGCGTCGGCGAGCACACCGACTACGGCCTGCTCACCCTGCTGCTGCAGGACGACAACGGCGGGCTGCAGGTGCGCCGGCCGGACGAGGAGGGCTGGATCGACGCGCCGCCGATCCCGGGCACCTTCGTGTGCAACATCGGCGACATGCTCGATCGGATGACCGGCGGCTGGTACCGCTCCACGCCCCACCGCGTGCGCAACACCAGCGGCAACGAGCGCCTGTCGTTCCCGTTCTTCTTCGACCCGGACTTCGCGGCCGAGGTGCCCCCGCTGCCGGGCCGCACCGGCACGGGCGACCCCCGCCGGTGGGACGGTCAGGATCTGCGCGCATTTACCGGTACCTACGGGGATTATCTGGTTCGAAAGGTGGGCAAAGTGTTCCCGGAGCTGATCGCGGACGTCAACGAGGACGGCCGGGCACCGTTACCCCCGGCGGGTGTGGATCGGTAGTACCCAAGGAACGTTCCACGAGGCCAGTGGCACGTTCCCGGGAGCAAACCGGTCCGCGGTGTTCGTAGCGTAGTAGTCACACACCGCACAACAGGAGGCGACCGGCGATGACCACCCCCACCCCGACCACCACCCGCAAGCTGACCCGCTTCGACGCCGAGCAGGGCATGATGATCTTTCTTGCCGCCCTCGTGCTCGTCAGCGTGATCGCGGTGATCGCCGTCGGCGGCTGACCGAGCCGCCGGCGGTGGTCGCCGACCAGAACTCGGAAGGCCGCCACGGCTCCATCAACGGGGCGAAGACCATCCTGCTCGTCGGCACCGACACCCGGCCGGACCAGAGCCCGGGTGACGCGGTCCGGTCGGACTCGATAATCGTCGTGCACGTGCCCGCCGACCACAGCTCGGCGTACCTGATCGCGCACACCGACCTCGTGAGCAGCTCCTAGACCCGCGTGCGCAGGTGCTCCACCACCGTGTCGGCGACGTCGCCCAGCACCCGGATCTGCTCCTCGGTCAACAGGTCGATGAGGTGCTCGCGCACCGCGGCCACGTGCCCGGGCGCGGCGGCGGCCAGGGTCGCCATCCCCTCGTCGGTGAGCACGATGAACGCGCCGCGGCCGTCGGAGTCGCACTCCTTGCGGGTGACCAGGCCGCGCTGCTGCATGCGGGTCACGTGGTGGGACAGGCGGCTCTTGGACCACAGCATCCGCTCGGCCATCTCGCTCAGCCGGATGCGCCGGTTCTCGGCGGCGGCCAGGCTGGTCAGCACGTCGTAGTCGGGCTCGGAGAGGCCCTGGTTGGCCGCGAGCTCCCGGGAGATCTGCAGATCGAGCAGGGCCCTCATCCGGCGGTACCCGATCCAGGCCCGGAACTCCCGCTCGTCGAGCCAGCGCGGTACCTCGTTGTCTGCCACGTCTCACAGCGTAGTCGTTGACGTGTCACCAAACCAGTGTCACGATGGTGACATGTCAACAACCGCGCTCCGCCCTCGCCTCGAAGTCATCGTCGCCAGCACGCGCCCGGGCCGGGTCGGCCGTCTCGTCGCCGACTGGTTCGTCGGCCGGGCCGAGGAGCACAACGGCTTCGACGTGCACGTCTCCGACCTCGCCGAGCTGAACCTGCCGCTGCTCGACGAGCCGCACCACCCCTCGCAGCGCAACTACACCAAGCAGCACACCAAGGACTGGAGCGCGACCATCGACGCGGCCGACGCCGTGGTGTTCGTGATGCCGGAGTACAACCACAGCTTCACGGCCCCGCTGAAGAACGCGATCGACTTCCTCTCCGAGGAATGGCG
The DNA here is from genome assembly GCF_040648435.1 of Dactylosporangium sp. NPDC049140. Classification (NCBI taxonomy): domain Bacteria; kingdom Bacillati; phylum Actinomycetota; class Actinomycetes; order Micromonosporales; family Micromonosporaceae; genus Dactylosporangium; species Dactylosporangium sp. NPDC049140. The sequence goes on along the minus strand of NZ_JBEZDS010000002.1, from coordinate 458,490 downwards.
CGACAAGCCCTTGGCGTTCGTGAGCTACGGCGGGCTGTCGGCCGGCACCCGCGCCGTCATCGCCCTGCGCCCGGTCGTGAGCGCGCTCGGCATGATGGCGATCAAGTCGCAGGTCGCGATCCCGTCCCGCACGCACATCACCGCGGAGAAGACCTTCGAGAGCGACCCCGCGCTGGACGCCTCGGCCAAGGCCGTCCTCGAGGAACTGGCCCGCCTGGCCCCGGCGTTCCGGACGCTGCGCGCGGCCAAGTAGAAAGAACGCATGTCACGGATCGTCGTTACCGGTGCCGGCGGCAAGACCGGCCGAGTCGTCGTCGAAGACCTGCTCGCCCACGGCCACGAGGTGATCGCCACCGACGCGGTGGGCGCCGCCGGGCACCTGAGCATCCCCGCGCTGGGCGTGCCGCTGCTGATCGCCGACCTGACCGACTACGGGCAGGCGTTCGAGGCGCTGCAGGGCGCCGACGCGGTGGTACACCTGGCGAACATCCCGGCCCCGGGCATGTATCCGCCCGCGGTGACGTTCAACCGCAACACCGCCATGAACGCCAACGTGTTCCTGGCCGCCCGGGCGGCCGGGCTCGGACGCGTGGTGTGGTCCTCCAGCGAGACCACCCTGGGCCTGCCCTTCGACACGCCGCCGCGCTACGCCCCGGTCGACGAGGAGCACTTCCCGGTGCCGACCACGACCTACGCGCTGTCGAAGGTCGTGGGCGAGACGCTCGCCCGGGAGATCTCGGGCTGGAGCGGCATCCCGTTCGTCGGGCTGCGGCTGTCCAACGTGCACGTGCCGGAGGACTACGCCGCCGTGCCCGGCTACTGGGCCGACCCGCACGCGCGCAAGTGGAACCTGTGGGGCTACGTCGACGCCCGGGACGTGGCCGCGGCCTGCCGGCTGGCCCTGACCGCCGCGGCGCCGGGGGCGACGTCGTACGTCATCGCCGCCGCCGACACCATCATGGACCGGCCCTCGGCCGACCTCATGCGCGAGGTCTTCCCCGAGGTGCCGCTGCGCCGGGCGCTGGACGGCTTCGAGACCCTGCTCGCGATCGACCGCGCCCGGGAGGTCCTCGGCTACTCCCCCGCCCACTCCTGGCGCGATCACGTCGGTCGCTGAGCGCGCAACAGCAGTTCCAGCAGTACCGCCATCGCCGCCGGCGATTCCAGCGCCGCCCGCGCCAGCAGGTTGAGGTTGTGCTGCTCGCCGTCGGGGCTCACGAGCACGCCCGCGGCCGCCGGGTGCACCCGCCGCCAGCCGATCGCGGCCAGCGCCGCCTCGGCCACGACCACCACGGAGGGCGTCCCGTCGAGCTCCTCGGGCTCGGCGGGCGGCTCGGGCTGGGCCGGCCAGTTCGCCGCCACCAGTTCGTCGAGCCGGGTCAGCAGTACCTCGACCACCTCGGCCGGCCCCAGCGGCGGCCGGCGCAGCAGCGTGGCCACCTGGTCGCTTACCGCCCGGGACTGCCGCTCGAGCCAGCCCGGCCACTCCTCGCCCGGCACCGCGGCGAACGTGACCCACTGGCCGCTGTCCCGGCGCAGCACGTGCCGGGCCAGCTCGCGCTGCAGATCCGGCGGCAGCGGCCCCAGCGGCACCGAGTCGGTGACCCGCAGCGCCACGTGCGCCGGGGACAGTGACGCGATCGCCCCGGCCAGGCTCGGATGCCGCGCCATGAGCGCGGTACGGGTGTCGTCGTCGAGCGCCGCCACGACCGCGCCCGCGCGCACCGCCTCCTGCCAGCCGGCGTGCAGGTCCTGCACCCCGGCGCTGGTGCGCTGCCAGATCTGCTCCTCGACGTCGAAGGCCAGGTCGGCGAACTCGAACGCGGCCAGGTCGGCCTTGACCACCGCCCGGGCCGCGGTGTGCAGCCCGGACGCGGAGCTGGCGGCCTGATCCGCCTTGCGCTCCAGCGCGGCGGCGAAGTCGCGGGTGGCCCGGGCGATCGTCTCGGCCCGCGGCGACGGGAGCACCGCGAGCGGGTCGACCGCCTCCTCGTACAGCGCGCGCAGCCGCACCACGATGTGCGCCCGCCGGTGGTCGACGACGGCGAGCTCGTGCGCGACAAGCGCCCGCACCTCGTCGACCGTCAGGCATTGCAGCAGCGGCAGCCCCACGAGCAGCAGGCGCCGCCGGCGGCTGGCCCACGACCGGATCAGCCCGAACCCGGTCAGCAGCACGGCGTCGGGCCGTGCCACGCCCACCCGGGCCGCCACCTCAGCCACGAGCGCCTGCAGCTCGGTCTGCGCGGCGGCGGGCACTCCCGGATACGAAACCTCCCCTGGTTGGCGGCCGCCGTAGCGCATCAGCAGCCACCGTGCTCGCCAAATGCTGATATTGCCGGGCAATTCGCTTCTGGGTTCTTCCACGACGGCAACCGACACAGCGAAGCATCCTCACGACAGCGCCGGGACCCGTCAACGAGGGCGCCCGACGCGCCCGGGGTGAAACCCGAAACTCACCCGGATTGGCGCCGATAGGACCAGCAGTGACCCGGGGGTGAGATGTACCAGACGTTCAGGCCGCTTCTGGACGCGCTGAAACAACGCGGTGCCGATGCGCGGGCGGTCGACCGTGCGGCCCGACGAGGCCGAGCGCACCGGCCGGTCCATCCGCGCCGTGCTCATCAACGACCACGTCGTCACCGAGGAGCAGCTGACCGAGGCGTCGGCCGACGCGTACGGCATCGCCACCCTCGACCTGGTCGGCTACCCGATGGACCCGGCCGCCGCCACCAAGATCCCGATGGCCCTGGTGCTCAAGCACCGCGTGCTCGGCATCGCCCTCAAGGACAACGAGATCACCGTCGGCATCACCGACCCGGGTGACGTCCTGGCCCTGGATGACGTCCGGGCCGCGACGGGGCTCCTGGTGCGCCCGGTCGTGGTCGCCCGCTCCGAGCTGCGGTGCGCTCCGACCCCGACGTGGTGCTCATCGGCGAGATCCGCGACCGCACCACCACGCAACTGGCGGTCGAGGCCGCGCTCACCGGCCACCTGGTGCTCTCGACCCTCCAACGACGCACCGAGCGCGCCGGCAAGCTCGTCTTCGGCACCACGGCGAGTGGCGTGACGGCTACGGGCGGCACGCCGCAGACCGCGACGCTCTCGCCGGGCAACAGCATGCAGTAGAAGAACAACGGCGCTTCGTACCGCATCTGCGGCATGAACACCGACGGCAAGGTCATCTACGTGTACGACTCGGCCGTCGGCGGCCCGCAGCGGGGTTCACCGGGTGCGGGCCGCCACCGACCCCCGGAAAGGAGACCTGGCGTGGCGTTCGTTCTCGTCGTCGCCGGCGTCCTCGGCCTTGCGGTCGGCTCGTTCCTCAACGTCGTCATCCACCGGGTCCCGCGCGGCGAGTCGCTGCTGCGGCCGGCGTCGCACTGTCCACAGTGCACGGCCCCGGTGCGCCCCTGGCACAACGTCCCCGTGCTCGGCTGGCTCGCCCTGCGCGGCCGGTGCGCCGACTGCGCCGCCCCGATCAGCGTGCGGTACCCCCTGGTCGAGCTCGGCACCGCCGCGCTGTTCGTGGCCGTCGCCGCCCGCTTCGGCGCCTCCCGCCCGCTGCTGCTGCCCGCCTGGCTCTACCTCGCCGCGATCGCCGTGGCCCTCGCGCTCATCGACCTCGACGTGCTGCGCCTGCCCAACGCGATCGTGCTGCCCGCCTACGCCGTCGCCCCGCTGCTGTTCCTGCCCGCCGTGATCGTCGATCGCGACTGGGGCACGGCCCTGCGCGGGCTGCTCGCGATGGCCGCGCTGTGGGCCTTCTACTTCCTGCTGTCGATCGTGTACCCCGGCGGCATGGGCTTCGGCGACGTCAAGCTCGCCGGCGTGCTGGGCCTCTACCTCGGCTCGCTGGGCTGGTCCTCGGTCGCCGTCGGCACGCTCGCCGCGTTCGTCCTCGGCGGGGCCGCGGGCCTGGCGCTGATGGCGTCCGGGCGCGCCGGGCGCAGGACCGCCCTGCCGTTCGGCCCGGCGATGCTGGCCGGCGCGCTGCTGGCGCTGTTCGCCGCCGCGCCGATCACCGCCTGGTACACGAACCTGCTCATCCCTGCCTGAACCGGTCCTGCCGAAGGAGCACGATGGCCGCAGTCAACCTGATCGGACCGGACATCGGCACGGTGTCCATCCGCGCGGCGGAGACAGGTCGCGCTCGGCGGCCGAGATCGAGGACCCGACACCCCTGAAGAACATCGGGGAAAAGTAGGGGCATCGACCGGATGGCATCGCCGCCGCTCCGGACGAGGCTGAGGCGCATGAGCATCACGGTGGGGGCGCCGCGGGGCGAAGTGTCGCTCGGGCGGCAGGCGGGGATCGGGCTCGGGGCGGCGGTCGCGTACCTGCTCGTGCGCGGGGCGGTGAGCGCGACCGACGGCCGCGCCCAGTCCAACGCGGACGCGGTCGCGCGGCTGGAGGGCTCGCTCGGGCTGCGCGAGTTCGTGACCACGAACGCGTTCGTCGCGGACGCGTCCGAGTGGCTGTACACGTGGGGGCACTGGCTGGCCGCGGCGGCGATGCTGGTGTGGCTGGCCCGCCGGCAGCCGGCGCTGTACTACCGGGCGCGGGACACGATGCTGCTCACCGCCGGGGTCGCCGTGTTCGTCTTCGTGGTGTTCCCGGTGGCGCCGCCCGACCTCGGGGGTGGCCTGGCCTCGCTGCCGTCGCTCGACGCCGGGTGGGACGTCGTGCTGGGCCTGAGCGTCGCGGCCGCGGCCGGGCGCGCCTGGGTGCGGGCCGCCGGGGCCGGGCTCGCCGCGCTGATGGCCTGGTCGGTGGAGCTGACCGGGCACCACTACCTGCTCGACGTGCTCGCCGGGGCGGCGCTGGCCGGGGGCGCGTGGCTCTTCGTGCGGGCCCGGCGGCGGCCGCAGCGGCTGCGCGGGTACGCGGGCTGGGACGGGCTGGACCTGCACAAAACCGACAACGCAGAGTAGCCCTACGACTACCCTGTGCTGCGGGTCTCGGTCCCGGCCCACGCGCACTGAGCGGCGGTCGCGATGAGGTACAGCGCCGCGGCGTAGGTGGCCATCACCACCAGGTCCCGGCCCGGGAAGTGCAGGCCGGCCGCCCCGACCCCGATCAGGAGGTCGGAGACGAGGAACAGGGCCCCGCCGGCCCCGGCCCGCACCGAGACGCCCGTGGCGGCGCACGCCATCGAAACCAGGGCGAGGCTGTACCCCAGGATGGGCCCCCGCAGCGCGCCCAGCTCGCCCCAGAGCGCGGCGTTGGCCCCGGCCCAGAGCACCGCGTACCCCGCGACCGCGAGCGCCCGCGGCCGGTGGTCGCGCAGGAACGCGACGAGCAGCGCGACCTGGGTGCCGAGGAACGCGGCCATGCCGAACAGGAACGCCCCGGGAATCAGGAGCACGATGTCGCCGATCGTGGCGAACACGAGGGCGATCGTGACCGGGCCGCCCTTTTTCAGGTACCAGATCAGGATCGGGGCCATCAAGGGCTTGGCGATCCACTGCAGCACGTGCACATCGGTCGCGACACCGGTCAGCTCCACGGCGACCGCGAGCCAGAACAGCTTGAGCTTCACGCCGCCGGCTCCCAGCCCGGCCGGCCGAACACGAAGCGCAGCCGGTCGCTCCAGCGCGTCGCCGCGCGGACGTCCTGCCAGATCGCCGCGTACTCGTGGGTGGCCACGCGCAACGGGTTGTAGGTGGCGATGTTCTTCGTCAGGCCGTAGCGGACCGGGGCGCGCTCCGGCTCGAACGAGCCGAAGATCCGGTCCCAGACGATGAGGATGCCGCCGTAGTTGCGGTCGAGGTACTCGGCGTTGGCGCCGTGGTGCACGCGGTGGTGCGACGGGGTGTTGAAGAACCACTCGATCGGCGCCCAGAGCCGGTTCACCCGCTCGCTGTGCAGGAAGAACTGGTACGCCAGGCTGATCGACTGCTGCAGGAAGACCATCCACGGCGGGATGCCCAGCAGCGGCAGGAACAGCCAGAAGGGTGTCCCGGTCATCGGCGTCCAGCTCTGGCGCAGGGCGGTGCTGAGGTTGAAGAAGACCGACGAGTGGTGCACGACGTGCCCGGCCCAGAACACGCGGACCTCGTGGTGCAGGCGGTGGAACCAGTAGTACGCCAGGTCGTCGGCGAAGAACAGCACCGCCCACGTCCAGGGGCTGTGCGGGTCCATCTTCAGCGGGGTCAGCACGTAGAGCCCGGCGAACGCCACCGCGACCAGCAGCTTCCAGGGCACGCCGATGACCTGGCTGCCCAGCCCCATCGACAGGCTGGTGGCGGTGTCGCGGACCTCGTAGCCGCGCTCGTCGTCGTCGGGCAGGAAGCGGTACGAGACCGCCTCCATGATGATCAGCAGCAGGAACGCCGGCACGGCGTAGAGGACGGCGGGGATCATACGGCGGCCACCGGAGCGTTGAGGAGCGTCGCGGCCTGAACCTCCGCCGCGGCGGCGTCCCCGGCGGCGATGTACTCACCGAGCCGCCGATGCCCGGCGACGTCGAGCAGCTCGGCCGTCCGGTGCGCGGCCGGCACCCGCCCGACCGCGAGCGCACCGCCGACGAGGCTGTTGAACGCGAGCAGGTAGGCGGTGTTACCGCTGCCGAGCAGGATCGCCCGCCACAGCACGATGTTGGCGGCGCCCATCCGCTCGAGGTCGGGCGCCTCGGCCGCGTACGCCTCGACCGCGGCGGCGACCGCGGCCTTGTCCGCCTCCCGGCCGCGCCGCGCACAGAGCCGCGCGGCATCGGCCCCGAGGCAGGCCCGCATCTCCAGCACGTCGCGTACGAGGTGCTCGACCGGGAGGAGATCCTGGACACCGGCGGCCATGGCCAGGTCGAGGCCGGCGTGCTCGCGCCAGTCCAGCACCTTGGTGGCGCCGCCCTGAGCGACCCGGACGAGGCCCAGCTGCTGGAGCCTTCGCAGAGCCTCCCGCACCGCATGCCGGTTCACCTCGAACCCGGCGGCGAGGTCGCGCTCACTCGGGAGGCTGTCGTCGGGGCGGTACCCGCCGGCGAGGATGGCGTCGCGGAGCTGGGCGAATACGTGGTCGGACACTGAGGTGCGGCTGGCGGGCACGAACTCCATGTCCGGGGAGTCTGCCACTCATCAACTGGTTGGACCAGTGGTGAGACCTCGATAAGTTCGAGGCTTTCGTGATCGGACTTATCGTACTTATGCCCGGTCAGGCGACAAATCCGATAAGTCGCGGCGCGGAGCGCCCGACTTATCGCGCCAACACTCCGCGAATCAGTCGTTAGCCGTCAGCTCGTCGACGATCTTCTGAGCCGTCGTCGTGTGCTTGGCGTAAGCGCTCGCGAAGGCGCTGCGCTGCACGGCCTGCGCGGCGTTCGTGACGCTCATTTTTTCCCAGCCGCTGACCTTCTGCAGCTTCGCGTAGAACTTGGCCGACGCGAATGCCGGGTCCATGAGCTGCTCAGGCGTTCCCCAGATGCTGACCCGCTGCTGGAAGATGCCCACCGAGTCGTAGTTCGTGCCGGTGCCCTCGTGCGGGAGTTTCATCGACGCGGGGACCTTCGGGTTCGCCAGGTTCTTGAGGTACGTCTCCTGCAGGGCCGTCGCGATCGCCACCACCATCGCGCGCTCCGGCAGGTTCATCTGCCGGGCGACCTCCACGACGATGTAGGCGTTGTTCGTCTGCTCCTGGGTCATGCCCGCGACCGGCTTCGGCACCAGCGGCTGGCCCGGCAGCACCGCCTGGGCCGCGCCCCGGGCCGCGTTCGCCCGGGCGTGCGTCTCGTAGAACTTGGCGGAGTCGAAGCTGACGTCATCCGCAACGGGGGTTGCCGGCCGATCCGGGAAAATCGCCCAGGACACACCGACACTGATCAACGAGGCGACGAGGCTGACCACGGCCAGCAGCATCAGTCTGCTCAGGTGCAGACGACGTGCGGCCGCGCGCCTGCGCCGGGGGGTGGCGCCACGCACCGCGACAGCTTACGAACGTGGCGCCCGTACCGAAAGGCGGGATCCACCGCCTTATGAAAAACCTAAGGAAGACTAAGGAACTTTACTCAGCGTCACCGAGTAGCCCACGGCGCCTGAGCAGCGGTTCGATCAGTGGGTCGCGGCCCCGGAACGCGCGGTACACGTCCATCGAGTCGGCGCTGCCGCCCTTGGCCAGCAGGCCGTCGCGGAACGCGTCGCCGCTGTCGCGGAGCAGGCCGCCGCGCTCGGTGAGCCAGTCGACGGTGTCGGCGTCGAGGACCTCGCTCCAGATGTACGAGTAGTAGCCGGCGCTGTACGCCGCCCCGCTGAAGATGTGGGCGAAGTACGGCGTGCGGTAGCGCGGCGGCACGAACGGCGTGGCCACGCCGGCCCGCTCCAGCGCCTCGGCCTCGAAGGCCACGACGTCGGTGACCGCCTCGGCGCGCTCGGCGTCCAGCGTGTGCCAGGCCAGGTCGAGCAGGGTCGCGGCGAGGTACTCCACCGTCGCGTACCCCTTGTTGAACCGCTCGGCCGCGTCGAGCCGGTCCACGACCTCCTGTGGGAGGCGGGCGCCGGTCTCGTGGTGGCGGGCGTAGTTCTCGAGCACCTCCGGCCAGAACATCCACACCTCGTTGACCTGGGAGGGGTACTCGACGAAGTCCCGCGGCACGCGCGTGCCGGCGAACTTCGGGTACTGCACCGAGGAGAACAGCGTGTGCAGCGCGTGCCCGAACTCGTGGAACAGGGTGCGGACCTCGTCGAGGGTGAGCAGCGTCGGCTCGCCGTCGGGCGCGCGGTTCACGTTGAGGTTGTTGCACACGACCGGGGACGTGCCGAACAGCCGCGCCTGCGGCACCAGCGCGTTGGCCCAGGCGCCGCCGCGCTTGGACGCGCGGGTGAAGAAGTCGCCGATGTAGAGCCCGAGCGGGCTCCCGTCATGGTCGAAGACCTCGAAGACGCGGGCGTCGGGATGGTACGCGTGCAGGTCCGGCCGTTCGGTGAAGCGCAGCCCGTACAGCTTCTCCGCGGCGAAGAAGACGCCGTCGTGCAGGACACGCTCCAGCTCGAAGTACGGCCGCAGCTCGCTCCCGTCGATGGCGTAGCGGTCGCGGCGCAGGCGCTCGGTGTAGTAGGACCAGTCCCAGGGCCGCAGCGTGAACTCGTCGCCGATGACGGCCTGCAGGTCGTCGGCCTCGGCGGCGGCGTTGGCCATCGCCGCCGGGACGAGCTTGGCGAGCATCTCCTCGACCGCGGCGACCGAGCGGGCGGTGTTGTCGGAGATGGTGTACGCGGCGTGGTGCTCGTAGCCCAGCAGCCGGGCCCGCTCGGCCCGCAGCCGCACGATGCGCAGCACCAGGCCGGTGGTGTCGTTGTCGCCGCCGGCCCCGCGGCCGATGGAGGCGTTGTGCAGCCGCTCGCGCAGGGCCCGGTCGTGCAGGGCGGCCAGCGGCGGCTGCGACGTGGGCAGGACCAGGTTGAGCGCGTACTGCCCGTCGAGGCCCCGGTCCTTGCCGGCGACCGCCGCGGCGGCCACGGCGTCGGCGGAGAGCCCGTCCAGGGCCGCCTCGTCCTCGACGATCACGGCGCGGGCCTTCATCTCGTCGCGCACCAGGTTGCCGAACTCGGTCGCCAGCCCGGCCAGCTCGGCGTTGATCTCGCGCAGCCGCTCGTGCTGCCCGGGCGACAGCTCGGCGCCGGCCCGCACGAAGTCGGTGCGGTAGCGCTCCAGCAGCCAGGCACCCTCGGCGTCGAGGCCGAGCTCGCCGCGGCGGTCGTAGAGATCCTTGATGCGGGTGTACAGCCCGGCGTCGAGCATGATGGCGTCGCTGTGGGCCGACAGCCGCGGTACCACCTCGGCCTCGATCTCCTGGAGCCGGTCCGACGTGTGCGAGCTCGTCAGGGTGAAGAACGCGGCGGAGGCGCGCTGCAGGGTCCGCCCCGAGCGCTCCAGGGCCACCAGGGTGTTGTCGAACGTCGGCGGGGCCGGGTCGGCGACGATGGCGGCGACCTCGGCGCGCTGCTCCTCCATGCCGCGCTCGAAGGCCGGCAGGTAGTGCTCGACCTCGATGCGGTCGAACGGCGGCAGCTGGTAGGGCAGGTCGCTCGGCACGAAGAACGGATTGTCCGTGGTCACCAACCGACTGTAGCGTCGTCGGCTACTCCAGCGGGCCCGTGTAGGCGGCGCGGAGGCGCAGCCGCGTCGGCTTCGCGTACTCCTCCATCGCGTGGGCGAGCCAGCCGGCCGTGCGCGCGACGCCGAAGATCGCCTCGCCGGCCCCGCGGGGCATGCCGGCCAGGTGGGTGAGCAGCCCGAGCGGGAAGTCGATGTTCATGGCGGGCAGCGCGCGCCGCCGCGCCTCGTCCAGCACCGCGTCGGCGACCGCGAGCCGCGGGTGGCCGGGTACCGCCTGGCGTACCCGCTCCAGCAGCGCGTCCCCGCGCCCGTCGCCGGCCCGGTACACCATGTGCCCGAACCCGGCGATGCGCTCGCCGCGCCGCAGCCGCTCCCCCATCGCCTGCGCGGCCCGCCCCGGCTCGCCGACCTCGGCCAGCAGTGACTCGACCCCGAGCGAAGCCCCGCCGTGCAGGGCCCCGCTGGTGGTGCCGAGCCCGGTGGTGACCACGGCGTACGGGTCCGCGCGGACCGAGGCGGCGACGCGGGCGGCGAGCGTGGACGCGGCGAGCTCGTGGTCGGCGAGCAGGACGAGCGCGAACCGCAGCACGTCGGCGAGGCGCTCCCCGGCCCCGGCACCCGACAGCTTGCGCCACAGCCGCGCGTGCAGCCCCCGGTCCCGGCCGTCCGGCGAAGCCTCGGACGGCAAGGCGTCGACCATGCCGGCCATGAGCCCCTTGCCGGTCTGCGCGACGGCGGCCGGTTCGAGGTTGTACCGCACCGGATCGGCGACGGCGAGCGCGGTGACGATGACCTGGAGCCGCTCGAGCGGCAGCACGTCGGGCGAAAGGCCGCGCTGGGCCTCCCGGGCGGCGGCGAGCGCGTCGGGCGCCGTCTCCCAGACCTCCGGCGCCCCCGCCTCCGCGCCCGTCCACAGCCAGGTCGCGGTCTGCTCGAGCCGCCAGGTGGCGGCGAGCCCGACCGCGTCCCGCCCGCGGTAGTAGTGCCGGTCCGCGCCGAGCATCGTGACGGCCGACTCGATGACGAGCTCGGTGGTGCCGGCCTGGCGCCGCGGTCGCCCGCGCCCGGCCAGCTCCTCGATCTCGGCGCGGTTGAAGACGCTGCGGCCGTCGGCCTTGCGCCGGGTCAGCGTGCCCCGGCTGACGTACGCGTAGAGCGTCGCCGCCTTGACCCCCAGCCGGAGCGCCGCCTGCTCGGCACTCATCCACTCGCTCATGCCACGGACCTCCGCTTCGCTAGATGTTGATTTTAGTCAACGTTGACACAAATCAGGTACGACAGTCAACCTGAGGGCATGCCTCAAATCCACTTCCTCGACGTCACCAACCGCGACGGGGTACAGACGGCCCGGACCGGGCTGTCCAAGTTCGGCAAGACGATGGTGAACTTCTACCTGGGCCGGCTCGGCGTCGCGCAGTCCGAGATCGGGTTCCCGTTCCTGTTCCACGAGGTGCCGTACGTCCGCGCCCAGACCGCCCTCGAGCGCGCCGGCGCGTTCGGGTCGCTGCGGCTGTCGGGCTGGTGCCGCGCGGTCGCCGCCGACGTGGAGCGCTCCGCGGGGCTCGGGCTGCGGCATTACAACCTGTCCATCTCCACGTCCGACCAGATGCTGCAGAACAAGTTCCGCGGCCGGCTCGACCGCGACGCGCTGATCCGGGAGATGACGGCGGCCGTGCGCGCGGCCAAGTCCGCCGGCGCCGAGACGGTCGGGGTCAACGCCGAGGACGGCTCCCGCACCGACGAGGGCTTCCTCACCGAGTTCGGGCTGGCCGCGCGGGAGGCCGGGGCGGACCGGCTGCGGTACTGCGACACGATCGGCGGCGACACCCCCGCCCGCATCGGCGAGCGCTTCGCCAAGCTGGCCGCGGCCGTCGGCCGGCCGATCGAGACGCACTGCCACAACGATCTGGGGATGGCCGTGGCCAACTCACTCGCGGGCGCGTTCGGCGACCTGGCCGCCGGGCAGGACGCCTGGATCAACACGTGCGTCAACGGCATCGGCGAACGCTCCGGCAACGCCGACCTGATCTCGTGCATCCTGGCCCTGCGCCACGGCTTCGGCGTGCCGGACGGCGCGGAGATCGGCGACGCCCTCGACCTGACGTGGGCGCGGCGGTTCGCGGCCTGGGCCGCGTACGCGTTCGGCCAGCCGCTGCCGAACAACCAGCCCGGTGTCGGCCCGAACGCCTTCGCGCACGAGTCCGGCATCCACGCCGACGGGGCGCTGAAGGACCACCGCAACTACGAGCTCTACGACGAAGAACTGCTCGGCCCGTACCCGGCCGACCGGCACGCGCGCGCCGGGCGGATCGTGCTCACCGGCGAGTACGGCGGGCTGGCCGGCTACCGGCACGTGCTGGAGGACCTCGGCGTCGAGGTGACCGACGAGGCCAGGACGTTCAAGCTCGTCCAGCTGGTCAACGCGTCGACGGGACGCCCGCTGACCGACGACGAGCTCCGGCTGATCGCCGCGTACCCGGACGAGCTGGCGCTGCTCTACCCCGGCTACCTGGACTGAGCGGCCGCGCCGCTCAGAGCATCGCGTGCTCGACGATCCAGTCGAGGCGCAGCGTCTCCTCGTGGCTGAACTCCAGCTCCACGATGCCGGTGTAGCGGCGGGTCACCTGCAGCGGCGTGAACCGGTGCACCGCGCACTCCATCCACACCGGGATGCGCGAGGCCGGGTTCGCCAGGATGACGTGCTTGCCGCAGCGGAGTGGGTTCGCCATGCCGGCCAAGCTATCCGCGGGCCGTTCGCCCACCCACCCGGACACCCGGGACCGGGGCATACACCAAATGGTGTACGCCCCGGTGTCACCGCCGGCAGGACGACCGCGACCGCGCTGGTCCCTAGCGTCGGCGGCATGAACAAGATGAACCAGGGCCTGGTCATCGGCCTGGCCTCCGCACTCATCGGGGTGCTCTCCACGCTCGGCCCGCCCACCGCCGCGCGGGCGGGGAGCGGGCTCACCGTCATCGGACGTGCGACGGTGGTCCAATGCAACCGCTGACCCGGGCCACCACCGGCGCGTTCGGCGCGATCACCGTGCTCGGCGTGCTCAGCGCGACCGCGGCGGCCGGGGCCCCGCTCGCCGACCCGGGGCCGATCAGCCTCGCCGGGGCGCTCTTCGGCCTGTTGTTCCTGCAGCGGCGGTACCCCCTCAGCGCGCTCGCCCTCGCGGCCGCGACCATCGCGGCGCTGCGCATCTCGCACCTGACCGACGCGGGCTGGCTCTGGCCGGCCACCCTCCTCTACGTGCAGGCGGCGCTCGCCCGGCGTACGACCGCGGTGGTCGCGGCCGTCGTGCTGCACGCGCTGATCGCGTTCAACCTCGACTGGACCGTGCTCGGGCACACCGCCCGCGCGGCCATGTCGGGCGTCGCGACCGACGCGTTGTGGGTGTCCGCGGCGATCGGCTTCACGGTGTCGTACCGCAACTGGCGCAACCTGCAGGCCGAGTCTCTGCAGCGGCTGCGAACCGAGCTCGACGAGCAGCGCACCGCCGAGCGGCTGCGGCTGGCCCAGGAGGTGCACGACGCGGTGGCGCACACGCTCGTCGTGGTCGGCGTGCACGTCAACGTCGCCGCGGACGCGCTCGACTCCGACCCCGACGAGGCCCGCGCGGCCCTGCGCCTCGCCCAGGACATCCGCCGCCGCGCGATGGCCGACCTGTCCGCGCTCGTGGGCGTCCTGCGCACCACCGGCGGCGACGGCGTCGCCCCGCCCGTGGCCCCGCCGGCGCTCGAGGACCTCGTCGCGAGCGTCCGCGCGGCCGGGCTGGACGCGGCCCTGCACGTCGACGGCGACGAGGATCAGGTGCCGTTGCCGGTACGGCTGGTCGCGGCCGCCGTCGTCCGGGAGGCCCTCACGAACGTGGTCAAGCACGCGGGGGCCCGCCACGCGACGGTCCGGGTCCACTATGGACCTTCCACCGAGGTCACCGTGGCCGACGACGGGGCGGGCGCGGGCGCGGGGCGGACCGGGCACGGGCTGCGGGGACTCGCCGAGCGGGTCGCGGCGCTCGGGGGCTCGTTCAGCGCGGGGTCGCCGCCCGGCGACTCCTTCGGCGCGGGGTCGCCGCCCGGCGACTCGTCCGGCGCGGGCGCGCCGCCCGGCGACTCGTTCAGCGCGGGGGCGGGCGACGGAGGCTTCGTGGTACACGCGAAAATTCCGGCATGACCGTGCGCGTCGTGCTCGCCGATGACCAGGCCCTCGTCCGGGCCGGGTTCGGCAGCCTGCTGCGGCGCAGCCGGGACATCGACGTCGTGGCCGAGGCGGGCACCGGGGACGAGGCGGTGCGCGCCGCGCGGGCGCATCGGCCCGACGTCGTGCTCATGGACATCCGGATGCCCGGGCTGGACGGGATCGCCGCGACCCGGCTCATCTGCGGCGATCCCGCGCTGGCGGGGACGCGAGTGGTGGTGCTGACGACGTTCGAGACCGACGAGTACGTCTTCGCCGCCCTGCGCGCGGGGGCGAGCGGGTTCCTGACCAAGGAGGTCGAGCCGGACGACCTGCGCCGGGCGGTGCGCGTGGTGGCGGCGGGCGACGCGCTGCTGTCGCCGAGCGTGACGGCCCGGGTGGTGACCGAGTTCGCGCGGCGGCCGCTCGGGGGCGGCGGGCGGCGGCTGGACTTCCTCACCGCGCGGGAGGCCGAGGTGGTCCGGCTGGTCGCGAGTGGACTGTCCAATGAGGAGATCGCGCGGGCGCTGTACATCAGCCCGCTCACCGCCAAGACCCACGTCACCCGGGCGATCGCGAAGGCCGGGGTGCGCGACCGGGTGCAGCTGGTGATCCTGGCGTACGAGTCCGGCCTGGTGAGCGTGCCGGGCCCGGAGTGATCGCCGCGACTTGTCCGGACAAAAATGGACATGATAGTGGCGGTTCGGATGACCCAGCGGCGCCGTTCGGACGACTCACCGTATCGAGGGACGACGTCGGCCAATCCGTGACTTCCCGGAAACGCACAGTTCACTGGTTCAGCCTGACAGGACGGCCACGACGGGTGATGATTTGCCCGTGACTAGCCAACTCCGCGTGATGTCGATCTATGAGGGCTTCTTCTCCGGGGGTGCCCGGGCCCTGCACACCACGGTCGTGGCCGGGCTGCACACCGGTGGGAGCCACCACCATTCGGTGCTGAGCATCTACGCGGCAATGCGCCGCGAGACGCTCCTGCAGCGCATGGAGGAGGACGCCAGCTACCGCTCGCTGAGCGCGATCGGCGTCGAGGTCCGCTCGCTGGGCCGCCGGATCGGGGGCGAAACCGCGGCCCGCAAGACGTTCAGCCCGTCGGAGGTCGCGACCGCGATCGCGCACGCGGAGCGCGCCGACATCATCCTGTCGCTCAAGGAACAGCCGCTGCGGCTGGTGAACCGGCCGGGCTTCCCGCACCGCCCGGTGATCGTCTGCCTGCATCGCTCCGACCCGGAGAACCAGGGCAGTGCGCTGACGGAGTTCAAGACCGCTGTCGCGGACGGCCGGGTCGCCGCCGCGATCTGCTGCGCGGAGTCGACGCGCTCGGCGTACGAGGCGGCGGGCATCCCCGCGGGGCTGCTCAAGGTGATCCCGAACGGCGTGGACCTCTCCCGCTTCCAGCCGGTGCCGGCCCGGCGTCGGGCCGCGCTGCGCCGCGCGCTCGGCGTGCCGGCCAAGGCCGAGGTGGTCACCCTCGCGGCCCGCTACGACCCGATGAAGAACATCCCGCTGTTCCTGGCCTCCGCGCGCCGCTACCTCGAGCGCGAGCCCAACGGCCACGTCCTGCTGTGCGGGGCGGGCATGACCACGGCCAACGCCGAGCTGTGCGGGCTGCTCAACGACCTCTTCGACGACGAGCCGCGGTTCCTGGCCCGCGTGCACCTGCTGGGCATCCGCCGCGACATGGAGGCCGTGTACGCGGCCAGCGACGTCGTGGCCCTCACGTCCACCAGCGGCGAGGCGGCCCCGCTGTGCCTGATCGAGGGCGCGATGTGCGGCGCCGTACCGGTCTCGACCGACATCGGCGACACCGCGATCATCGTCGCCGGCCACGGCCTGATCACGGCGGCGGAGCCGGACGCGATCGCGGCGGGCTGGTCGGAGGCGGTCGACCGCCGCGCGGAGTTCACCCCGAGGCTGCTGGGCAGCCGGGAGCGGTTCAGCCACACGCGGATGATCGCCTCGTACGCGACAGTGATCGACGCGGCCTACCACGACCTGGGCCTGCGCGTGCCCCAGCGCCTCTGACGGTCGCCGCCGCTGCTACCACCGCCGCAGGGCGGGCCCCACCAGGGCCGGCACGGCCAGGTACGCCGGAACCCAGCAGGCCCGCGACGATCAGCCCCCACCAGCCCGAGCCGGGCGGCGCGCGGTCAGCCAGGCCGCGCCGCCGGCGAGCGCCAGGGCCGCGAGGGCCGCAGGCCGTGCGTGAACAGCCCACCGACCGGCAGCCCGGTCGCGTGCCGGATCCACAGCAGCGCGACGGGCCAGGTCAGCGCGGCCCCGACGGCGAAGCCGACGGACACGCCGAGCGGCCCGGCCACCGCCCCCACGACCATGCACAGAATCAGCAGCGCGGGCGTACGGTGCGCAGCGGGGCGCCGGCCCACGGGACCGCTGGTGAGGGCGTGCGCGCGGGCGGCGTGCACCCGCAGCCGCCCAGCCGCGGCGGTGGATGGCCAGGTCGAGGGCGTGGCGGCCGCCACCGCGCTCGGTAGCGTCGCGCTCGCGCTGCGCCCGGCCGCGCGGTGGAGCACGATGGCCCTGGGCGCGGCCGCGATCGGCCTGGGCGGGGTGTACCTCACGTCGCGGTCCCGCTGCTGCTCGCGTTCGCCGTCACCCAGGCCGCCTGCTCAAGCGGCCCAGCCGCCGTCGGCGCTGATCGACGCGCCCGTCACGTAGCCGGCGTCGTCGCCCGCCAGGAACGCCACCACCGAGGCGATCTCGGCCGCGTCCGCGTACCGGCCGAGCGCGGTCAGCCCGGCCATCGCCGCCGCGTTCGGCTGGGAGGCCGGGTTGGCGTCGGTGTCGGTGGGGCCGGGATGCACGAGGTTCACCGTGATCCCGCGGGGGCCGAGCTCGCGCGCCAGGCCCTTCGTCAGGCCGGCGAGGGCGGTCTTGCTCAGGGCGTACACCGTGAGTCCGGGAAAAGGCACTCGTTCGGCCACGTTGTTGCCGATGTTCACGATCCGGCCGCCGGCGCTGAGATGCCGGGCC
Source organism: Dactylosporangium sp. NPDC049140 (assembly GCF_040648435.1). NCBI lineage: Bacteria > Bacillati > Actinomycetota > Actinomycetes > Micromonosporales > Micromonosporaceae > Dactylosporangium > Dactylosporangium sp. NPDC049140. The sequence continues at coordinate 441,248 of NZ_JBEZDS010000002.1, read as the reverse complement.
GCCGCCCGCGCGGCCGCGTAGGGGCCGCGCACGTTTACCGCCAGGGTCCGGTCGAGGTCGTCGATGCCCTCCGCGCCGGGCAGGAAGATCGCCGCGTTGTTGACCAGGATGTCCAGGCGCCCGAGCAGCTCGGCAGCCTCGTCGACGGCGCCCGCGACCGCCGCCGCGTCCGCGCTGTCGGCCTGGAGGGTAAGCGCTCTCCGACCCCGCTCCTTGATCTCGCACGCGACCGCGGCCGCCGGGGCCGCCCCGCTCTGGTACGTAATCGCCACATCCGCGCCGCGGGCCGCGAGCTCCCGCGCGATCGCCGCCCCGATCCCCCGCGATCCCCCGGTGACCAGCGCGACCTTGCCATGCAGTTCGTTCATGCCGTTCAGCATGGCTGCCGCCGCACCCGCGGTCTGGCGGTGATCGGACGCGGCGTTGCGAGTGGAGAGCGCTCTCCCTGACTGTCTTAAATTCCGCTCATCTTCGTCCTATTTGCACGGTTACAAGGCATCCGGCACGGCCAACGTATTGACGGGTCGCCGCAGCGGGCGCAACATGGGAGAGCGCTCTCCGAGCGCGCACCCAGCCGGTCCGCCACCGGCGCCCCACACCCCTGGGAGCTGCATTGAGAACCAGACGCCTCAGAAGAATCGGGATCCCCATCGGGGTCACCACCGCCGTGGTGGCGTCGATGGTCGTCGGCGCCTTTCAGCTGACGTCCGCCGACGCGGCCACCGCCACCCTGCTGTCACAGAACCGGCCCGCGCTCGCCTCGTCGACGGAGCTCGGCGAGTCCCCGGCCGCGGCCGCCTTCGACGGCAGCAACACCACCCGCTGGAGCAGCCAGTGGAGCGACCCGCAGTGGCTGCGGGTCGACCTCGGCTCCACCGCCACGATCTCCCAGGTCGTGCTGCAGTGGGAGGCCGCCTACGCCAAGGCCTACCAGATCCAGACCTCGGCCGACGGCAACGCCTGGACCAGCATCTACAGCACCACCACGAGCAACGGCGGCACCGAGACCCTGAACGTCACCGGCTCCGGCCGCTACGTGCGCATGTACGGCACGCAGCGCGGCACCGGCTACGGCTACTCGCTGTACGAGTTCAAGGTCTACGGCACCTCGGGCACCACCCCGCCGGCGTCGGACGGCCCCGGGTACGTCATGGCCAACCCGCCGGTCACGGGCGTGGTCCCGTCGACGGCCACCCCGCCGGCCACCAACCCGCCGACGACCCACCACGAGTTCCAGGCCAACTGCTCGGTGAGCCGCAGCAACCTGCCGGACGACCCGATCGTGTTCTACGGCCTGCCGGGCGCGTCGCACTCGCACACGTTCATGGGCAACACCACCACCAACGCGAACACGACGCTCGCCTCGCTGCAGGCCGGCGGCACCGCCTGCATCACGCCGGGCGACAAGACCGCGTACTGGATGCCGACGCTGCTCAACGGCGACCAGGCCGTGCAGCCGGTCGGCCGCCAGGTCATCTACTACAAGAGCGGGGTCCTCGACTACCGCAGCGTCCGCCCGTTCCCGGCCGGCCTGCGCTACGTCGTCGGCAGCCCGGCCTCGACGCTCGACGAGTTCAAGAACCACCCCGGCCACGTCGAGGGCTTCGAGTGCGGCGACATCACCAACCAGTGGGACATCCCCGCCAACTGCGTCGCCGGCAGCCAGCTCAACGTCCGGTTCCAGGCCCCCAGCTGCTGGGACGGCCTGCACCTGGACACGCCGGACCACAAGTCGCACATGGCGTACCCGGTCGTGGGCGTCTGCCCGCAGGACCACCCGGTCGCCGTGCCGATGATCGAGTTCAAGATGGCCTGGCCGGTCAGCGGCAACATGGCAAACGTGCACTTCTCCAGCGGCCGCGGGTACTCGTTCCACTACGACGTCTACAACGCGTGGGACGCCCCGACCCTGAAGGCCCTCTCGGACCACTGCATCAACGGTGGCCTGCAGTGCGACCCGCGCGGCTTCGACCAGTACAAGCCGGACCGCGGCGCGGCGCTGAACGAGAACTACGTTCTGCCGTAACGGTTTTTCCGAGGGCCCGCCCGGTTTTCCCGGGCGGGCCTTCGCCTTACCCGTTGCAATCCAGCGCCGTCAGCGCAGTCGAGATCATCCGCTGCCGCAGGGCCCCGGAGCTCAGGGCTGCCGCAGGGCGTTGACGACCGCCGTGAGCTCCGCGACGACGCTCGCGATCGACGTGCCGTCGTTGCCGCCTATCGTCACCGAGCGCAGCTCCGCGGGCTTGGGCAGCTTCGCCACGATCTCCGGCAGGCGGTCGATCAGCTGCGCCTGCACGCTCTCCGGCGAGCGTACGTTGGCGATCTCCGCCCGCTGCCGCTCCCGCTCGACGTCCAGCAGCGCGCGCTCGTGCGCGTCGCGGGCCCGGGCCGCGCCCAGGGCCAGCTCCGCCTCCGCGCCCAGCCGCGTCAGCTCCGCCTCGCGCTCGATGCGCAGGCGCCCGATCTCGGCCTCCTCGGCGGCGAGCTCGCGCTCCAGCGTCAAGGCGTGCCGGTTCGTCGCGTCCTGCAGGTCGGCGAGCGCGCGGGCGTCCTCCTGCTCGCGCTGGGAGCGGCGCAGGGCCTCGCTCGCCTCGCGGTCGAACTCGTGGGCCGCGCTCTGCGCCCGCAGGTCGGCGAGGTCGCGGTCGCTGGCGATGCGCTGCGTCTCGCGCTGGCGCTGGGCCGTCAGTTCGCGCTCGGCGACGGCCTCCTCGGCCGCGAGCTCGGCCAGGCGGGCGATGCGGCCCTGCTCGCTGCGGTACGGCTTCTGCAGGTTCTCCCACAGCCGCGGCGAGCTGACCACCGCCTCCTTGATCTGCACCGTGACGATCCGCAGCCCGAGCCCGTCGTCGGCGCCCGAGCCCTCCGCGACCGCGCGCAGCCGCGCCGTGAGCTCCTCGATGATCGGTTGCTTGTCGCTCAGTACATCGGCAACGCCCAGGGTTGAGACCTTGTCCTTGATCGCCGCCTCGGCCTGCTCCTTGAGCTGCAGGTTGACCAGTCGCATGGGGTCCTCGGCGTCGCCGAAGTCGAGCCGGCGGTACGCGGTCGCGAAGTCCTGAATGATCCACTGCACATAAGCCTGCACCAGTACGCCCTGAAGCTCGCGGCAGATGCAGTACGCGTTGATCAGGATGGTCTGCATGGCGCCCGGCACCACCAGGTACGAGTCGGTCGCCGGGTTGTACCGGAACGACACCCCGAGCCCGACGTGCAGCGGCTCGGCCCGGCCGCGGCGCGTGTGCACGACGAACGCGTTCGGCGGGACGAGTACCGTCTTCCAGCGCCCGAACCCGGTCACCCGCACCTCGACGGCGTTGGGTGTGGGCTGCCGCCCGCCCTCGGCGCGCGCCCGTTCCGGCGGTGGCGGCGGCCCGCCCGCGGGCGCGGCGCGCTTCGAGCGCAGGTCGGACTCCAGCCGCTCCTGCTGCCTGACGACCTGGTCGAGGTACGTGTTGGTGTTCGACATCCGCCGCTCCTCAAGGGGTGTCCGCAGTGGACGGTGCGGCCTCAGTCTGCCAACCGCGTACAACCCTTTCGTTCGGTCAGGTCGACGTCGGCCGGGGGCCGGTCGTCGTCGGAGCGGGGTGGCTGGACGGCGTCACGGGCTCCGAGCCGACGGTCAGCGTCACGGTGCCGTTCTTGGCCACGCGGTTGTTCGCCTTGGGGTCCTGCGCGAGCACGTGGTCGACCTGGTCCGGGTCGTCCGTCGGCCGCTTCGTGATCTTGAAGGTGCCGGTGAAACCCTTGTCCCGGAACTGCTCCTTGGCGTACTCGACGTACTGGCCGCTGACGTCCGGGGCGGTGATCGTCTCGGTCTTGGTGGCCGTGGTCGCCGGGGCGTGGGTGGTCTCGGTCGGCTCGGTACCGGTGCCGGTCGGATCCGCCGATCCCGCGTTGCCCGCACCGGCGTTGCCCGGGTTCGCCGACGTTCCGGCGCCCGGGGACTGGCTGTTGGCCGAGGGCTTGTCCTTGCCGAGCTGCACCAGGTACACGGTGGTGCCCGCCCCGGCCACGGCGAGCAGCGCGATGACGACGAGCAGCGCGTTGAGCCAGTTGCGCCCGCCCTTGCGCGGGGGCGCCGGGGGCCGGTCGTCGTACACGGGCACGACCCGGCTGGACGGCCCGGGCGACACGGGCGCGCCGGCCATGGCGGGCGGCGGCGGCAGGTACCGCGGCACGGCCGGCATCGGCACGGGCACGGGCGGCTGGAACGGCGGCGGCTGGTTCGGCGGGGGCTGGTTCGGCGGGGGCTGGACGGTGGGGTACGCGCCCGTCTGGTACACGCGACCGCGCGGCACTCCGGAGACCGGTGCGCCGGACACGGGTGGTCCGGAGGCCGGCACTCCCGACACGGGCGGGGCCGAGTACGGCATTCCGGATACGGGGGGCGCGGAGACGGGGGCGCCGTACCCGGCCGGCGGGCCCGAGGCTGGCGGCGCATACGACGTTGGGATGTAGCCGGCGGGCGGGGCCGAGGTCGAGGCGGCGGGTGGCGTGGTGAATCCGGCCGCGGCGGGCGAGCCCTGATCCGGCCACATGATGCCCGGATCCGTTCCTGCTTGATCCGCGGGCGGTGCTTGCATCGGCTGGGCCTGGGCCGCTTGCGGGCTCTGGGCCGCTTGCGGACTCTGGGCAGCGGCCGGACCCGCGGCGGCACCGGCTCCGGCGAGCGCGCCTGCCCCGGCGCCAGCTCCAGCGGCACCGCCGGCCAGCCCAGCGCCAGCTCCGGCTACGCCTGTGGCTCCAGCTCCAGCTCCAGCTCCAGCTCCAGCTCCAGCTCCAGCTCCAGCTCCGGCTCCGGCTCCGGCTCCGGCTCCGGCTCCGGCCAGCGAAGCGGCTCCGCCGAATGGGGATGAACCGGCCATCGGGGGCGACATCGACGGCGCCGGGGACGACGGGCCGGCGGCCATCGAGGCGTACGGGGCGGCCGCCGCGGCCGCGGCCGGCCACAGTGGCGAGCCCTCCCCCGTCCCGTCGGCGGGCGGCGCCGACAACGACAGCAGGCACCCCTCCGCCACGACGATCTCGGGCTGCTCGGTGATGGTGGGGGCCACGTTCAGGGCCCGGTGCAGCATGGTCGCCACGAGCGGGATGCGGCTGCCACCGCCGACGAGCAGCACGCCGGCCACGTCCCCGGGCGCGATGCCGGCCTGGCGGATGAGCGCGGCCGTGGTGAACACGGTGCGCTCCAGCAGCGGCTTCGCGGCCGCCTCGAACTCCTCGCGGGTCAGCTGCGAGTCGACGTTGAGCGGGGCCGGCATCTGCAGTACCACCGCGGGCGCGCGCGAGAGCATCTCCTTGGCGACGCGGGCGTCGTGCCAGAGCATCCGCCGGTGGCGCAGCGACTCGGGGTCCTGCGCGTCGGCGAGGCGGGTCCAGAGCTCGGGGTCGCCCGGCGAGTACCGCTCCGCGAGCCACCGCACAATCGTCGCGTCGATATCGAGCCCGCCGACATCGGTGAGCCCGTCCACGGCAACCGCCTCGAACCCGGCGGCCCGGCGCACCACGACGCTGGCATCGAACGTGCCGGCGCCGAGGTCGTACACGACCAGCGCCTTCCCGTCCGGCACCTGCTGCCCGAGCACCGCCGTGAACGCGTGCGCGGCCGCGACCGGCTCGGGCACGAGCAGCGCGGGCACCCCGCCACCGCCACCACCCTGCGCGCCGCCGCCCTGTCCGCCCTGGCCGCCGCTGTTGCCCGGGCCGCCGCTACCACCGAGCCCGGCCCGGCGCGCGGCCTCGGCCAGTACCGCCCGCCGCTGCGTCCCCCACCCGGCCGGGTGTGCGATCGCCACGGCGAAGTCATCGGACCCGGCGACGCGCTTGGCCTCGGTGAACACGTACCGCAGTACCGCCGCGAAAAGATCGACGACGGCAACCTCACGCTCGCCGAGGAGGATGGTCGGCTCGTCGATGTGCTGCTTAGGATTGGGCTCCAGCCCCGCGGGGTCGAACCGCGCGTGGTGCAGCGCGTCGCCCCCGACCACGAGATCGCCTCCGGGCACGGCCGATCCCGCGCCCGGCTTGGTCGGGGCAAAGACGGCGGACGGGAACAACGGGTTGGCATCGAACAACAGCGGCCTGACCCGGCCGTCCGGCCAGCGCATCAGGGCTACCGTGTTCGAGGTACCGAAGTCGATCCCGAGCCCGTAGGCCGGTGACATGCCCTAATCGTAGTTCGCCGGAACGCTCCCCTACGATCACGTTTCGGACGGTGACGGTCGCAGTTCGGACAGCTTCGATACGCCGCAGGAGGGCCACCGCCCCTTACATCACGTTTCGCACAGTTCCCGAGCCCGACGCCCCGCCGCCGACAGTCGTCCCGCCACGCGCAGGCTCTGAGGTCACCGCCCAGACGGCAACGGTCGCGCGGTTCCCGCACTGCGCCGGCTCCCACGCCACCCCTCAGACGCAGCTTGCGCACGTTCGCGCAGTTCCCACGGCACCGCTCAGACGGCGACTGGTCGCACGTTTCGCACACTGCGCCGACCCCCATGCCACCGCTCAGACGGCGACTCACGCACGTTCGCGCAGTCCATACGTTGCGGGGACTCCCAGATCACCGCTCAGACGACAACGGCCGAAGCTCGGACAACTCCCGGTACGCCGCGAGCGTCGCCGCCGTCCGCTCCCCCACCTCCGCGAACGGATCGGCGAGCAGCGTCGCCCCCGGCATGTCACCCGCGAGCAGCACCCGAGCCCGGGCCGTGGCAACCTCACGCCGCTCATGCGCGTCCAGCGAAGCAGCGAGCCGCCCGAGCGCCGCGGTCCGCGCCGCGAGCTGCGCACCGAGTTCCCGGAGCCGATCCTCGGCCGCCTCGATGCGCTCGTCGAGCTCATCGCGCAGATCCCCACCGCCGAGCACCCAACGACCGGCGCGCACCTCGCCCGCGCCGGAATCATCACGGCTCGCCCGCAGCTCCCGCGCGCCGGAGACATCGCGGCCAGCGTCCAGCTCGCCCCGCAACGCCCCCGCGTCGGCGTTGTCCCGACTCACGTACAGCTCACCCCGCGGCGCCCCCGCGCCAGCGTCCTCACGAATCGCGCCTGGCTCCCGCGCGCCGTCCCGACTCGGGTACAGCTCGCCCCGCAGCGCCCCCGCGCCGTCCCGGCTCGCATACAGCTCGCCCCACGACTCCCGCCCGCCGGAATCGTCACGGCGCGCACGCAGCTCGCCGCGCGGATTCCCCGCCCCGAGGTCCTTGCGCGTGGCGCGCAGCTCGTCGAGGTTCGCGCGCAGCCGGACCCGGGCCGCAATGAGACGCGCCAAGTTGTACCGGGTGATGTCCAGCGTCGGCCCGATGTCCGCAGGCTCGGCCATCGCCCCGAGCACGGGCCACCGCAGCCGCACCTCCCGCAGCGCCGCCTCGGCCGCCTGCCACTCCGGGAGCGCGGAGCCCTCGATGCGGACCCCGCCCTGGCCGTACCGCATGCACGCCCCGACCACCAGCAGCAGCACCGCGGCCGCGAAGAGCCCCACGGCCACCCCGGCCGGAAGCAGCGCGAGCCCGAGCGGCGGGAGCAGCCACGGCCACCGCGGCACGGCGCGGCGCGGATCACGGACGATGCAGACCCCCGACCGCTGCCGCTGCTCGTGCCGTCCCATCGGCACATCATGCCGCACGCGGCCCGTCCGCACATCGAAGCCTCACACTGTGCCACCCGACGCATCACCCGATCCGGACGATCCCGGCACCGCACGCCTAACGGTCCGCCACGCGCACCGACACGCCGTCAAGCCACCATGCACGACCGACACCGCGCATCAACGCCGCCAATGCACAAACGATCCCGACACAGCACGCCCCACGGTCCGCCACGCGCACCGACACGCCAACACGCGGGGCATGCCGGCACGCACAACCAACTCGCGCATCAACGTCGGCAAGAGCACCCGCCGCTCGCTGCCGATCACCAACCGGCTCGGCGAGATGGTCGCGACGGGCTTGCGCGGTGCTCGCCACCGCGCAAACGATCGCAACGTCGCAAACTCGCGCGAACCGAACGACGAAACGCTTCGATCGCCCACCACGAACGACCGGTACCCGCGCATCATCGCGCAGACCGAACGCTCAACCGCCCCACCGCCGTCGACCGACGTCGAGTCCGCGTTCGAGATCCGCAGCGTCCAGCCGAAGCCCCAAGATTCCGGCGTAACGGATTTATGGCCTGCCAGGCGAAAAATCGGAAAGTCGCGGCGCGTAGCGCCCGACTTTCCGGGCCCACCACCGGGAGCCGGACCACCGGATAAGGGAGGGTGACTACACGCGGACCTGGCAGCGACGGCGCGCCAGCGCCGAGCGGTGTCTCGCGGGAGGAACGGTCCGCACCACCACGGACCCGAGCCATCGAAGCATTGACTTTTAGTTAAGTTTATTTATCGTTGTGCCTCAATAGGATTCTGTCTTGTCTGGAGGCAGCGATGACATCCCGACTCCGGATCGCCCTCGCGGCCGCGGCGGTCCTCGTGACCGCGGGCGGCATTGCGGCGATCACGACGCCGGCGCAGGCCGCCGGTTCCCTTACCGCGACGCTGAGTTACGACTCCGACTGGGGCAGCGGCTACCAGGCGAAGTACACGATCACGAACGGGACGGCCGCCACCGTCTCGGCTTGGAAGGTCGAGTTCGACCTGCCGTCCGGCTCGGCGCTGGGCAGCTACTGGGACGCGCTCATGAGCCAGAGCGGCACGCACGTGACCGCGAACAACCGGACGTACAACGGCACGGTCGCCCCCGGCGGGACGGCCAGCTTCGGGTTCCTCGTGTCCGGCTCGGGCAAGCCCGCGAACTGCAAGCTCAACGGCGCTTCCTGCGCCGGGGTTACAGACACGACCGCGCCGTCGGTACCGGGCACCCTCCGCGTCACCGCCACGACCTCGTCGAGCGTCAGCCTCGCCTGGAACGCTTCCACCGACAATGTGGGCGTCGCCGGCTATGACATCTACCAGGCCGGCGCGCTCGCGGCGTCGGTCACCGGCACCAGCGGTACCGTATCCGGCCTCTCCGCCTCGACCGCCTACACCTTCACGGTGAAGGCGCGCGACGCGGCCGGCAACGCCTCGGGCGCGAGCAACCAGGTGAGCGCGACCACCCAGGCCGGCGGCGGTGGTGGCGGCGGCGGTACGGGCACGACGCTCGCCGTGGCCCCGTACGTCGACATGGGCGCCTGGCCCACCCCGACGCTCACCGACATGGCGACGAGCGGCAACCTCAAGAACTTCACGCTCGCGTTCGTCAACAGCGCCGGGTGCAAGGCATCGTGGTTCAACGCGTACGACCCGCGCGCCGCCTGGGCCAAGGACCAGATCGACGCCGTCCGCGCCCGCGGCGGCGACGTGAAGATCTCGTTCGGCGGGGCCAGCGGCATCGAGCTCGCCCAGGCGTGCTCGACGCCGGCCCAGGTCGAGGCCGAGTACCAGGCGGTCGTGGACGCGTACGGCCTGAAGTACATCGACCTCGACATCGAGGGCGCCGCGGTCGCCGACCCGACGACGATCGCCCGCCGCTCGCAGGCCCTGGCACTGCTGCAGGCCGCCCGCCCGAGCGTGAAGATCTCGCTGACCCTGCCGGTACTGCCCGAGGGCCTCACCAGCGACGGCGTCAACGTGGTCCGTTCAGCCCGCGACGCCGGCGTCAACCTGGACCTCGTCAACGTGATGGCGATGGACTACCAGCGCAGCACCGGCGACTACGGCAACTTCGCGGTCCAGGCCGCGCAGTCCACCTTCACGCAACTGAAGGGTTTGTACCCGAGCAAGACCGACGCCCAGATCTGGCGCATGCTCGGCGTCACCCCGATGCTGGGCAAGAACGACGACGGCGGCACGTACGACCAGAACGACGCACGCCAGCTGGTCGCCTTCGCCCAGACGAACCACCTGGGCATGCTGGCGTTCTGGGAAGAGACCCGCGACAGAAACGCCTGCAACGGCGCGCTGTACATGTGCACGAACATCGCGCAGTCCCCGTACGAGTTCTCAAAGATCTTCGCGGCGTACACGGGCTGAGCTCCGTGTAGGTGCTGGGTGACCCGGATGCAGTACCCGGTCCGGGTCACCGCCCTGCAGGGCCCGCTTCCTGGGTGTACCCGGTCCGGGTCACCGCCCTGCAGGGCCCGCTTCCTGGGTGTACCCGGTCCGGGTCACCGCCCTGCAGGGCCCGCTCCCTGGGTGTACCCGGTCCGGGTCACCAGCCCCAGGGCTGCGCTGCTCAAGAGTTCCCGTCAGGTGTGGGTGATCCGAATGTAGTACCCGTCCGGATCACCCACCCGGAAGTCAGCCAGCCCCCACGGCCGCTCGCGCAGCTCCTCCACCACAACCTGCGCGTTCGCGCAGTGCTCGTACAGCAAGCGCAACTCCGCACGATCTCGCACCTCGAACACGATCTCCACCCCGAGCCCGCGCACGCGCCCGGCGAGCCGCTCCTGGCTGAACCCGGGCCCGTCGTCCCCGAGCGCGGGCAGCCCGGAGACGGGCCCGAGCCCGAGCACAACGTCCCCGCGGCGAACACTGACGTAGCCGGGACTCCGTCGCTCGACCACGAACCCGAGCGCCTCGACGTAGAACGCAACCGACGCGTCGAGATCGTCGACGAAAAGCTCCATACGCAGCCGCATCCGGCCATTGTCCATATGCGCACGTCCACATCCGCACGCCGCCGGTCGAACGCACACATCCGAAGACCGAGAGCCGCACGCGCACGACCGCACGTCCACATCGACGCGCATTCGGTCGTGCACGTCCACATGCGCACGTCCGCCTGCGCTGGGCACGTGCGCACGTGGCAGGCCGCTCGCTCACCGCCGCATGCCGCCCGCTCGCATTGGCGGGCGTTCGGTCGGGCATGTCCATGCGCACACCGCCGGCCGCGCGCCCACCGCCGCACGCACGCCGCACGCCGCGCGCCCGCCCGCCGCCGCACGCCTACGCGCGCTCGGTCGCGGACGTCCACCCGCCCAACCGAACGCTCACGTCCATGCGCGCTTCGACACGCACGTTCACTCGCGCACATTCGCACGCGTTCGGACGTTCCTGCCCGTCGGCTCGATCAGCCGTAGGTCGGGTGTTGGGGCCACCCGTCGGGCGAGTCCTCCCAGTCCTCCTGCCGGCCGTACGGGGTGAGGTCGAAGATGCTGTTCATGAACACGAGGCGGTCGACGCCGCGCTGGGTGGTGTTGTACGTGCGGTAGACCTCGTCACCGTCGCGCAGGAAAACGCTCAGCATGAACCCGCCGCCGGCGTCGCAGTCGTCCGCGAACGTCGTGCCGCGCGAGGAAACGAACGGAATCGTCCATCCGCGCTCGGCCTTGTACTGCTCGATCTGCGCCAGCGGCATATTGGACACATTCGACCAGCTCACGCCGCGCGCGGCGAGCGGAGCCAGAGCCGTCGGCGGGATGCCGTCCGTGAACCCTGTGCAGCCCGGGCAGAAGTGATCCGGTCCGTTGTCCATGAACTGGTACACCACGAGCTGGGACCGCCCATCGAACAGGTCGAGCAGCGTGCGCGGCCCGCTGGGACTGTCGAACGTGTACTCCCCGAACCGCACCATCGGCAGCCGCCGGCGCCGAGCGGCGATCGCGTCCAGCTGACGGGTCGCCTCCTTCTCGGCCTTCAGCAGCTCGTCGCGAGCCTCCCGGTACTCCTGCACCGAAACAATCCGTGGCTTCTCCATGCGCCCGATTCTGCCCGCCAGGAGGCCCGCTTGCGCGTTTACGCGCGCTCCGCCCATCGAGTTCGACGGGTGGCCGCCGCCTGCGCGCAGTCCAACCGCTCGATTCTGACCGCTCCCGCCGAACCGGCGCACATACGCACGTCCGCCGCGCCATTCCACGAACGCAAACGTGCAGCCGACCATGCAACCCCGA
>NZ_JBEZDS010000002.1:410429-429279 GCF_040648435.1 Dactylosporangium sp. NPDC049140 | reverse complement strand
GACCGCCGCCATCGAACCCGCGCGTAAGCCGCACGTCCGCCGCACCGTTCCACGAACACAAACGTGCAGCCAAACCGCACAACCTCGACCGCCGCCATCGAACCCGCGCGTAAGCCGCACGTCCGCCGCACCGTTCCACGAACACAAACGTGCAGCCAAACCGCACAACCTCGACCGCCGCCGGTCGACCTGGCGCACATGCCCGCACGACCACCGCATCCACCCGACGTCCACCCGCACGTCCGCCGCGCCGTTCTACGATCGGAAGTGTGAAGCCCAACCGCTCGATTCCGGCCGCCGCCGTCATCCCGGTCCTCACCTACCCCGACGTCCGCCGCGCCGTCGCCTGGCTGGAGGCCGCGTTCGGCTTCGCGGAGCGCGTGCGCATCGGAGAGGACCACCGTGCCCAGATGCGCGCCGGCGAAGGGGCGATCATCGTCGCCGACGACGGCAGCGATCGGCGCGCGCCCGAGCCCGGCGCCGGTGTGACGCACGCGGTCATGGTGCGCGTCGACGACGCAAACGCGCACTGCGCGCGAGCACGCGCGGCCGGTGCGCGAATCGTCATGGAGCCGACCGACTTCGAGTACGGCGAGCGCCAGTACCAGGCCGAGGACCTCGCCGGGCACCGATGGACGTTCTCGCAGACCTTGGCCGACGTCGAGCCCGAGTCCTGGGGCGGCATCACCGTCTCCTGAGCGACCCCGGGGCAACGGCACGCCCGCGAACACCCGGCCAAATCCCGCGACAAGCCCGAACCCAGGCCGAACAGACCCGCGAGCACGAGCGCTGCACAGCAACGCCATCTGCGCAGCGGGGAGGCGGAGCAGGAACAGAGACCGGCGAGCGCCGAACAGGCCCGCAACCACGACCATCCGCGCCGCGTACAGCAAGACCCGCCTAACCGAACAAGCCCGCAAGCACCAGCGCGTACAGCAACGTCTCAGCCGCCCACGCCCCGTACAGCGGCGCCGGCGCAGGCGGCGCCACCGGAGCCGGCGGCAGCGACACCACGTCCCGCACGCGGTCGCGCGCGCGAGCCTCCGCCCGCTCGGCCGCGAGGCGCAGAGCGCCGGAGAGCTGCAGCCCGGTGCGCTCGTCCCCGGACAGGACCCGCGGCAGCAGCGCGTGCTCGCCGCGCGCCGTCACCACCAGGCCCGCTCCGTGGTGGTCGGTCTCGATGGTCACCGCGCCATGGCGGTCGGCGCGGATCGCGTGCACGTCCGACCAGACGAGCAGCCGGGCGCCGATGCTGCCCACGACGCTCAGGCCCGCGCCGTTCCAGCTCACGCGCGGACGCAGGAACATCCGCCAGCCGGACAGGCACGCGATCGCGGTCACCGGCGCCGTCACCGCGACCGCGCCCCAGTACGGCAACGCCGGCAGCAGCCGCGACAAGATGAGCAGGAACGGCCAGGACGAGGCGACAACGACCGCGTACCCGGAGAAGCGGTTGTGCCGATGGGTGTGCACGGTCTCCGGGTCGGCCGCGACGTCCTCGCGGCGCAGGGCGAGGATCTCCTCGGGGCGCAGCGGCAGCCGGGCCGCGTCCGGGACCGCGGCCGGACCGTCCAGGGCGGGGTCGGGCGCGGGACCGCCGTACGCGGGGGCGAAGCGGCCACTGCGCGCGGGACCGCGCGGCACGAGCAGCTCGCCGTCGACGGCGACCGCGCACCAGTGGCGCTGCGCGGGCACGCCGAACAGGATGCCCGGGCGGATGTCGTCGGAGCCGTGCCGCGCGAGCGCGAAGAACTCCACGAGCGCCGGCTCGCCCGGCCGCGCGTCGGTGGCGTAGACCGCGACGCGGCCGCCGTGCGCCCAGACGTACACCTCCGTCGCCGGCTGCTCCCCCTCGAACAGCGCGCGGGCCACCGCGGCGCGCTCCCGGGCGCGGGCCAGGCAACCCGCGGCGACGCCGGCGAGCAGGACGGCGAGGGACAGCCAGCCGCTGGCGTCGTACGGCTCGCTCACGAGCTGGTAGAGGCCGTCCCCGGAGACGAGGACGGTGACGTGCGAGCCGACCGGGTGCTCGTCGGCGTCGGCCACCGTGACGCGCGCGGGCGCGGCGCCCGGGAGCCGGACCTCCAGCGTGTACTCGTCCGGGTGCGCGGTGACCTCGGCCGTGACGCGGTCGGCCGCGGCGAGGCGGTCGTCCGCGCCCGTCTGATCCGCCAGCGCCAGCCCGGCGATCGCAAGAGCCCCAAGCAGCAGTGGTACCGCGAGCAGGCGCCAGCCGAACCCGTACCGCGGAAGGATCGCAGGCGCCGGGGGCTTGCGGTGCGATGTCGTCGCCGCCCACATCTCCGCGGCGCTGCCCAGCCCGGGCGGGTCGAGCCGGGCGGTCACGAAGGCCAGCAACGCGAGCGCCGCGTCGGCCCCGGTGAGCCACGCGGGCGAGGCGAGGCCCGGGTGCGCCTCCTGCCAGATCGCGTCGGCGGTGAAGAAGAGGGCCGCGAGCCAGGCGGTGACCGGCAGCGAGAGGAACGCCACGACGGGCAGCGCGGCGACGAGCCCGAACAGCAGCGCGTTGAGCCAGTCCGGCCCGCACGGCGCGACGTCGGAGCACTCGACGGGCGGATCGAACGCGACGTGCAGGGAGAGGACCGCAGCCGCCGCGACGACGACGAGCAGCGCGCGGGCGCGACGCCAACGCACCGGGCGCATGGTCCAGCCGAAGACGTCGGCGGTCAGCAGCGGGGTCATTTGCCGCCATTCTTCCGAGCGTGGCCCGGCCATGCTTGCGCGGGGTCGGACCACGGGCCGCCAAGAGAGCGAGATCCGTGGGGATCGGAGGCGATTTGTACCCGTGGACCAGTCGCGATGTTCCCTGTAACGTCCCCCCGTGAAAGCGCTCTCTCGCATTTGTGGCGCATCACCCCCGCCCGCGATGCCTCGCCCCACCGTCGTCTGGGGTCGTGGGTTGATGAGCCACCAGAGGAAAGTAGGTCACGTTTCATGCCATTGGTCCCCTCCGGCATGGCGTCCGCCAGGTCTGCCGGGTCAGCCCCTCGCGGACGCCGTGGCCGGTGGTTCGCCCTCGGGGCCGCTGTACTGCTGACCGCTGTCGCCGCCGTATCCACCCCCGGCGTCGCCGCGGCCGCGCCCGCCGGCCGCCCGTCCGGGCAGCCCGACTTCGGCCCGAACGTGAAGATCTTCGACCCGTCGATGACGGTGGAGCAGATCCAGGCGACCGTGGACGCCGTCCACGCGCAGCAGGTCGACAACGAGATGGGCACGCAGCGCTACACGCTGCTGTTCAAGCCGGGAACGTACGGCACGCCCGATCACCCGCTGGTCTTCCAGGTCGGGTACTACACCGAGGTGGCCGGACTCGGCCTGAACCCCACCGACACGGTCATCAACGGCCACGTCGACGTGTACAACCGCTGCCTCGCGGCCGACAACTGCATCGCGCTGGTCAACTTCTGGCGCTCGCTGTCCAACCTCACCATCAACGTGGCCGGCGCCGCCGACTGCCGCGCGTCAGGTGAGTTCTGGGCCGTGTCGCAGGCCGCGCCGCTGCGGCGGGTGAAGATCAACGGCAACACGACGTTCATGGACTACTGCACGGCCGGCCCGCAGTACGCCAGCGGTGGCTTCATCGCCGACTCGCAGCTCGGCACGGCCACGAACGGCTCGCAGCAGCAGTTCCTCGTCCGGGACTCCAACCTCGGAGGCTGGTCGAACGCCGTGTGGAACCAGGTGTTCTCCGGTGCCGTGGGCGCGCCCGCGCAGCAGTTCCCGAACCCGCCGTACACCACGCTGGACAGCACCCCGTCCAGCAAGGAGCGGCCGTACCTGTACATCGACGCCAAGGGCAAGTGGAACGTCTTCGAGCCCGCGCTGCGCAAGAACTCCTCGGGCGCGAGCTGGGCCAACGGCCCCACCCCGGGCCGCTCGGTCCCGCTCTCGGACTTCTACCTGGCCAAGCCGTCCGACTCGGTGCTGGCGATCAACATCCAGCTCGCCCTGGGCAAGCACCTGCTCTTCACGCCCGGGGTGTACAACATCAACAGCTCGATCCTCGTCTGGCGGCCCGACACCATCGTGCTGGGCATGGGCATCGCGACGCTGACCGCGGTCAACGGTGCGGTACCCCTGTGGATCGCCGACAGCAAGGGCATCTCGGTCTCGGGCCTCATGATCGACGCCGGTACCGTGAACTCGCCCGCGCTCATGCAGGTCGGCACCAAGCTCGGCGGCGCGCTCAACCTCGGTGACGCCAACGACCCGACGGTGCTGCACGACGTGTTCTTCCGCGTCGGCGGCCCGCACGTCGGCAAGGCGGACGTGAGCCTGGAGGTCAACTCCGACCACGTCATCCTCGACGACATCTGGGCCTGGCGCGCCGACCACGGCGTGGCCGGATCGGTAGGCTGGGACGTGAACACCGGCCGCAACGGCGTCATCGTCAACGGCGACGACGTCCTCGCGACGGGCCTGTTCGTCGAGCACTACCAGCAGTACAACGTCATCTGGAACGGCGAGCGCGGCAAGACGATCTTCTTCCAGAACGAGCTGCCCTACGACCCGCCGAACCAGGCCGCGTGGCAGCACGACGGCGTGCTCGGCTGGGCCGCGTACAAGGTCAACGACAAGGTGAAGACCCACGAACTGTGGGGCGGCGGCGCCTACATCTTCACGAACGTCGACCCGACCATCCACGCGGCGCACGGCTTCGAGGTCCCCAACCGCCCGGGCGTCAAGCTCCACGACATCCTGACGGTGAACCTCTCGGCCGGCACGATCGACCACGTGGTCAACGACACCGGCGCCCCGGTAGCCACGGAAACCGGCGTCGGCGTACCGAGCTACGTAACCTCCTACCCGGCGAGCTGATCCAGGCACGCCAGTTGACCAGAAGACGGCGCCCGGCCTGAATTCAGGCCGGGCGCCGTTCCACATTCCCGAGCGCCCCATCACAGCCGTGCGCAATCACGCAGACGCACAACATACTGGCGCCCGACGCGAACACGCCCCAGCGCACAACCCTCCAAGGCCCGCGAAGCGCACAACGCGCACCGCGCACAACGCGCACCGCCCGCAACGCGCACCGCGCACCGCCCGCACCGCGCACCGCGCGCACCGCGCACCGCGCGCACCGCGCACCGCCCGCACCGCGCACAATGTGCACCGCCTGCAACGCGCACCGCGCGCAATGAGGCGTTGCGCGGATGGACACGTCCGGCCAGTGGGCAAACGAAAGCCCGGCGAATCGAACGCCGGGCTTTGCGAAACAGCGGTTATGGAGCAGCCTTTCCGGACGAGACCGCTGAAATCAGAGGATGAACCGCCGATCGGCGTGCGGGCCGGCGATCGAGGTGCCGGGCTCGACCGGCAGCCAGAACAGATCGTCCGACGCGTCCTCTGGCTCGACGTTTGACTGTTGTTCCCGAACGTCACTGCTGAGCACCGCGCTATCCATGCCGGTATCGGTACCCCCGAAGAGTGACGGCAAACGTTTTCCCCTGTGAGGTAGCGCTCAATGTTCGTAAGGTGCGAGATCCCGTCCTGCCCCTTGTCTCAACGCCACCGGGCGGCGTAAAAGAGCAAGGTCACGCATTGTGACGTGTGTCTGCCTGGTCAGACGTCCCAGTGGAACTGACCGGAACCCGCGTCGGCGCGCGGTCGGGTGTGTCACCGGGACGTGGCGGAGAGCAGTCCGCACAGCCCAGGCCATACGGCGCCGCGGACACAGCGGCGATCGAACGACGTGGCCGCGATCGGGCCGACGGCCGATCGCGCCGCGCCGCGCCACGTCGCGCCGCGCGATCGCCACGTCGCGCCGCGCGATCGCCACGTCGCGTCAAGTAACGAACGACGGGGCTGAGGTCGGTCTGGTTCCACAGCCGAGGCGGGCCGGCGCGTCACAGTGACATGGCGAAGATCAGGACCTCGGTCCCAGGGCCGTAGTCGGACGTGCGCTTCTCCAGCGTCAGACCGACGTTCTGCGCCACGCGCTGCGACGCGATGTTGTCGGGGTGGATGATCGCGATCACGCGGCGGGCGCCCAGGACGTCGCGGGCCCAGTCTCGGCAGGCCCGCGCGCCCTCGGTGGCCAGGCCCGTACGCTGCAGGCCCGGCACCACGTGGTAGCCGAGCTCGAGCTCGTCCACGCCGTCGACATGCTGGATGGTCAGGCCGCAGTCGCCCGCGAAGGCGTCTCCGTCGCGCAGACGCAGGGTCCAGAGGCCGTGGCCGTGCTCGCGGTACCGCCGCCGGTTCACGCCGATCCACTCGAGCGTCTCCGCGCGGGTCTTCGGCCTCGGGTAGTACCGCATGACCTCCGGATCGCCGAGCAGCTCCGCGAGATCGTCCAAGTCGGCCTCGTCCATCTCGCGCAGGACGAGGCGCTCGGTCGTCAGGACGGTCACTCGACGTACAGGTTGATCACGGCACTGATCGGCAGGGCCACCATCACCAGGAGGAACGCGAGGAGGGTGGCCGCGCCCGTCTGCTGCTGGGCGTGAATGGTCTTGAGGGTGCACTCGCCCGTGAGCACGAACCAGTCGATGAGGTACCGCGCGATGTACAACCCCACATAAGCGATCCCGAGCGCGGCGCCGAAGCCCGCCAGGCTCTCGGGCCACGTGGTGAAGTCGCCCGCGATCGAGCCGTACAGGATGAGTCCGACGGCGGTGAGCACGGCCGCGGACTCGAGGCCCTCGGTGACGCCGCCCTGCACCATCGCGAGCCGCAGGTTGCCGTGGGCCACGAGGCCGTGCAGGTAGAACGCGATCACGAGCCCGGCGATGCCGGCGAGCGTGAACACGGCCGTCGAGATGAGCGAAGTGCGCAGGTTCGGCGCGTGTCCGATGAACGTGGCGCGCACGACGAGCGCCAGGCCCAGGTAGAAGCCGAGCCGGACGAGGCCGACGGAGAGCGGCACGGTGTTGAGCGCGCCGATCGGGGTTGCGCGAGTGCGCAGAATCATCCAGTCCGTGATCCAGAATCCGAGCACCGAGAGCACGGTGGCCCACACGATCCCGCCGCCGACCCAGGCGAGCGAGCTCCAGCTGGTCAGGTCCTGGCCGATCAGGCTCGACACGCCGATGACCTGCACGGCCACGAAGCCGATGCGCTGGACGAGGTACCCCCAGTTGGCCCGTTCCCAGAGCTCGTGGTGGTCGTCGAAGGAGGTGACGGCGTTGAGCAGCCACCAGCCGCCGCCGACGCCGAGGATCACGATGAGCACCTGGAGCACCGCGATCAGGGCGGCAGTACCGTTCATGCCGTCTCCTACTAAAAGCCGTTGTGGTCGATGGTGTGGGGAACGAAATGGCTCAGATTGTCGGTGATGAGCCCGGCGCTCTCGCGGATGCCGAGCCCGGCCGGTTCGCCGTCGATCATCCAGACGCCGAGCACGGGGTGCCACTCGCCACCCCGGGGATCGGTGTACGCCGGCAGCGGCGCGAACGACTGGCACACGAACGGGCCGCCGTACTCGCCGGGGGTGCTGGTCTTGGTGATGCCGTCGACGATGATCGAGACGTTGGCGCCCTCGCGGCCGAGCAGGGGCTTGCGCACGTACGAGGTCATCCAGTCCGGTTTCTCGGACTCGAAGTACGCGGGCAGGAGCAGGTCCTTCTTCTCCGGGTCGTCCCCGAAGAGGTGCCAGAGCACGGGCAGCAGGCCCTTGTTGCTCCAGAGCATCTTGTACGGCGGCTCGATCCAGACCGTGCTGTCGCGGCGCGGGTCGCTCATGTCGCGGAAGCACTGCTTGGCGAACTGCTCGCTCGTCATCCACTCCCACGGGTACAACTTGAAAATAACGTCGATGTGCTGCCCGTCCGGGTCATAGAAGCGGTCGCCGGCCTGGACGTCGCCGGCCCCGATCTCGTCCATCCACAAAAATTTTGTGTTGTACCCGAGGGGGCCCAGCGCCTGCCGCGCCGTCTCCATCATGTACTCGGTGTTGAACAGGTCCTCGCCGCTCTCCTCCGACCGGTCGCACGCGAAGTGGATGGTCATCGGGTCGAGCAGGTGGGTGCGGGCCTGCCGGAGCCGGCTGATGTTGCGCTGCCAGGCCGCGACAAGCATCTCGTGGATGGCGGTCCACTGGTCCTTGCCCTGGCCGGTCTGCTGCATCCAGTACCACTGCGCGACCGCCGCCTCGGGCAGTGCCGTCGGGGTGTCGGCGTTGAACTCCAGCAGCTGCGGCTTGCCCGCGAACTCCCCCGCGTAGCGCATGTCGAAGCGGCCGTACAGGCTCGGCGAGAAGTCGCCCTTGCTGCGCCCGCCCGGCTCGGTCTCGTCGTCCCACCAGGTGCGCTTGACCTGTTCCCACGCGAACTCGGGGATTCCCAGCAGCTGGAACATGTTGTGATCGATGACGAAGTCGCCGGCCGCGACGCACATTTCGAACAGTGTCGCGGCGCTCGCGGTGAGCGTATCGATCTCGGTCGACGTGAAGTCGTAGAACGGGCCCTCTTTCCAGTACGACATCGACCCGCCGTCCGGCGTCGGGGTGTCGTTGTACACGATCCCCTGCGTGGCCAGCTGCTGGCGCCAGTCCGGGCGGACGACGCCCTCGGCGATGCGGCGCACGTCAGCTGCCCGAGCTCTTGCTGCCGCTGCTGCTGCCGAAGCCGCCGGAGCTCACCTTGCCGTTGCTCACGTGGCCGGTCGCGGGCAGCCCGGCGTTGGATCGCCCGACCGAGTCGGTCGACGCGACCCGGCTGCCGCCGCTGAGCCGGTACCCGGGCGAGCGGCCGCGGCCGTAACTGCCCGTGTAGTAGTAGTGACCGGAAGAGCCGTCGTCGCACCGGTAGTCGGGCACGACCACGCCGTTCTGGTCGGCGCAGTAGGTCTGCTTCTCACGGCCGCACGCCGCGAGACCGCCCGTCGCCGCCAGCGCCGCCAGGGCGAGGTAGCTGCGGCCGAGCGGTACCGACTTCGATCGCCTCATCGTCTGCTCCCTCAGGTGTGCCTTAGCACGGTAAATGACCTTCGCAAACTGCGCGAGGGGACCGGCCGTTCCGTGACATTGACCGAAAGGTGCCTGGCGATCCGTCAAATGCCGGATTTCGTACCCGGAACGCTCGATGGGCACGGCGACGCGCACTTCCTAGCCTGAGGGGTGTGAGCAACTTCGAGATCGGGCGCGTCGAGGCGACAAACGTCCAGTTCGGTGACCACGGGCTCATGATCGTGAACCAACAGGGCGACTCGGCCCTGGTCGCGGCGATCCGGCGCGAGCGCGGACGCGTCGCCGACCCGGCCGCGGCCGAGCGGGCCGCGATCGCGCTGCAGGCCGAGCTGGCGGCGCCGAAGCCGGACGCCGCCAAGGTACGCGACCTCATCGACCGCGTCTCGGCGACGGCGGGCACGGCACCCGAGGTAGCGGCGGAGCTGGCGACCGTGCGCCGACTCGTGAACGAGCGCCGCTGAGCCCCGGCCGGCTCTTGAGCAACAGCCGCTCTTTTTGACGACGGGCGCTAAATCTTCGCCGGCTCTTGGACGCAGGCAGCTGATCTCGACCACGGTCGGCGCCGCGCTCCTGGGCGACGAGCGCTCATCTCCACCCACGGCCACCACCGCGCTCCCGCGCGACCAGCGCTCATCTCCACCCACGGCCACCACCGCGCTCCCGCGCGACCAGCGCTCATCTCCACCCACGGCCACCACCGCGCTCCCGCGCGACGCGCGCTCATCTCGACCACGGCCGGCGCCGCGCGCCGCGCCGGCTCCCCGGCGCCGAATCCCGGCCACGACCCGCACAGCTTCGTGGGCTGACCTCCCGGGCGACGGCCGCTGAATCCCGGCACCACTCGGCCCTCGCTGCCCCAGGTCTCGACCGAACCCCGACCCCCGGCGCGCCGGGCGCCAATTCTCGATTCCGCCGGGATCTGGCTGGAAGAATTCCCCGTCGCAATACTCGCCGCATCGACTTGCCACGATGAAGTCATCGAGGAGATCTGATGCGATCACGGCTCCGCGCCGCCGCCGTCCTGCTGCTCGCGCTCGGGTGCCTCGTCGCACTCCCGAGCGCCGCCCAGGCCGCCACGGCCCAGCCCTGCGACATCTACGGCGCCGCCGGCACGCCGTGCGTCGGGGCACACAGCACGACCCGGGCCCTGTACTCGGCGTACAACGGCCGCCTCTACCAGGTACGCCGCGCCTCCGACGGAGCGACTCTGGACATCGGACTGCTCGCCGCGGGCGGATTCGCCAACGCGGACGCGCAGGACGCGTTCTGCACCGGCACCGCCTGCGTCATCACCGTCATCTACGACCAGTCACCGCGTCACAACGATCTCACCATCGAGGGCCCGGGCACCGCGGGCGGCCAGGACGTCGGCGCCAACGCGGCCGCCCTGCCCGTCACTGCTGGTGGACATCGCGTGTACGGTGTGTACTTCAACGGCCACACCGGCTACCGTCACCGGGTCGGCGACGGGGTGGCCACGGATGGACAGCCCGAGGGCATGTACATGGTCGCCAGCGGTGTCCATACGAACAACCTGTGCTGCTTCGACTACGGCAACGCCGAGGCCGAGATCGCCGACACCGGCAACGGGCACATGGACGCGGTGTCGCTGACCACCCGCTGCGTGAAGACCCCGCCATGCACCGGTTCCGGGCCGTGGGTGGAGGCCGATTTGGAGAATGGGTTGTACCTCGGCAGTGCCTCCAACCCCGCCAACCTCGGCAACGCGACGCCGTTCGTGACCGCACTCCTCAAAAACGACGGGCAGCACACATTTGCACTCAAGGGCGGCGACTCGCGCACCGGCGCGCTGAACACGTGGTGGAGCGGTGCACTGCCGGCGGGCGGCTACCAGCCGATGCACCTCGAGGGTTCGATCGTGCTCGGTACCGGCGGCGACAATAGCAACCAGGCGATCGGTTCGTTCTTCGAGGGCGTGATGACGGCCGGGTACCCGACCGACGCCGCCGACGACGCGGTACAGGCGAGCATCGTCGCGGCCGGGTACGGCGGGGGCGCGAACAGCCCGGCGCCCGCGGCCACGGTGACCGGCCCGGGCGGCAAGTGCGTCGACGGGGCCGACGCGAACGCGGCCGGGGTGGCGGTACAACTCTGGGATTGCCAGGCGACGCCGGATCAGCGCTGGATTCACGGCTCCGACCTGTCGGTGTCGGCGCTCGGGCGCTGCCTGCACCTCGTGGGCAACGCGACCGGCAACGGTACGAAGGTGGAGCTCGCCGACTGCGCGGGCGGCCCGTACCAGAAGTGGGTGCAGCAGGCCGACGGCTCGCTGCGCAACCCGGTCTCGGGCCGGTGCCTCGACTCCCCCAGCGGCGCCACGGCCAACGGCACGAAGCTGCAGATCTGGGACTGCAACGGCCTCGTACCGCAGAAGTTCGCCGTCAACGGCGGCGGTACCGTCACAACGAACACTTCCAAATGCGCGGACGTGTCCGGCGACGACAACGGCGGCAACAACGCGGCCGTGCAACTGTGGGACTGCCAGCCCGGCGCGCTCGACCAGCACTGGTTGCGCGGCGCGAACGGTTCGCTGCGCACACTCGGCCGGTGCCTGGACGTGTCGTCCGGTTCGAAGCTGCAGCTTTCCGACTGCAACGGCGGCAGCGCGCAGAACTGGGTGCAGCAGGCGGACGGTTCACTGCTCAACTCGGCCTCGGGCCGCTGCGCCGACTCACCGAGCGGCGCAACCGCCAACGGCACGCGGCTGCAGGTCTACGAGTGCAACGGATCGACCGCGCAGAAGTTCCTTGTAGGTTAAATCCTAAAGCCATTAGGCTGTGCCGCATGGTACGAGCCGGCCTGTCGCGCTCACAGGTGTGCACCGCCGCGCTCGAACTGGCCGACGAGGTGGGCATCGACCACGTGACGATGACCGCCTTGGCGCGCCGGCTCGGCGTGGCGGTGCCCAGCCTGTACGAACACGTCCGGGGCGTGCCGGATCTATTGGACGCGGTGGCCGGCCAGGCCACCAACGAACTCGCCGACCGGTTGGGCGAGGCGCTGCAGGGGCGAGCGGGGCGGGGGGCCTTGGTCGCGTACGGCACCGCGCTGCGCACCTGGGTCCTGGCCCATCCCGGCCGGTACGCCGCAACAGTGCGCCCCTTGACCGACCCCGACGGCGCAGCGGCCCAGGCAAGAATCGTGACCGGCTGCGCAACTTTGCTGCGCGGTTACGACCTGGAGGAAACCCGCGCGGTAGACGCCGTCCGTTTCGTGTACAGCACGATGCACGGCTTCCTACACCTGGAAACCGACGGCGGCTTCCACCACGCGCGCAACCTGGACGCGAGCTGGTCCTTGGTACTGGACGCCGTCGACCGGGCGCTGTCCACCTGGCCATCGTCCTGAACGTTCACGCACATCCGACGCCGCGCAACACACTCAACCGCGCAGTGTCCACTCAACCGTCATCGTGAAGGTTGCGCTCATCCCGGACCGCGCACGTCACGCACCGCGAACATCCCCCGACCGTCCACACGGTCACCTCGCTCACCCCGAACCGCACGCCACGACCAACCGCACAGTCCACTTGGCCGTTCCAATGTCGGTTCGCTCATCCCCGGCGCGACGCATCCTTCCAATAGGCTGTCCGCATGCTCGAAACCGTGGTCCCCGGTGTGCACGCCTGGGTACAGCCCGACGGCACGTGGTGGGTGAACAACGCCGGCGCGATCGTCGGCGGCGATGACGTGTTCATCGTGGACACCTGCGCCACCGAGGCGCGCACGCGGCGGTTCCTCGCAGCCGTCGACGGAGTCGCCGGTGGACGAGCGGTGCGGATGGCGGTGAACACGCATCAGCACGGCGACCACACGTACGGCAACAGTCTCCTCCCACGCGCGACCGTACTGTTCGGACATGAGCGAATGCGCGAAGCACTGCGCACCGACCCGATCATCGACGGCTGCCCGCCGTTCTGGGAGCCCGTCCCCGACTGGGGCGACGTCACGCGCCGCGTGCCGGATGTCGCCGTGCGCGACCGGCTGACCGTGCACGCCGGCGGCACGCGCATCGAACTGCTGCACCCGGGCGAGACCGCGCACACGACCGGAGACCTCGTCGCGTGGCTGCCCGTCGAGGGGGTGCTCTTCGCCGGGGACCTGGTGTTCAGCGGACTCACCCCGCTCGTGTTCATGGGCTCGGTCGGCGGAGCGATGCGAGCGCTGGACTGGATGGCCGCCCTGCAACCCGAGCACCTGGTGCCGGGCCATGGGCCGGTGCTGCACGGTTCCGAGATCGCCAGGGCGTTCGGGCAGCTCCGGCGGTACTACGAGTTCGTCCTCGCCACCGTCCAGCCCGGCCGCACCCCGCTCGAGGCGGCCAGCGCATGCGACCTGGGCGAGTTCGCCGACTGGGCGGACGCGGAGCGGATCGTGCTCAACCTGCACCGTGCGTACGCGGAGCACGACGGCGCCGAAATGGACCTCATCGCCGCGTTGAGCGACGCCGTCAAATGGCGCGGCGGACCGATGCGCACGTCCGTCTGACGCACGAACGCTCAACGGACTGAGCTCGTCTGCGCTCGCCAGGCGCGCAAACGAACACCATGGCCCGGGGGTCAACGTTCGACGAATGTGCGAACGGGCAACTTGGCGCCCGTCAGCGTTCCGTCCAATGCGCGAACGAACAAAGTTGGCGCCGGTGAGCGTTCGTCCAATGCGCGAACGAACAAAGTTGGCGCCGGTGAGCGTTCGACCGATGCGCGAACGAACAACATGCGGCTCGGGTCGGCGTTCGACCAACGCGCAAGAGCGGTCAACCAGCAGCCGCCCAACGCGCTCGGGCAGTCAGCAGAGCGGCCAAGTCCACATCCGCGAGGTGGCGCCGGGGCTGAGGTTCGAACCAACGGGCAAGAGCGGTTAACCGGCCGCCACCTAGCGCGCTCGGACGGTCAGCAGGCCGGCCAGGTCCACGTCCGCGGGGTGGCCGCCGTGGCCGGAGTCGGCGATCAGGCGTGCGCCCAGCACCGCGCTCCAGAAGGTACGAACCTCCATGGCCGGTTCGCGGTCCACAGCCCAGGCGCGCCGGTCCAGGAGGGCGACCAGGTAGTGCTCGGCCTGGCGGAACAGGATCGTGAGGTACAACTGGGCGGTCGAATGCAGTTCCGGTCGCTCCCGGGCGATCGCCATCGCCTGCACCGCCTGGGGAATCGAGGGCAGGGCGAGCGCCGTTCGGGCCAGGGCGGAGCGGAACGTCTCGGGCGTGCGGCGGCGGTGACCGACCGACTCCAGGCGCGCGGCGTCGCGCAGCAAAGTGGACATGGCCGCGTGCACGAATAGACAGTCCTTGGAGCCGAAGTAGTACGTGATCTGGTGCGGGTACGCGTCCGCCGCGCGCGCGATCGTCGCCACGCTCACGCCGGCCAGGCCGCGCTCGGCGAAGAGGTCCGCCGCGCACTTGAGGATCCGCGCGCGGGTGCGGCGGCCGCGGGCCCGGGGCGGTTCGCTCATGGACATGCCATATTTGTATGCGATACAAGTATCGGGAGGCAATCGGACCGGGGAGGGTACCGTGGGCGCAGACGTAGTTGTCACGGGAATGGGGGCGCTGTCGCCGCTCGGCGAGGGCGTCGAGGCGCTGTGGCAGGGACTGCTCGAAGGACGCTCGGGCGTGCGACGCATCGACGACCTGCTGCCCGCCGGGGTACTGGACGAGTTGCCGGTCCGGATCGGGGCCACGATGGCGGTGTCGCCCGAGACGCTGCTGGCCCGCGTGCAGGCGCGGCGCATGGACCGCTGCGAGCAGGCGGCGCTCGTCGCGGCGCGGCAGGCCTGGCAGGACGCGGGCGCGCCGGAGGTCGACACCGAGCGGCTGGCGGTGGTGATCGGCACCGGGATCGGCGGGGTGAGCACGCTGCTGGCCCAGGATGACGTGCTGGAGGCGAAGGGGCCGGGGAAGGTGTCGCCGCTGACGGTACCGATGCTCATGCCGAACGGGCCCGCGGCGTGGGTGAGCATCGAGTTCCATGCGCACGCCGGCGTCTACACGCCGGTGTCGGCCTGCGCGTCGGGCGCCGAGGCGATCGCGCTCGGGGTGCGGCTCATCCGCGCCGGCGAGGCCGACGTGGTCATCGCGGGCGGCTCGGAGGCGGCGATCACGCCGCTCACGCTGGCCGGGTTCGCGCAGGCCCGGACGCTGTCCAAACGCAACGACGAACCGCACCGCGCATCACGGCCGTTCGATGTCGACCGCGACGGTTTCGTGATGGGCGAGGGCGCGGGGATCGTGATCCTGGAGCGAGCCGAGCACGCGGCGGCCCGCGGGGCGCGCGTGCACGGGCGGGTCGCCGGGGTCGGGGTGACCTCGGACGCGTACCACATCACGGGCCCGGACCCGAGCGGCGCCGGCCAGGTGCGCGCGATCCGCCGCGCGGTCGCCGACGCCGGCTTCGCGCCGTCCGACGTGGCCCACGTGAACTGCCACGCCACCTCGACCGTCGTCGGCGACGTCGGCGAGGCGGTGGCGATCCAGACCGCGCTCGGCGACGACGTGGTGCTCACCGCGCCGAAGTCGGCGCTCGGACACCTGGTCGGGGCCGCGGGGGCGGTGGAGAGCATCGTGACTCTCCTGTCGGTGGTCAATGGTGTCGTACCGCCAACGCTCAACCTCGAACAGAAAGCCCCCGAGGTCACGCTCGACGTCGTCACGGGCGAGCCGCGAAAGTTGCCGATGACGGCAGCGGTGTGCAACTCGTTCGGCTTCGGCGGCCTGAACGTGTCGCTGCTGTTCACCGCCTGAGCGAAAGGTCGTTCATTGCTCGAGTCAACTGAGCGGATTGAGCGATCTGAGTGAGCCGTTGTGCACAGTACGAGCGAACTGAGCGCACAGTGCACAGTCTGGTCGACACGCGCACCCGTCGTGCACCGTCGAACCGGACGAATCGAACGGGTCCGCTCGAGCGAACTGAACGACCCGCGCAAACCGTGCACCGTCCGACCGGCCTGCACGAACCGTCATGCGCGGTCGAACGGTCTGCCCGGGCGAATTGCGCGAACCGTCGTGCGCGGCCGAACCGAATGATCGATCGGTCTGCCCGGGCGAGCCGTTGCTCATCGCCCGGGCAGACCGATCGTGTCCGCCCGGAATCCTGCACGCGCGTCTGTCCGAATGGACTGCACGAACTTGCGCGAACCGCCAGCGGCGTCAGTGGACCTGGTCCTGCTCCTCCAGCTCAGTGAGCTTCACCGTGCACAGGCCGCCGCGCTCGGTGGTCACATCCGTGACGGTCAGCTGCGTGCCGGGCGTCAGGATGTACTCCTCCTCGCCCGTGAACGCCGAGTAGCTGCGAATGCCCACCGCGCGCAGCGGTACGACCTCGAACAGTGTCCGCTTGCCGCTGCCACCCATGAACGCTCTCGCCACGCCGAGGCTCGACGTGCACGATGACACGCCCCACCAGGTGACGGTCTGCCCGAGCGGGTACTGCCGGCGCAGGTCCATCCGCACGCCGCGCCACAGCGGCTCGCGGCGGGCGGGCAGGCGCGACACGGCCGAGAAGAGCAGGCGCAGGTAGGGCAGGTACGGCACGATCCGGTCGCGGTCGGGATCGCGCAGAGTCGCGTTGATCTGGCGATAGAACGCGGACTCGCAGGTGTACAGATATAGCGCCGCCACCTCGTCAGCGCTCAGATTCGAACTCTCGGCCTGCTTCTGGCCGAACGTGTGCGAGGCCTCGATGTGCCAGTCGAGGCCCTTGAGCACCCCGACCGTCGACGCCAAGGCCGCGCGGAAGTCCATGAGCGGAGTGTCGAATACGCCATTGATCGCGGGCAGCGCGAGGCCCTCGTCCTTGACGCTTTCGAGCCGTTCCAGGTACAGCTTGTGCAGCTCCATCGTCGAGGCGATGAAGTCGCCCATGCGCAGCGCGGCCGGGTCCTGGTGCGCGTTCCAGCCGACGCTGGGCAGCCAGTCGATCTCGTCCGCGCCGAGCGAACGCAGCGCCTCGTTCACGGTCGCGAAGTGCTCGTTGTCGCAGAAGATGTCGCCCTGCGCCGCCGGGTTCGGGTGGTCGATGTGGCGGACCTCGACGCCGGGGTACTTCTTCTGGAGCCTGGTCACAAGGGTCTTCAGACCCCGCGCGTGCGCGCCCCACCAGGCGAAGACGACGCCCCGGTCCTCCTCGGCCGCGTCCTGCTTCGCGCGCAGGATCTCCTCGACGATGCGCTCCACCACGGGGCGCCAGAAGCCGGTGTGCTGATCGGTACCGTACCCGCCGTCGGCACTCGCCGTCAGCGAAGCGTTGAGCAGCAGCACACCCTGCGTGAGCATCGAGGAGAACCACTCCGGCGGCTGCACCGTGTCGTGCTGTTTGAGCAATGCGCGGATGTCGGCGATCGGTGTCTTTTTCGGGATGTCGTACTTCCACATCGCCGCCGCCTTGATGATGCAGCGGATACTCACGACCCGGCCGAACTGACTGTCGGCCCAGTTGTGGAACGTGTTGTCGAACATCGCGATGCCCGTGGCGGACTCCGGCCGCGGGTACGGGTTCTGCCCGAAGACGACGACCTTCCACTTGTGCGGCGGGTTCGGTTTGAGCGCCTGGAATGTCAATTCGCGCACCGGCACGATCTGCGGGCTGCGCTTGGGTCCGATGAACTGCGGCGCGCTCGACTGGGCCTCGATGACCGGCCGCAGCAGCGGCAGCCACGGCTCTCCGCCGCCGGCGAAGAGCTCGGCGAGGCCCAGTGCGTCTTCGGTGTCGCTCACGGTAACCTCCGCGCAGTTCCACTGTGGACACCGAACCGTATCGTGTACCTTCCGGCCCCGGCACCCGGGGTCGACCGCCCGAACGAAAGGCAAGCGATGACCGTCAGGGTCGTGCTCAGCGACGTCAACGCCAAGGTTGTGCAGTCCTGGATGTCGGCTTTTGCCGACGAGCCCGGGGTCGAGATCGTGAAGGGCTCCATCCTCAACCAGCACGTCGACGCGTGGGTCACGCCGACCAACTCGCACGGCGTCATGAGCGGCGGGGTCGACGCGGTGATCCTGCGTCAGCTGGGGCCGGGCATTCAGCTGCGGGTCCAGCACGCGATCCGCGACGAGTTCGGCGGCACGCTGCCGATCGGGGCCGCGGTGTGCGTGCCGTCGGGGGCGGCGAATCCGAAGTACCTCATCTCGGCGCCGACAATGCACGCGCAGGCCGAGAACGTGCGTCACACGCTCAACGTGGCGCTCGCGTGCGCGGCCGCGTTCCAGGCGGTGCACATGCAGAACGAGCGCGAGCCGGGCAGCATCACCTCGGTCGCGCTGGTGGGGATGGGCGCGGCGACCGGGAAGGTGCCGCCGCAGGTGTGCGCCAACCTCATGTGGGCCGGGTACACGCTGTTCGGCGAGAGCACATTCGACGACTACGCCGAGCTGCGCACCACGGTGAGCGAGCAACTCGGCGACATCGAGACGCGGCCGGCCACCGAGCGAGTGCGCATCACGCCACCGGCAGCCCGCCGCCGCCGCTGACCAACGACCCGTCGCCAATGAACAACGGTTGGTGACGAACAGCCACCGACACGAACGGCCGTTGGACACAAACAGCCGTCGGTCACGAACAACCGTCTACGAATGAACAGCCGTCGCTCACGAACAACCGGCGTGCGAACGGCCGTCCGTCACGAGCAATCGCCGTGCACGAACGGCCGTCCGTCACGAGCAATCGCCGTGCACGAACGGCCGTCCGTCGCGAACAACCGGCGGTCACAAGCAACCGTCGGACTTGGACCGCCATCGGATCGACCTGCGGCGTGGACCGACGTCCGACGTGGACTGACGTCGGACTTGGACCTACGTGCGATGTGGACCAAAGTCCGACGTGAACCGACGTCTGACTTGGACCACAGTCCGGCGTGAAGCGACGTCCGGCGTGGACCGCAATCCGACGTGAAGCGACGTCCGGCGTGAACC
>NZ_JBEZDS010000002.1:407896-410332 GCF_040648435.1 Dactylosporangium sp. NPDC049140 | reverse complement strand
ACCACACTCCGACGTGAAGCGACGTCCGGCGTGAACCACACTCCGACGTGAAGCGACGTCCGGCGTGAACCACACTCCGACGTGAAGCGACGTCCGGCGTGAACCACACTCCGACGTGAAGCGACGTCCGGCTTGGAGCACAGTCCGATGTGCCGACGTCCGGCGCGGGTCGGTGTTGTCGGTTGTCAGTCCTCGCTCAGCACCGGGTCGTGGAGCGTGTAGCCGCTCCCGGTCAGCCGCTCCACGACCCGGTGCCGCGTCAGTGACAGCACGTGGGTCTCCACCTCTGCGTTGCGCAGCAGTTCCTCGTACGTCTCCCGCACCAGCCGCTCCACCTCCGCGCTCGGTGCGTCCGGGAACCGCTCCCGCACGATGTCGACCTCGCGCCGTAGTGCCGTCTCGATGTCGCCCAGGTGTGCGACGCCGTCGTGTTCGGACATGGGGCACCGTCCTTTTCGTTGAGATCTTTTCAAGTTCCCCGCCGAAGTGAACGCGGAGTGAACGAGGCCAATGGCCAAATGTGCAAGTTCCACGGCCCTCCTGCGGCGGGGCGGGAGCAGAGTGGGCGCACCTTGACAGGCTTCGAAATGTTGCTCGACCCTCAGCGCAACATTTACATCCGGCCCGCCCCGACCGGACCTTCCGGAAGGAGAGCCCTGGTGAAGATCAGATCGGGTCGCCTGGCGTTCGTCGCCCTGGCGGTCGCGGCCCTGCTCGTGGGTGCGGGGGCGCTGGTCCTGCACTCCCCCGCCGCCGTGGCCGCCAGCGCCGGCGTCGAGGACGAGGGCGCCGGCTGCTCGGTGCCCGCCCTGCCCGACGCCGGCTCGCTGCCCACCAACGCGAAACTGCCCGACCCGTTCAAGAAGCTCGACGGCTCGCGGATCACCAACAAGTCGGACTGGACCTGCCGGCGCGAGGAGATCAAGAAGCTCGCCGAGAAGTTCGTCTACGGCGAGAAGCCGGCGAAGCCGCAGACGGTCAGCGGTACCGTCTCCCGAACCTCCATCACCGTCAACGTCACGAACGCGGGCAAGTCTGCCAGCTACTCCGCCGCCGTCGACCTGCCCAGCGGCACCGGTCCGTTCCCGGCCGTGTTCGTGCTTGGTGGTTTCGGCGCCGACACCGCCGCGATCAAGGCCGCGGGCGCCGCGGTCATCACCTACGACCCGTACGCCGTCGGCAAGGAAGGCACGCCCCGCACGAACAAGCAGGGCGCGTTCTACAGCATCTACGGCGCGAACAGCAGCACCGGGCTGCTCATGGCCTGGGCGTGGGGCGTCAGCCGGCTCATCGACGTAATCGAACAGTCCGGTGGCAGCATTCTGCGCGGGGATGCGACCGGAGTGACCGGTTGCTCACGCTTCGGCAAGGGCGCGTTCGTCATCGGCGCGTTCGATCAGCGCATTCAGCTCACGATGCCGATCGAGTCGGGCAGTGCGGGCGTGCCGATCTTCCGGGGCATCCCGGGCGAGGGCGCACAGAGCCTGAGCAGCGCGTACGGTGAGCAGCCCTGGCTCGGCGACGCGTTCGGCTCGTTCACGAGCAGCCCGAACCGGCTCCCGGTGGACACGCACGAAATGGTGGCGATGGTCGCGCCGCGCGGACTGTTCATCATGGACAACCCGCACATCGTCAACCTCGGCCCGAAGTCGGCGAGCGTGGCGGCCCTCGGCGGCGCGGAGGTCTACAAGGCCCTCGGCGCCGGCGACAGCATCACCTACTGGTCGGACATCCAGGACGGCAACCACTGCGCGAACCGACCGGAGTGGCGCACGCCGTTGCAACAGAACATTCAGCGGTACCTGCTGAAGACCAGCTCCGCCCCCGGTTCCTTCCACGTGTCGAGCAAGGCGTCGGGCAACCTCGCCGAGTGGCGCGACTGGACGACGCCGACCCTGGGTGGCGGCACCACGAGTCCGACGCCGTCGGCGAGCCAGTCGCCGAGCGCGTCGTCGAGCGCGTCGTCGAGTCAATCACCGAGCCAGTCGCCCAGCCAGTCAGCGAGTCAGTCGCCCAGCCAGTCGCCGAGCCAGTCCGGCGGGTCCAACGGCGGCTGCACCGCGTCGGTCTCGCTCAACCAGTGGACCGGCGGGTTCGTGGTCACCGTGAAGGTCACGGCCGGTTCGGCGCCGATCAGCGGATGGACCGTGAACACCACGCTGCCGTCCGGTACGACAATCACGAACACGTGGAACGCCACGCGCAGTGGGAACAGTTTCAGCAACGTGCAATACAACGGCAGCGTCCCCGCCGGGCAGTCGACCGAGTTCGGCTTCCAAGGGACGGGCACCGCCACCGGAACGACCGCAACCTGCTCAGCCCGATAAAAGCGCGCACGACCGAACGCGCACAACAGAGCACGCACGAACAAGCACGGACGACCGAACGCGCACGACAAAGCGCGCACGACTGAACGGGCAGGACCGAACGCGCAGG
>NZ_JBEZDS010000002.1:356249-407798 GCF_040648435.1 Dactylosporangium sp. NPDC049140 | reverse complement strand
GGACCGAACGCGCACGACTGAACGGGCAGGACCGAACGCGCAGGACCGAACGCGCACGACAGAGCGGGCAGGACCGAACGCGCAGGACCGAACGCGCACGACAGAGCGGGCAGGACCGAACGCGCAGGACCGAACGCACACGACCCATGGCGCGCACGACTGAACGAGCAGGACCGAACGCGCACGGCAAGACGCGCACGACCGAACGAGCAGGACCGAACGCGCACGACCCATGTGCGCGCACGACCGAATGGGCATGACCGAACGCGCAGGACGAAACGCGCACGACGAAACGCGCACGACGAAACGCGCACGACGAAAGGGGCCCGGCTCGCGAGCCGGGCCCCTTTCTCACAAACGGGCAGCCACAGCCGAGCGAAGCTCCGGCAACCGATCGTGCAGCAGCCCAGGGCACTGCGTCGTGTTGAAGTCCTTGTGCCCGTAGATCTCAGCAGGCGGTATCGCGTACTGGTGGCACACGAACGCGCAGAAGTCGACCAAGCTGTTCCACAAGGCGGCCGGCGGCTGCTCGGTCAGGTACGTGCCCTCGTTCTCGATCCCGATCGCCTGGTCGTTCTGGCCCACGCAATGCGCGCCCTGCACCATGGTCTGCCCGTGCAACAGCGCGTACAGGCTGCCGTTGCGGCCCTCGGTCAGCCAGCCGCCGCGGCTGTTCGTGAAGTGCTGGCCGCTGTCGACCCAATGGTTCGTGTCCATGTGCAGGTTCTGGATGTCGCGCGAGTTGGCGAACGCGTGCGCCTGCGAGTAGTCGGTCGAGTTGGCCAGCGCCGTGTGGTGCACGATGATCTTGTTTGGGCGATGCTCGTCGATGGTCAGCGAACCCTGCGGCGGGCGGGCCCCCCAGGCCCCACAGCTGGCGATCGTGGGTTGTTCAGGAGCGGCGGCGGCCGGCAAAGCGGGTGTGAGCAGCGCGGCAGCACCGCCGAGCAGCACGCCGCGGCGGGTGATACGAGCCATGAAACCTCCCCGAAGCATCGATTGAAGTCACTGTAGATTTTTTCCAGACTTCGACGCAAGCCTATTGAAACTTTCCGACGAGCATGAGCTAATCGGCGAAGTTCTTTCCCAAATGAGGAGGAAGAGTGTCGGTACGAAGGCTCGCCGTACTCACGGCGCTCGCGCTGGTCGCCACGGTGCTGATCGGCCGGCCGGCCGAGGCCGCGACCGTGACGTACGGCCAGGATGTGTCGGGTCACCAGGGCAACGTCAACTGGTCGGCGCAGTGGAGCGCCGGCTCGCGCTTCGCCTACATCAAGGCGACCGAGGGCACGTACTACACCAACCCGTACTTCGCCCAGCAGTACAACGGCTCGTACAACATCGGGATGATCCGCGGCTCCTACCACTTCGCGATCCCCGACGGTGGCGGCGGCGCGGCGCAGGCGGACTACTTCATCGCCCACGGCGGCGGCTGGTCCAAGGACGGCAAGACCCTGCCCGGCGCGCTGGACATCGAGTACAACCCGTACGGCGCGACCTGCTACGGGCTCTCACAGTCGTCGATGGTGAGCTGGATCCGGGCGTTCCTGAACCAGTACCACACCCGCACCGGCCGCTGGGCCGTGATCTACACGACCACGGACTGGTGGGTCACGTGCACCGGCAACTACAGCGGCTTCTGGGCCAACTCGCCGCTGTGGCTCGCCCGCTACAGCAGCACCCCCGGCACCCTTCCGGCCGGGGCGCCGACCTGGTCCTTCTGGCAGTACTCCAGCACCGGCCCCTTCGCCGGCGACTCGAACCAGTGGAACGGCGCCCTCGACCGTCTCAAGGTGCTGGCCTGTAACGGCTCCTGCTAAAGGCCACAGGCGCTCTTGAACGCGGTGATCGCCGCGTTCAGGGGCGCCTTGTCGGGCTTGGAGCTGTTGTCGACGTACTTGTCGGCGACGACACCCATCGCGTCCGCGACGGCGCGGCCGGCGTCCGAGATCGCCTTCGGGGCGTCGATGACGTGCGAGTAGATCTGGGCGGCGCCGGCCGAGTACTGGGCACTGACCGCGTTGAAACCGGCCGGCGGGCCGATCTTCTCCGCCTCGGCGACCTTCGTCAGCGTCGTCTGAATGTCCGCGTTCACGGCCGTGCAGGCGGCCTCGCCGCCGGCTGTGTCGCCGGTCGGGCTCGGGCCGGCCGAGGGCGGAATCGAAGGCGACGGCGCCGGAGCCCCCGCCGCGGCCGAGGCGGCCGGCGGGGTCGCGGTCTCGTCGCCGGTGCAGCCCGTGGCCGCGAGCAGGGCGGCCCCGAGCACGATGGTCATTGATGCGATGCGCACGGCTGGGAGCGTAGCGATCACCACGTCCGCGCGCTGACCCGTCCCGTTCGGTCAGGATTCGAGAAGCAGGCCGGCCGCAAGCCCTCCTAGCATGGGGAACGTCCCGATCAAACGGAGGTACCAGCCATGGCCCGCAAGTCGACCCCGACGTTCACCGAGGACGAGCGCGCCGCGATGCGTGAGCACGCCACGGAGGTGCGCTCGTCCGCGTCCCGCCGCGGCTCGAAGGCCGACAAGGCGGCCGAGGACGCGCAGGCGCTGCTGGAGAAGATCGCCGAGATGGCCGACGAGGACCGGGCGATGGCCGAGCGCGTGCACGCGATCATCACCGAGAACGCCCCCGACCTGGCGCCGAAGCTGTGGTACGGCATGCCCGCCTACTACAGGGGCACGAAGTCGGTGTGCTTCTTCCAGCCGGCGCAGAAGTTCAAGACGCGCTACGCGACGCTGGGCTTCAACGACGACGCGGCGCTCGACGACGGCAACGTGTGGCCGGTGGCGTACGCCCTGAAGACGCTGACCGCGGCCGACGAGGCCCGCATCGCCGCCCTGATCAAGCAGGCCATCGGCTGACCTCCCCCACCACCGCTCCAGCGGGCCCGTCCGACACGTGTCGGACGGGCCCTTTTTAACAAATTCAAGATCAACTTGTTGTCTGATTAAGAAAATCAAGGTACAACTTATATATGAGTGAGCGGGCGATGGACTGGCAGGAACTGACGAACCTGACCCGGGGCCGGCCGTTCATCGTGGAGCGGGTGCGGCTGGACGGCGGGGTGGCGATCGAGGGGGCATTCGAGCCCCCGCAGCTGGGCCAGCTCAGCCTCGAGGACCAGGTCTTCGTCACGGCGTTCGTCCGCTGCCACGGCTCCATCAAGGAGATGGAGCGGATCTTCGGGGTGAGCTACCCGACGATCAAGTCCCGCCTCAACCGGATCGGCCAGACTCTCGACTTCGTCGAGACCGATCCGGCGCCGTCGCGCGCCGACGTCATCGACCGGCTGCGCCGCGGCGAGATCGACGCCCAGCAGGCATTGCGCGAGTTGGAGGGTCGCCCATGATGCCACAACTGCTGACCGCCCGGGTGCAGCGCCCGGACGGCCGCCCGATCCGGATCTGGGTGCCGGTGCTGCCGGTGCTGCTCGTCCTGTCCCCGGTCCTGGTGCTCGCGGTCGCCGTCGCGGCGATCGCCTGCCTGGTGTACCGGATCAGTGTCCTGCGGGCCTTCGGCTCGGGATGGCGGGTCCTGTCCGCCCTCCCCGGCACCCGGTTCGACATCGAGCAGGGCCGCACGGCCGTGCTCGTGACCATCAGATAAGAGAGGTGCACCGTGAACGAACAGCGTAAGGAGATCCTGCAGATGCTCGTCGAGGGCAAGGTGACCGCGGAGGAGGCGGACCAGCTCATCGCCGCGCTCGAACGCGACCAGCCGGTGCCGGCGGCCGTGGGCGCCGACGTGCGGCCGCCGGGCCGGGCGAAGTACCTTCGGGTCGTGGTGGACGCCTTCGACGAAGGCGTCCCGAGCAAGGTCAACGTGCGGGTGCCGCTGCAGCTGCTGCGGGCCGGGGTGCGGCTGGCCGCGCTCATCCCGCCGCAGGCGCTCGGCGAGGCCAACGCGCAGCTGATGAAGTCGGGCGTGCCGATCGACCTGACCCAGCTCAAGCCCGAGCAGCTCGAGGAGCTCGTCGAGCACCTGGAGGAGATGACGGTCGAGGTCGACCAGCCGGACGCCAAGGTCCGCGTCTTCTGCGAGTGAACACCGTCCGGACGCCCGGACGGGCCCCCGAGAAGGTGCGCCAACACCTTCCCGAGGTCGCGCCCGCAGAAGCAGACACGAGGTACTGCCAACCTCGAGTTTAACCGACCCGCACGCCCGGCCTGCCGGCTGGCAGACTGGCCGACGTGCCCAATGTGAACCCGACCGGTGTGATCATCCCGAGCGTCGACGGCAAGCCGAGCACGTCGGCGCTCGGGCGCGCGGTGGTGGCCGAAGCGCTGCGCGGTGTCGACCCCGTCGGGGCCCGCGGCGCGGAGGCGTCGACGGACTGGCGCCACGACTACCTGGTGCATTTCCGGCGGCTGGTCGAGGCCGGGCTGCCGTCCCGCGAAGCCGCGCTCACCATCGCCCGCGAGGGGCTCTCTTCACTGCACAAGCGGATGCGGTACCGCCAAAAGCCGGACGGCACCGAGGAGCCCCTCGCGGCGGCGTTCACCGCGGCCGCCCCTCCCCTGACGACCGTCACCGTCACCGGGCGGGGTGAGCCGGAGCGGGAGCTGACCGTGCCGTACCGCGGCCGCCGCCTCGCCGGCGCGGAGCTCGACCGCCAGCTCGAGCGGTGGGTCGCCGCCGGCACGATCGAGCGCTCCTGCGCCGACACCGTCCGCACCGTCGCCGCGAACCCCGACTGGCTGTCGCTGTCCGGGCGGCGCGTCGTCGTCCTCGGCGCCGGCGCGGAGATGGGCCCGCTGCGCGCGCTGCTGCGCTGGGGAGCCGACGTCGTCGCCGTCGACCTGCCCCGCCCGGCGATCTGGGAGCGGCTGACGGGCCTGGCCGAGCGGTACGCCGGCCGCCTGCACCTGCCCGCCACCGGCGACGAGCGCGGTGCGGACCTGCTGCACGACCTCGGCCGGGTGGCCGGGTGGATCGACGGCCTCGACGGCCGGCTCGTGCTCGGCAACTACGTGTACGCCGACGGGCCCCTCAACGTCCGCGTCGCGATGGCCGTCGACGCGCTCACCGTCCACCTGCGGGAGCGCCGCCCCGACCTGGGCCTCGCGTTCCTGGCCACGCCGACCGACGTGTTCGCCGTGCCCGACGACGCCGTCGACGAGGCGACCCGCCGCTACGCGGCCGCGTCCGGCATCGGCCGGTTCCGGCGGCCGCTGCGCGTGCTGAGCGCGGGCCGGCTGCTCACCCGCAACTATCCGCCGGGGCTCTATCCGGGGATCAACGACAGTCTGGTACCGCAGCAGGGTCCGAACTATGCCCTGGCCAAGCGGCTGCAGCGCTGGCGGGCGGCCGAGGCCCGGGCCGCGGGCCTGACGGTGGCGTTCGCGGTCGCGCCGGCGACCCGCACCCGCAGCGTGGTGAAGAACCGCCTCCTGGCCGCCGCGTTCGCCGGCGCCCACCGCTTCGGCATCGAGATCTTCGAACCGGCGACGAGCAACACGCTCATGGCGGCGCTGCTGGTCCACGACCTCAACGCCGGCCGCCCGGCGCACGAGCACCCATGGCAGGACGAGGCCTTCGCGGCGGCCCACGGCGGGCTGTGGCGCCAGCCGTACTCCGCACGCAGCGCCCTGGGCATCGCGGTCCTGATGGGCATCGGCGGCGCGCGCGGCTGATCCCGGTGTCAGCGGCCGCGTCAGGGCGCTGACCGTTTGGTGTCAGCGGCGGCCCGCATGGTGGTGACACAACAACCGCCACGAAGGAGCGCCCACCATGTCGACCACCCTCACCACCCAGGACCAGAACACCATCCGCCTCGCCGCCTACGGCGCCGTCACCCTGCTCTCGGCGGCGGCCGCCGCGGGTGGTTCGCCGCACAAGGTCGCCAGCAACGGCAGCATCGCCCTGGGCTCCTCGACCGGCCTGGTCGGCCACGTCCTGGCCAAGTACCCCAGCCACAAGGACCTCAACGGCCGCTCCGTCGCCGAGATCGCCGACCGGGTCCTGCCCGCGCTGACCGAAGCGTCGGCACTGCTGCGCACCCAGGCCCCCGACGAGGCCGCCAACTTCCGCGGCACCGTCCTCACCGCCCTGGAGTCGGCCACCCACAACACCCAGCCCACCCCCGCCGTCACCGACATGATCCGCAAGATCACCGCGGCCATCGACGCCGCGTGACGCAATCGGGGAGTGGTCGGCCGGTCAGTCGTCCTCGGAGGCCTTCAGGGCGCTCAGCACCTCGCCCAGCGTGTCGGGCTTGATGAGGACGTCGCGCGCCTTGGAGCCCTCCGACGGGCCGACGATGCCGCGCGTCTCCATGAGGTCCATGAGGCGGCCGGCCTTGGCGAAGCCGACGCGCAGCTTGCGCTGCAGCATGCTCGTCGAGCCGAACTGGCTCGTCACGACCAGCTCGATGGCCTGGACGAGCAGTTCGAGGTCGTCGCCGATCTCCTCGTCGATCTTCTTCTTGGCCTCTTCGCGCTTCTGGGTGACGCCCTCGCGGAACTCGGGTTCGCGCTGGTCCTTGCAGAATTTCACGACGTCGCTGATCTCGGACTCGGAGACCCAGGCGCCCTGGATGCGGACCGGCTTCGACGCGCCCATGGGCAGGAACAGCGCGTCGCCGCGGCCGATGAGCTTCTCGGCGCCGGGCTGGTCGAGGATGACCCGGGAGTCGGCGAGGCTGGACGTGGCGAACGCGAGGCGCGACGGCACGTTCGCCTTGATCAGGCCGGTGACGACGTCGACGCTGGGCCGCTGGGTCGCGAGCACCAGGTGGATGCCGGCCGCGCGGGCCAGCTGCGTGATGCGGACCACCGAGTCCTCGACGTCGCGCGGGGCGACCATCATGAGGTCGGCGAGCTCGTCGACGACGACGAGGAGGTACGGGTACGGCCGGATCTCCCGCTCGCTGCCCGGCGGCGCCGTGATCTGCCCCGCCCGCACCTTGCGGTTGTAGTCGTCGATGTGCCGGACCCCGGCCGCGGCGAGGTCGTCGTAGCGCATGTCCATCTCGCTGACGACCCAGTCGAGGGCGTCGGCCGCCTTCTTCGGGTTCGTCACGATCGGCGTGACGAGGTGCGGGATGCCCTCGTAGCTGGTGAGCTCCACGCGCTTCGGGTCGACCAGCAGCAGCCGCACCTCGTCCGGCGTCGCGCGGGTCAGCAGCGACACGAGCAGGCTGTTGAGGCAGCTGGACTTGCCCGCGCCCGTCGCGCCGGCGATGAGGATGTGCGGCATCTTGGCCAGGTTGACCACGACGTAGCCGCCCTCGATGTCCTTGCCGAGCGCGACCACCAGCGGGTGGTGGTCGCTGGTCGCGACCCGGGAGCGCAGCACGTCGCCGAGCGCCACGTTCTCGCGGTCGGAGTTGGGGATCTCGACGCCGACCGCGCTCTTGCCCGGGATGGGGCTCTGGATGCGCACGTCGGCCGACTTCACCGCGTAGGCGATGTTCTTCGACAGCGCCGTGATCCGCTCGACCTTGACGCCGTGGCCGATCTCGACCTCGTAGCGGGTGACCGTCGGGCCGCGGGTGAAGCCGGTCACCAGCGCGTCCACGCCGAACTGCTCGAACACGCCCTGCAGCGCGTTGGTGACCTCGTCGTTGGCCCGGGTGCGCCCGCGCGGGGCGTCGCCGGTGCCGAGCAGGTCGGGCGGCGGCAGCTTGTAGTCGGCGTCGGTGAGCGCGAGCTGCTCGGCCCGCGTCGGCATCGGCGAGTGCTCCGGCGGCTCCTTCCCCGCGGCCGGCGCCTTGTCCTTCTTCTTGCGCCCGGCGGACGGCATGCGCTGGAGCACGACGGTGTCGTGGACGAACTCGGGGTCGAGGTCGGGCGCGGCCGCGTCGAACTCGTCGGGGTCGAGGCCCAGCGGGTGCGGCAGCGGCTCGGGCTCGTCGCCGGCCCGGGCGCCCTGGCGGCGGCGGGCCGGGGCCCGGCGCGCCGGCTGCTCCTCGGGCTCGTCGTAGAGGTCCTCGAACTCGTCGTCGTCGACGAGTGTCGGGTCCTCGACCCGGCCCAGGGCCAGGTCGCGCAGCTGGCGCCAGCGCTGCGGGATCCGGCTGATCGGCGTCGAGGTCACGACCAGCACGCCAAATGCCGAAAGCAGCAGCAGCAGCGGTACCGCCACCCAGGACGTGACCGCCATCTCCAGCAGTCCGCCGCCGCCCCGCCCGAGCAGGCCCCCGGCCCGGTCCATCTTCGCGGGGAGGGTCGGGGCGCCCGCGGCCAGGTGCATCAGGCCGGTGCCGCCGACGAAGAGGGCGCCCCAGCCGACCAGGCCGCGCCCGCGGTGCGCGTCGGGGTCCTCGGTCGAGCGCATGATCCGGACGCCGCCGATGACGAGGAGCACGGGGAGCACGCCCGAGGCCGCGCCGATGAAGGTGTGGCAGATGCTCGCCAGCCACCGGCCCACCGGCCCGGCCGCCTGGAACCACAGGGCCGCCGTGAGCAGCACCGCCAGCCCGATCATGCCGAGCCCCGCGCCGTCGCGGCGGTGCTCGGGATCGAGGTCGCGGGCGGTCGCCGCCTGCCGGCCGATGGCGCGGGCGCCCCAGCCGACGCTGTGCGCGAGCCCCATCCAGACCGCGATCATGCCCCGGCCGAACAGGCCCAGCGGCGTGGCGACCACGGCCCCGGTGCGGCGGCGGCGGCGCGTGGGCGTCGCGGTCCGGGCGTTGGTCCGCGGGGTGGCGGCCCGGCCCCGGGTCGTCGCCTTCACGGGGGTGGCCTTCGCCGCGGGCGTGGCCCGGGTGCGGGGCGTCGCACGCTTCTGCGGGGTAGCACGCGTGTTCGAACCGCCGCGCGCGTTGGACGTGCCTCCGCCGCGGCCGGCCTGGGAGGTGCGGCCCGCCATGGTCACACCGTATCGGGCGACTACGACAATTTTCTTTCGGCGCGCCGGTGGCGCAGCTTCGCGAGGGCGACCGCGTAGGAGACGACCACCGCCACACCCACCAGGACCTGCAGGAGGTGGGTGTACCGCTCGGGGTAGAGAACGTTCTCGATGTACGTGTCGATGAAGCCCTTGTCGCCCACCGCCTGCCCGGCCCGGCGGCGGGCCCAGTGCTCGACGACGGTGAGCGGGCAGGTCAGCGGGATCGACACGACGGCGAGGCCCCACGCGGCGGCGGCCAGATGGGGCCAGAAGGCCTTCGGCCACCGCCAGACGAGGAACCCGCCGAGCACCACGTAGGCGAGGAAACAGAAGTGCAGCACCAGCACCGTCGTGGCCAGGGCCGCATACATCTCAGACCTCGACCACCGTGGGAACGATCATGGGGCGGCGACGGTACGCCTCGTTGACCCACCGCCCGACCGAGCGCCGCACGATCTGCTGCAGCTGGTGCGGGTCGGTGATGCCATCGGCGGCCGCCTTGTTCAGGGCGTCGGTGACCAGCGGCAGTACCGCGTTGAAGACCGCCGGGTCGTCGGAGAACCCCTTCGCGGACACCGTCGGGCCGGCGACCACCTTGCCGGTGACGGAGTCGATCACGACCGTGGCCGCGATGAACCCGCCGTCGCCGAGGATGCGCCGCTCGGTGAGCAGCGACTCCCCCACGTCGCCGATGGCGAGGCCGTCGACGTACACGTATCGCGAACGGATGTGGCCCACGAGGCGCGCCTCGCCGTCGACGAGGTCGACCACGTCGCCGTCCTCGCAGAGCACCACGCGCTCGGCGGGCACCCCGGCCTCCCGGGCCAGCTGCGCGTGCGCACGCAGGTGCCGCCACTCGCCGTGCACCGGCATGAAGTTGCGCGGCTTGACGACGTTGAGCAGGTACAGCAGCTCGCCCGCGGGCGCGTGGCCGGAGACGTGCACCTTGGCGACGTCCTTGTGCACGACGATCGCGCCGGCGCGCGAGAGCTGGTTGATCACGCGGTACACCGCGGTCTCGTTCCCCGGGACCAGCGACGACGCGAGCACCACGGTGTCGCCCTCGCCGATCACGATGTGCCGGTGGTCGCCGTTGGCCATGCGGCCCAGCGCGCTCATCGGCTCGCCCTGCGACCCGGTCGACATGAGCACGATCCGCTCCGGCGGCAGGCTCATCGCCTCGTCGATCGCGACGAGCAGCCCGTGCGGGATGCGCAGCAGGCCCAGGTCGCGGGCGATGCCCATGTTGCGCACCATCGAGCGGCCGATGAGGGCCACCTTGCGCCCGTGCGCGTGCGCGGCGTCGAACACCTGCTGCACCCGGTGCACGTGGGAGGCGAACGAGGCGACGATGATGCGCCCGGTCGCACGGCCGAAGATCCCCTCCAGCACCGGGCCGATCTCGCGCTCCGGGGTGACGAAGCCGGGGATCTCGGCGTTCGTCGAGTCCGACAGCAGCAGGTCGACGCCGTCGGCGCCGAGCCGCGCGAACCCGGCCAGGTCGGTGATGCGCCCGTCCAGCGGCAGCTGGTCCATCTTGAAGTCGCCGGTGTGCAGCACCGTGCCGGCCCCGGTGGTCACGGCGACCGCGAGCGCGTCGGGGATCGAGTGGTTGACCGCGAAGAACTCGCACTCGAACGGCCCCAGGCGCTCGACCTGGCGCTCGCGGACGGTCAGCGAGTACGGCTCGATGCGCCGCTCCGCCAGCTTGGCCTCGACCAGGGCGAGCGTGAACTTCGAGCCGACGATCGGGATGTCCGGCTTGTGGGCGAGCAGGTACGGCACCGCCCCGATGTGGTCCTCGTGCCCGTGGGTGAGCACGATCGCCTGAACCTGGTCCAGGCGGTCGAGTATCGAGGAGAAGTCGGGCAGGATCAGATCGACGCCGGGCTGCTCCACGTCGGGGAACAGCACGCCGCAGTCGATGATGAGCATCCTGCCGTCGTACTCCAGCAGCGTCATGTTGCGGCCGATCGCGCCGAGCCCGCCCAGCGGGGTGACCCGCAAGGTGCGGGGCCCCAGAGGGGGTGGCGGATCGAGCTCGACGTGCGCCACCGTCATAGGGCCACTCCGAGTTCGTTGTGGTGCGCCATCTGGTCGGCCGAGCCGACGGTGCGGCCGGCCTCGGCGCAATCCTCCCGCAACCGGCCCAGTTCCGCCGCGTTCGCACCCACGAGGGGCGGGCGGACCGGTCCGGCGGGCAGACCGAGCAGTGTCAGGGCCGCCTTGGTCAGGATGACACCCTGGGTCCGGAAGAATCCGCAGAACGCCGGCAGCAGCTGCAGGTGCAGCTCCCGAGCCCGGGCCACGTCGCCCGCCTCGTACGCCGTGATCATCGCCTTCGTCTGCGGTCCGAACACGTGCGTGGGCACGCCTACCACGCCCACCGCGCCGACCGCCAGCAGCGGCAGCGTGAGCTTGTCCTCGCCAGAATAATACGCCAGGCCGGTGCGCTTGATCACCCAGGCGGTCTCGCCGAGGTCGCCCTTGGCGTCCTTCACCGCGACGATGCGCTCGTGCTCGGCCAACCGGCACATCGTCTCGGTCTCGATCGCCACGCCGGAGCGGCCGGGGATGTCGTACAGCATCACCGGCAGGCCCGAGGCGTCGGCGACGGCCCGGAAGTGCTGGACGAGGCCGGCCTGGGGGGGCTTGTTGTAGTACGGCGTCACCACGAGCAGCCCGTCGGCGCCGGCCTTCTCGGCGGCCCGGGTGAGCTCGAGCGAGTGCGCGGTGTCGTTGGTGCCGACGCCGGCGATCACGGTCGCC
This sequence comes from Dactylosporangium sp. NPDC049140, assembly GCF_040648435.1. Taxonomy (NCBI): domain Bacteria; kingdom Bacillati; phylum Actinomycetota; class Actinomycetes; order Micromonosporales; family Micromonosporaceae; genus Dactylosporangium; species Dactylosporangium sp. NPDC049140. The sequence goes on along the minus strand of NZ_JBEZDS010000002.1, from coordinate 396,195 downwards.
CGGTCGCCGACGGCCTCCACGACCGCGCGGAGCACCCGGTCCTTCTCCGCGTCGCTCGTGGTCGCCGACTCGCCCGTCGTGCCGTTCACCACCAGACCGTCGTGCTCCTGCTCGTCCACCAGGTGGACGGCGAGCCGGGCGGCGCCGTCGGCGTCGAGCGAACCGTCAGGCCCGAATGGCGTGACCATCGCGCTGAGCAGCCGGCCGAACGGCCGGCCGGGGACGGAACCGGTGCGTGTCATACGCACAACCTATCGGAAGCCTGCGGCGAGCATTTCTCAAGATTCCCAGGTGTACTGCGGGGACGCCACCTCGGTGCCGTCGGCGAGCTCGGCGATCGTGAAATCCCCGAACACGCTGGGCGCGACCCGCTGCAGTTCCCGCAGGCAGGCGACGGCCACCTCGCGGATCTCGACATCGGCGCCCTCGCTCGCCCGCATCGTCACGAAGTGGCGCCACGCCCGGTAGTTGCCGGTAACCACGATCCGCGTCTCGGCCGCGTTCGGCAGCACGGCCCGGGCCGCCTGCCGCGCCTGCTTGCGCCGCGAGGTCTTGTTCTCGACGTCGGCGAACTTGGCCTCGAGCCCCTCGAGCAGCTCGTTGTACGCCCGCAGCGCCGCCTCGCCCGCCTCGACGAACGTCTTGTGCAGCGCCGGGTCCTCGGCGATCACGGCCGGCTCGACCATGGCCTGGTCGCGCCCGGGCACATAGCGCTGCGACAGCTGCGAGTAGGAGAAGTGCCGGTGCCGCACGAGCTCGTGCGTGAACGAGCGCGACACGCCGGTCAGGTAGAACGTCACGGTGCCGTGCTCGAGCACCGAGAGGTGCCCGACCTCGAGGATGTGCCGCAGGTATCCGGCGTTCGTGGCGGTCGCCGGGTTCGGCTTGCTCCACGACTGGTAGCAGGCGCGCCCGGCGAACTCGGCGAGCGCCTCACCGCCGTCGGCGTCGGTCTCCCAGGGCACCTCGGCCGGTGGCTCGAAGTGGGTCCAGGCGATGGCTTTGACGGAGAGCATTCGCAGAGCCTACTAAACGAAGAAGTACGTGAACGGCGCCCAGGGCAGGTTGCGGGCGACGCTGAAGACGAGCCACGCCACGAGGAAGCCGATCAGCGCGCCGTTGGAGATGCGCAGCATGGGCAGCTTGAAGGGCAGGTTCAGCCTGTTCACGGTCCAGGCGACGTAGAGGTACGCCAGGAACGGGGCGGCGAAGACGAGCGGGGCGTGGTGGTGCGCCGCCGCGGGGATGTCGCCGTGCAGGAGGTACCAGGCGGCACGGGTGCCGCCGCAGCCCGGGCAGTCGAAGCCGGTCAGCAGCTTGACCAGGCAGGTCGGCGGGTCGGAGGCGCCGGCGCTCGTCGGCTTCATGAGCAGCGTGTAGGCCACGCCGCCCGAGATCAGGGCGCCCACCCCGGCCGGGCCGGCCCAGGCCGGCAGCCGCTCGATGAGGCGCTGGAAGCGACCCTTCGGCGGCTGGTACGCATAGTGGTACACCGGCGGCAGCGACACGCTCGCGGGCACGGTGGGCGCGCCCAGCGCGGGCACGTCGGGAAGCACCCCTTCGAGTGACACGGGCATGGGGGCCGGCAACGGTGACGTCACGGAGCCAAAAGTACACCGATCGAGCAACGGCTACGACGCCGCCGAGGACAGGACTTTCGCGAGGGGCTCCGCGAAGTCGCCGCGCTCGGGCAGGTCCACCTCCCCCAGGCCCAGCCAGCCGGCGAAACGGCGCAGCTCCGCGGCCAGGGCCTCGGCCACCTCGCCCGGGGACGGCGCGCCCCGGCCCGCCGGCGGCTCGATCCACGCCGCCGGCACCTGCAGCACCCCCGCCTTGCGGTCGGCCTTGAGATCGACCCGTGCGACCAGGCGGTCACCGAGGAGGAAGGGCAGCACGTAGTACCCGTACAGCCGCTGCGGCGGCGGCACGTAGATCTCGATGCGGTAGTTGAACCCGAACAGGCGCTCGACCCGGGCCCGCTCCCACATCAGCGGGTCGAAGGGGCTCACCAGGGTCGCGGCGCCGATGCGGCGGGGCCGGCGCGCCTCGGCGTGCAGGTAGGCGCGCGGCGCCCAGCCCTCCACCTCGACCGGGACGAGCTCGCCCGCCTCGACCAGCTCGGCGATCGCCTGCCGCGCGCCGGCCAGCGGGAGCCGGAAGTAGTCGCGCAGCTCGGGCTCGGCGGCCACGCCCAGGCCGCGGGCGGCGACGCGGACCAGCTCCCGGTACGCGTCCTCGTCGCTCGGCGTGGGCGCGTTGACGACCTCGGGCGGCAGGATGCGCTCCGGCACGTCGTAGACGCGGGCGAACGCGGAGTTGCGGCGGGCCACGCTCACCTCGCCGGTGTAGAACAGCCACTCGATCGCGGTCTTGGTGTCGGACCAGTTCCAGCCCCAGTGCTCCTTGCGCCGCGGCTGGACCATGTCGCCCTCGACCTCGGCGGCGCTGATCGGGCCCTTGGCCCGGATCTCCTCGAGCACCCAGCGCACCAGGTCGGGCTGCTCGCGGGCGATGCGCACCATCCGGCCCCAGGCGGCGCCCGAGCGCATGCGCCAGCGCAGCATCGGCTGCAGCCGGACGGGCACGAGGGAGGCCTCGTGCGCCCAGTACTCGAACAGCTCCCGCGGCCGCCGGTAGGCCAGCCGGTCGAGCAGGGCCGGATCGTACGGGCCGAGGCGGCTGTAGGCGGGCAGGTAGTGCGCCCGCTGGACGATGTTGACCGAGTCGATCTGGAGCAGGCCGGTGCGTTCCAGCACGCGGCGCAGGTGGCGGCGCTCGGGCTCGGCGCCGGGCGCCCGGTCGGCGAAGCCCGAGGCGGCGAGGGCGATCCGGCGGGCCTGGGTCAGCGTCAGGTACTCGCTCATCGTCAAGGAGGCTAACCCGGGGGTATGACAAAACCTGGAGACCGACATATCCCCGGTCAGGGTATAAATCCGGTAAGTCGCGGCACGGAGTGCCCGACTTACCGCAAAAAACTCCCCGGGGGCCGAAGCCACCGGGGAGCTGGAAACTAGGCGCCGACCAGGGGTCGCCTTGGCCGTTCCTGGGCGTGGAAGGCCTCGGTCACCTTGCGGTCGATCTCCACGAGATCGGGCACGTCCTCCACGTTGGGGCCGCCCGCCTCGCCCGGCTCGCCGGCCGCCCGCTGGTCCGCGCCGGTGTCGGCGGGCTCGCGGATCGGCAGGCCGAACAGGAGACCGATCATGAGCAGGATGTACGCGTTGCTGCCGATGAGGCCGAGCCCGTCGAACTTGGCGTGGAAGGCCCATGGGGTACGGCTGCAGAGAAGTGCGAACGAGAACCCGAAGGCGATCATGAAGTTGCGCCGGCGCCGCGGGTCGAGCGTGCGGTCGGTTGCGTAGTCGAACAGGATCACGATCGCGGGGACCGTCCACACGAGGTGGTGGATCCAGGTGATCGGGCTCACCATGCAGCCGACGAGCCCGGTGAGGGCCAGCCCGGCGACCTCGTCGCGGTGCCGGATGGCCCGGCGGGCGCGCCAGTACCAGACCGCGAGCGTGATGAGGACGAGCAGCAGCCACAGCGGCTTCATCGGGTCGGGGTTGAAGATCCGGCCGACGAGCCCGGTGAGCGCCTGGTTGGACACGAACGTGGGCGAGCCGACGCGGTCGGTGTTCCACACGGCGTCGGTCCAGAACACCCGGGACGCGTCCGGCGCGAACGTCGCGGCGAGCCAGGTCGCGGCCGTGGCGGTCGCGGCCGAGACGGCGGCGGCGCGCCAGCGGCGGGTGATGAGCAGGTAGACGATGAACACGCCCGGGGTGAGCTTGATCGCGGTGGCCAGGCCGATGCCGATGCCGCCGAGCTTGTGCCCGCCGCGCACCAGGAGCAGCACGTCGGCGACGACCAGGAACAGCACCAGGATGTTGACCTGGCCGAAGTTCACGGTCTCGCGGATGGGCTCGAAGGCGGCCGCGAGGGCCATGGCGATGCCCATCGCGTACCAGTACGACCAGCCCTGCCGCTTGAACACCGGGCCGAGCAGCCAGGTGAGGATCGCGGCCATGGCCACCACGTTCATGGACACGCTGATGACGATCGCGGTGTTCCAGCCGATGAGGGACATCGGCGTCATGAGCGCGGCGGCGAACGGCGGGTAGGTGAAGCCGTACGGCGTGCCGGGCGTCAGGTAGTCGTAGATGTCTCCGCCGCGGTTGACCCAGTAGTCCATCGCGCCGTAGTAGACCTTGAGATCGAAGAACCCGTTGTGCGCCGCCGCCACCAGCAGGAACCCCCACACGACGGCCCAGACGGCCGCCACGATGAGCGTCTTCCTGACGCCGGGCCGCAGCTTGGGCCGGACGGCGCTCGATTCGGCGACCCGTCCCCGCTCCGCCACCTGTTCTGCCCTCCTGCTCACTTCACTCGCCGTCAGAATGCCACTGTGACCTCAGAGCCGCGTCACAGAAGACTCAACGGTCCCGCCGGTCGAACTGTGACGTGCGGGCGCTACCCCGCCGAGTTGCTCTTCACACAAAATCCGTAGGCTGCTGATCCATGACGCTCGGGTTCGTCCGTCCGGCGCGAATCGACGACGTCGTCGAAATCGCGCGTGTCCAACTCTCGACCTGGCGGGTCGCCTATCGGCGACTGCTGCCCAAACACATCCTCGACCAGCTGGACGAGGAGTGGATTACCCGCAGGTGGCGAGAGGCAATCGCGGAGCCGCCAACTCCGGCCCACCGGGTGCTCGTGGCGGTGGAGCAGGTCGATTCGCCCGGCTCGCAACCAGAGTCAGCATACGTCGTGGGATTTGCCGCGTCAGGTCCGGCAGATGACACCACGCTCGCTCCGGACGAAGATCACACCGCCCTTGACAAGGTGTTCGGGTCGGCCGCGGCCATCACGGACGTGCTGGTGGAGCCGCGCTGGGGACGCCGTGGGCACGGCAGCCGTTTGCTGGCGGCAAGTGTGGATTTGTGGCGCTCTGACGGATTTACGACAGCTCTCGCGTGGACGTTCGCCGACGACGTTGTTACGCGTCGATTTCTGGAGAGTTCCGGCTGGGCTCCGGACGGGGTCGGGCGATCGCTCGACGTCGATGATCTGCTGGTACCGCAGATCCGGTGGCACGTCTCCCTCGAGCAAGAGCCCGTTATCGACGCGTGACGCTGTTGCGGCCCAACGGTGGCCCTAACCTCCCAGCATGTGGGAACGTCAGCCGAGCAGGGCATCGAGCCCGACGGTGAGGCCGGGCCGGGTGATGACGGAGCGCACAGCCAGCAGTACACCCGGCATGAACGACACCCGATCGTAGGAGTCGTGCCGCAGGGTGAGGGTCTCCCCCGCGGTGCCGAAGAGCACCTCCTGGTGGGCGACGAGGCCGGTGGCGCGCAGCGCGTGCACGCGGACCCCCTCGACGTCGCTGCCGCGGGCGCCGGCCATCTCTTCCTTTGTCGCGTCGGGCATCGCGCCCAGGCCGGCCTCGGCGCGCGCCTCCGCGATGATCCGCGCGGTGCGCAGGGCGGTGCCGCTCGGGGCGTCGATCTTCTTGGGGTGGTGCATCTCGACGATCTCGACCGACTCGAAGTGCCGGGCGGCCTTGGCGGCGAACTCCATCAGCAGTACCGCGCCGATGGCGAAGTTCGGCGCGATGACGATCCCGATGCCGGGCCGGGCGGCCAGCTTGTCGCGCACCAGCTCGATGCGCTCGGTGGTGAACCCGGACGTGCCGACCACCAGGTTGACGCCGTGCTCGAGGCACCAGTCGATGTTGCCGAACACCGCGTCGGGCGTGGTGAAGTCCACGACGACCTGAGCGGCCGCGAGGGTGTCCCGGTCGTCGCCGTCGTCGACCGCGGCGACGAGCTCCATGTCCTCGGCGCCGCCGACGGCCTTGCAAACCTCGTTGCCCATGCGGCCGCGCGCACCCAGCACCCCGACCCGGATCGTCTCGCTCACGCAGACAACCTATAGCGTCAGTCGAGCGCGCCCGCGAAGGCCCCTTCGCTGAAGTCGCCGATCACCGCGAGGGACATCCGACGGGCCAGCAGCTCCTCGGTGACCCGGCGGACCTGCTGGGGGGTGACCGCGTCGACGCGGCGCAGCACCTCGTCGACGGAGAGCAGCTCGTCGTACAGCAGCTCGCCCTTGCCCAGGCGGCTCATGCGCGAGCCGGTGTCCTCCAGGCCGAGCACCACGGCGCCCTTGAGCATGCCCTTGCCGCGCTCGACCTCGGCGTCGGTGAGGCCGTCGGCCGCGAGCCGCGCGAGCTCCTCGCGGGTGATGGCCAGCACCTCCTCGACCTTGCCGGGCGCGCACCCGGCGTAGACGCCGAAGAGGCCGGCGTCGCTGTACTGCGAGGTGAAGGAGTACACCGAGTACGCCAGCCCGCGCTGCTCCCGGATCAGCTGGAACAGCCGGCTGGACATGCCGCCGCCGAGCACGTTGTTGAGCGCGCCCAGCGCGAAGCGGTCGTCGTGCTCGCGCGGGTACCCCGTGCAGCCCAGCACCAGGTGCGCCTGCTCGGTGTCCTTGTTGCGCACCACGACCTGCCCGGAGCGGGACGGCACCCGGGCCGCGCGCGGGCGCCGGGGCGCGGGCACGGCCGCGTTGTCCCAGCCGGCCCGCTCGAACGCCGCGCGGACCGCCCGCACGACCTTGGCGTGGTCGAGGTTCCCGGCCGCGGCGATGACCATGGTCTCGGGGCGGTACCGGCGGCGGTAGAAGCCGTCGATCTGCTTGCGGGTCAGCGCCGAGATGCTCGGCACCGTTCCGGAGATCTGCCGGCCGAGCGGGTGCGTGCCGTACACGGCCTCGGTGAAGACGTCGTGCACCTCGTCGCCGGGCTCGTCGTCGTGCATGGCGATCTCCTCGAGGATCACGCCACGCTCGGTCTCCACGTCCGCCTCGGCCAGCACGGAGTCGGTGACCAGGTCACAGACGACGTCGATGGCCAGCGGCAGGTCCGCGTCGAGCACCCGCGCGTAGTAGCACGTGTACTCCTTCGCGGTGAACGCGTTGGTCTCCCCGCCGACCGCCTCGATCTGCGCGGAGATGTCCAGCGCGCTGCGCCGCTTGGTGCCCTTGAACAGCAGGTGCTCGAGAAAGTGCGAGACGCCCGACAGCGTGGGCGTCTCGTCCCGCGAGCCGATGCCGACCCAGACCCCGAACGAGACGCTGCGCATCGCAGGGATCGCCTCGGTCAGGATCCGCAGCCCGTTGGGCAGCACGGTACGTCGTACGGTGCCGCCCATCGGGTCGTCGGACAGGGTCTGGGTCGTCGCTCGACTCGCCATAGGTCAGTCGCGCCGGTTACGCCGGCGACGGAACTCGCCGCCCTCGCCGCCCTCGCCGCCTTCGCCACCCTCGTCGCCGCCGGCCGGGGCTGCCTCGCCGCCCTCGGCGGACGGGCGCGGGGCCCGGTCGCCACCGCGGTCGCCGCGGTCACCACCGCGGTCGCCCCGGTCCCGGCGCGGGCCACGGTCACCACCGCGGTCGCCCCGGTCGCGGGCCGGACGCTCGCCACCCTCGGCCGGCGCCGGCGCCTGCTCGCCCTCGGCCAGCACCTTGTCGAGGTAGATCTTGCCGCGGTTGTCGATGTCCGCGATCTGCACCTCGACCTTGTCGCCGACGTTGAGGAAGTCCTCGACCTTGTCGACCCGCTTGCCGTTGCCCACCTTGGAGATGTGCAGCAGGCCGTCGCGGCCGGGCAGCAGCGAGATGAACGCGCCGAACGCGGCCGTCTTCACCACGGTGCCGAGGAACTTGTCGCCGACCTTCGGCATGGTCGGGTTGGCGATCGCGTTGATCCGCTCGACGGCGGCCTCGGCCGACGGGCCGTCGGTCGCGCCGACGTAGATCGTGCCGTCGTCCTCGATACTGATCTCGGCGCCGGTCTCGTCCTGGATCGCGTTGATGGTCTGGCCCTTCGGGCCGATCACCATGCCGATCTTGTCGACCGGGATGCGCACCGTGGTGACCCGCGGCGCGTACTGGCTCATGCCCGCCGGCGACTCGATCGCCTCGGCCATCACGTCGAGGATGACGTACCGCGCGTCGTGGGCCTGCTGCAGCGCCCCGGCCAGCACGTCCGACGGGATGCCGTCAAGCTTGGTGTCCAGCTGCAGCGCGGTGACGAACTCGCGGGTGCCGGCGACCTTGAAGTCCATGTCGCCGAACGCGTCCTCGGCGCCGAGGATGTCGGTCAGCGTCACGTACTGCGTCTTGCCCTCGACCTCGTCGGAGATCAGGCCCATCGCGATGCCCGCGACCGGCGCCTTGAGCGGCACGCCGGCCGACAGCAGCGCCATGGTGGAGGCGCAGACCGAGCCCATGCTGGTCGAGCCGTTGGAGCCCAGCGCCTCGGAGACCTGCCGGATCGCGTAGGGGAACTCCTCGCGCGACGGCAGGACCGGGATCAGGGCCCGCTCGGCGAGCGCGCCGTGGCCGATCTCGCGCCGCTTCGGGGCGCCGACGCGGCCGGTCTCACCGGTGCTGTACGGCGGGAAGTTGTAGTTGTGCATGTAGCGCTTGGACTTCTCGGGCGCGAGGGTGTCCAGCGTCTGCTCCATGCGCAGCATGTTCAGCGTGGTGACGCCCAGGATCTGGGTCTCGCCGCGCTCGAACAGCGCCGAGCCGTGCACGCGGGGCAGGACCTGCACCTCGGCGGTCAGCGGCCGGATGTCGCGCGGGCCACGGCCGTCGATGCGGACCTGCTCGCGCAGCACGCGGGCGCGGACCTCGTTCTTGGTCAGCGACCGCAACGCGGCGCCGATCTCCTTCTCGCGCCCCTCGAACTGACCGGCGACACGCTCGAAGGCGGCCTCCTTGATCCGGTCGAGGGCCTCCTCGCGCTCCGCCTTCCCGGCGATGCGCAGGGCCTCGGTGACCTCTTCCTTCACCGCGCCGGCGACGGCCTCGTAGGCGTCGGGCTGGTAGTCGAGGAAGACCGGGAACTCCTGCACCGGCTTCGCCGCGACGTCGGCCAGCTCGGCCTGGGCGCGGCACAGCTCGCGGATCGCGGGCTTGGACGCCTCCAGGCCGCCGGCGACGACCTCCTCGGTCGGCGCGGGCGCGCCGCCGGCCACGAGGGCGACGGTGTGCTCGGTGGCCTCGGCCTCGACCATCATGATCGCGACGTCACCGTCGGCCAGGACCCGGCCGGCGACGACCATGTCGAACGTGGCCCGGCCGAGCTCCTCGACGGTCGGGAACGCCACCCACTGCCCGTCGATGTGGGCCATGCGGGTCGCGCCGATCGGGCCCGAGAACGGTAGGCCGGACAGCTTGGTCGACAGCGAGGCGGCGTTGATCGCCACGACGTCGTACGGGTGGGCCGGGTCGAGCGCCAGGACCGTCTCGACGACCTGGACCTCGTTGCGCAGCCCCTTGACGAAGCTCGGGCGCAGCGGCCGGTCGATGAGCCGGCAGGTGAGGATCGCGTCCTCGCTGGGCCGGCCCTCGCGGCGGAAGAACGAGCCGGGGATGCGCCCGGCCGCGTACATCCGCTCCTCGACGTCCACCGTCAGCGGGAAGAAGTCGAACTGCTCCTTGGGCTGCTTGCCGGCGGTCGTCGCGGACATCACGACGGTCTCGCCCAGCTGGGCGAGGGCCGAACCGGCCGCCTGGCGCGCGAGGCGCCCGGTGGAGAAGGTGATCTCCCGGGTGCCGAACGGGCCGTTGTCGATCACGGCCTTGCTGCTGTGTGTACCGAGAGTGCTCTGCTCGGTCATGTGTGGTGTTGCTCCCTTTTGGGTTGTTGGTTCACCCTCGGCGGAGCTGTCTGCGGCCGGTCTTCGATCGAAGCTCACGGGGTGTGTACTTCACCCGGAAGCCACTACCGAGGACCGGTGCGCCGACCCGCTCGGCGGGGCGCTGCCATTTCAGTGTGTCACTACTCGACGGGGGAGCGCCGAATTCCGGGCCCCGGGCCGGTTGTGTCGCCGCGAAGCGATACAGAACCGGCCCGGGTGGTTTCGGCCACTCCCCCGTGAATGCGTGTCGTTATCGCCGCAGGCCGAGCCGCTCGATCAGCGAGCGGTAGCGGGCGATGTCGCTGCGCTGCAGGTAGTTCAGCAGGCGGCGGCGACGGCCGACCAGCAGCAGCAGGCCGCGCCGGCTGTGGTGGTCGTGCTTGTGCTGCTTGAGGTGTTCCGTCAGGTCCGCGATCCGCTTCGTCAGCATCGCCACCTGGACCTCCGGCGAACCGGTGTCGGCCTCTCCGGTGGCGTACTTGCCCATGATCTCGGTCTTCTGCGCAGAGTCGAGCGCCATGTTCTCCCTTTGCCGTGGATTCGTCGGCCGGCTCCCGCGGCGTCGTGCAGGCAGCCTGACCCGCGCCGGTCACCCGGCGTCAACCCAAGGCTAACAGATCGGGCGGATCAGGCCCGCATCGGACCGTTGCGCAGCACTTCCCGGGTCTGCTCGACGTCCTCCGCGATCTGCGCGATCAGCGGCTCGACGCCCTGGTAGACGCGCTGCTCCCGCAGCCGGTCGGCGAAGTCCAGGTGCACGCGCTCGCCGTACAGGTCGCCCTCGAAATCCAGCACGAACGCCTCGACGCGCCGCTCCTTGCCGGAGAAGGTCGGGTTGGTGCCGATCGACACCGCCGAGGGCAGCCGGGCGCCGTCGCGGTCCCGGACGAGCCAGGCCGCGTAGATGCCGTCCGCGGGCACCGCCGCCCGGGGCGGCACGAGCAGGTTCGCGGTGGGAAAGCCCAGCTCACGGCCCCGCTGGTCGCCGCGCACCACGACGCCCTCGAGCCGGTGCGGCCGCCCGAGCGCGCGCGCCGCGGCCACGACGTCCCCCGCGTCGACACAGCTGCGGATGTACGTCGAGGAGAACACCGTCCCCTCGTCCGCGACGAGCGGCGCTCCCTCGACCGCGAACCCGAACGTCCGCCCGAGCCGCGTGAGGAGGTCGACGTCGCCGGCCTGCTTGTGCCCGAACCGGAAGTTCTCCCCGACCACGACCAGGGCGGTGTGCAGGTGCTCGACGAGCGCGTCGTGCACGAACTCCTCGGGTGACAGCCGCGAGTAATCCGCCGTGAACGGGATGACGCACAGCACGTCGACGCCGAGCGCCTCGATCAGCTCCGCCTTGCGCGCGGGCTCGGTCAGCACCGCCGGGTGCGACCCGGGCCGCACCACCTCGGACGGGTGCGGGTCGAACGTGAGCACGACCGACTGGACCCCGAGTTCGCCGGCCCGCTTCACGGCGTGGCCGATGATCTGCTGGTGGCCGCGGTGGACGCCGTCGAAGACCCCGATCGTCGCGACCGCGCGGCCCCAGCCGCCGGGCGCCGCCTGCGTTCCCCGCCACCGCTGCATGCCCCTGAGCCTACTTGGCCGCGGCGGTACGGATCTCCCGGGCGCTGGTCCGCACCCGGCCGCGCGGCACCGCGACCGCGGCGCCCGGCGCCCCTACGGCACGAGGACGATCTCCGGGCGGGCCTTGCCGTCGCGCTCCTGGACGATCGCGAGCACGGTGCCGTCGGGGGCGAATACCGCGTACGGCTCCGCGATGCCGATCGGGGCCAGCGGGCCGCCGTGGGACAGAACCTTTGCCTCGTCCTCGGAGGCGTCGCGGCGGGGGAAGCAGCGGTCCGCCGCCGCCGGGAGGGGCAGCGTCACCGGGTCCGGGCGCTCGGCCAGCTCGTCCAGGGTCGCGGCCTCGGCCAGGGTGAAGCCGCCCACCGCGGTGCGCCGCAGCGCCGTGAGGTGGCCGCCGACGCCGAGGGTCGCGCCCAGGTCGCGGGCGAGGGCGCGGATGTAGGTGCCCGACGAGCAGGCCACATCCACGTCGAGGTCCACGTGCGCGCCCGCGCGGCGCACGGCCAGGACGTCGAGGCGCGAGACGGTCACGGGGCGGGCGGCGAGCTCGACCTCCTCGCCGGAGCGGACGCGGTGGTACGAGCGGACACCGTTGACCTTGATGGCCGACACGGCGCTGGGGACCTGGAGGATGTCGCCGCGCAGCGGGGCCAGGGCGGCCGCGAGCGCGTCCCCGGTGACGGCCGACGCGTCCGCGCGGGCGACCACGTCGCCCTCGGCGTCGTCGGTGACCGTCGACTCGCCGAGGCGGATCGTCGCCGTGTACTCCTTCGTGCTCCCGATCACGTACGTCAGCAGGCGCGTCGCCTTCTCCACGCCCACGATCAGCACGCCGGTGGCCATTGGGTCGAGGGTGCCGCCGTGCCCGACCCGCCGCGTCCGCGCGATGCGGCGCATGCGCGACACCACGTCGTGGGAGGTCATGCCGGCGGGCTTGTCGACGACGACAAGGCCGCCCGGGGTCGCCGCCTTCTGAGCCATGGCCGACACCCTAGCGTTCAGCCGAACTCGACCAGGCAGTGCCACAAGTACTTCAGCAGCTGGAGCACCTCCGGCGGCGAGCCCCACCGCAGCGGGTCGCGCGCGGCCGCGCCGATGAGCGCCGGGTCGACCTCCGCCACGCCGTAGTGCGCGCACAGCCCGTGCGCGAGTACCGGCACCTCGGGGCCGCGGAAGTCATCGGGGATGTCCGACGGCGCGAGCCGGAAGCCGGAGCGCCACTCGACCCGCAGGCCGTAGCGCTCGGCGAGCGCGTCGGCGGCGGCCGCGGTACCGCCGCCGGAGCCCTTGAAACTGCTGTCCAGCACCAGCGCCTCGACGTCGTCGGCCAGGCGCACCGGGCCGTGGATCTGCGCCTCGACGTAGTCGTCCAGCGCGCGCCCGGGGCCGGGGCGGCGCGGGCGGCTCAGCGCGTCCGCGCCGTGGTGGGCGTGCAGCGCGTCGAGCACGGCGTCGAACGCGTCAGCGGTGCCCGCGGAGGTCGGGTGCCGCGCGCTGTCGCCGAACGTGAACGTCGCCCAGGCCAGCACGTGCGGGCGCAGGCGCAGGTGGGCGGAGCCGAAGCGGGGCGCGGCGCCGTCCTCGTGGTGCAGGAGGTTGAGCGCGCCGTACTTCGGGCGGTCCTGCGCGCGGACGCCCGGTCGCTGGTAGGCGCCGCCGAACATGCGCTCCTCCCAGCGGTCGCGGTCGCCGCCCGGGAACGCGGTCAGGCCGCCGTTGGAGATGCCGGTCTCGAACTGGCTGCGGAAGCGCCCGTCGGCGAGGAGGCCGTCGATGACGGTGCCGCCGTCGACGCTGCGGTCCGGATGGAAGTTGATCGTGATGGGCGCCTCGACGCCGAGCGGCGTGGAGCCCGCCCGCAGGCCGCGCACGTGGTCGAGGGCCGCCGTCTGCGCATCGGTCAGCACCGGAGTCATCGTACGGCGCCGGCCACCGCCCAGCGGTCCCCCGCGAGCCGCCACAGCAGCCCGGCGAGGCGCAGCGCGATGAACAGCGTCAGCGCCGCCCACACGCCGCGCAGGCCGGCGCCGAACAGGTACGCCAGCCAGATCCCCGGCAGGAACCCGCCCAGCGCGCTGACGAGCGTGAGGTTGCGCAGGTAGCCGACGTCCCCGGCGCCGAGGAAGACCCCGTCGAGGGCGAACACGACGCCCGCGGCCGGCATCATGGCCACGAAGAACCACCAGGCGTGGCGGGCCTGCGCGTACACCTCCGGGTCGGCCCCGAACCACGGCCGGACGGCGAGCAGCGCGGCCGCGACGAGCACGGCGAACGCGACCCCCGCGACCAGGCCGGCGAGGGTGATGCGGCGGGCGAGGTGGCGCGCCTCGGCCACGCGCTCGCCCCCGAGCGCGGCGCCGACGAGCGACTGGGCCGCGATGGCCAGGGCGTCGAGCGCGAGCGCGGTGAAGAAGAAGAGCTGGATGGCGATCTGGTGGGCGGCGAGCGCGGCGTCGCCGAAGCGGGCCGCGACCGCGGAGGCGGACAGGAAGCAGGCCTGGAACGCGGCGCCGCGCAGCAGCAGGTCCCGCCCGAGCGCGAGCTGGCGGCCGATGACGGCCAGGTGCGGGCGCAGCGGCACGCGCTCGCTGGCGAGGGCCCGCACGAACAGCAGCCCGACGACGGTCTGGGCGGTGACGTTGGCGACGGCGGAGCCGGTGAGGCCCAGGCCGGCCGGGTACACCAGCAGCGGGCACAGCGCCGCGGACAGCGCGTTGGCGGCCAGCACGTAGTAGAGGGGGCGACGGGTGTCCTGCACGCCGCGCATCCAGCCGTTGCCCGCGGTGCCGAGCATGAGCCCGGGCGCGCCGAGCGCGGCGATGCGCAGCCAGCCCTCGGCGTTTGACGCGACGTCGCCGGCCCCGCCGGCCAGGGCCCGGGTGAGCGGCCCGGCGGCGGCCTCGAGGACGAGCAGGATGGTGACGCCGCCGGCGAGGGCGAGCCAGGACGCCTGGACGCCCTCCTCGACCGCCTCCGTGCGCTGCCCGGCCCCGAAGCGGCGGGCGGCGCGGCCGGTGGTGCCGTAGGCGAGCACGGTGCCCAGCCAGACGGCGAACGACATGACGGAGCCGCCGATGGCCAGCCCGGCGAGCTGCGTGCGCCCGAGGTGGCCGACGACGGCGGTGTCGACGAGGACGTAGAGGGGTTCGGCGGCGAGTACCACGAGCGCGGGGAGGGCCAGCGCGGCCACCCGCCGCATCGTCGGAGCCTGATCGACCGTCACCCGGTCATAGTAAGGGCTGGAAGGCCTCTCGGCGGTTACCGAGGTGACACAACCTCTTCCGATGGGAGACCGTGACGTCGTGCGGGGCGTCCCGGTCTCCCAAGGGAAGAGCGTGGGTTCAGCCGCGCCGGTCCATCGACATCTGCAAAGCGGCGCGGGCGCGCTCGCGGGTGTCGGCCGGGGGCTCCTGCGGCTTCGGCTGGGGCTTCTGCTGGTCAGGCATGACGCTGGTCTCCTCTGTTGCCAGGTGCTGATGGTCGGTGCTTGCTCGGTCGCGCCGGGGTCACCGGGAAACACGTGCGGCACACGCCAAGGAGACCGACGTGGGTGATGTCGGCCTGTTGACACAGGTTGCTGCGCACGTCATTCCTCGCTTCCGGCGGATGGTTCGGGCCGTGTCACCCGCCGCCGGAGCCGCTGTCTAGGAGCGGTGCGCCCGGGGCGGGCGGCGAAGAATTCGTACTGTGCGCATGCGACTAAGCTATCGTTCAGTTCCAGCATGTGCGACGACATCCCGCGATCTGGAACGTCGAGTCGCGGGTGTGACAGATCGATTTCGCAGCTCAGCGGGCCAGGAAGTGCCAGCCGAGCCACCACCAGAAGCCGAACATGGCAACGCGGCCGACGGGGAGCGGGCCCACGCGGTAGCGCATGACGATCCCGCACACGTCGCCGAGGCTCGGCACCCGGGAGTTCTCGCGCCGGGAGGCGATCTCGACCGCCGCGAAGAGCCCGAGGGCCGCGGTGAACAGCACCGTGACGAGCAGCTGCCCGGCGCTCACCGGCGCACCATCGCCCAGAACGCCCACAGCCAGCCGAAGTAGGCGGCCGTGCGGGCCCAGTAGTGCTCGAGCACCGGATCGGCGAGGCGGGACAGGGTCGGGTACGACTGCGAGCCGTTGAGGAACGTCGCGCCCTCCACCACGCCGAAGAGCAGCAGCGGCACCAGCCACCAGGCGGCGCCGCGCGACAGCCGGGCCGGCGAGGCCCGGCGCGGCACCGCCGCCGACATGCCCAGCCAGAACAGCACCCCGCCGGTGGCCAGGACGAGCAGGTTGGCCCGCAGCCCGAACGACGGCGAGGCCCCGCCGACCAGCGAGATCAGCGCAAAGACGGGCGTCAGCACTACCGGCCGGGCCCAGGCCCGGTCGACCTCCGCGGCAAGCTCGGGTCGGTCCATCCCTCGATTGTCACCGGAATCGATGCCCGCCGGCCAGCAGTTATGTCCCGGAGATTCTCCCGGAGTTCACCCTGATCCCCGCCGGAGCGGGCAGCAGCCCGCGGATCGTGTCGACGACGTCCTCGACGGTGCCGGACGCGCTGAACCCGGCGGCGAACCGGTGCCCGCCGCCGCCCAGGGCCACGGCGACCGCGCTGACGTCGACGGCGCCCTTGCTGCGCAGCGAGACCGACCACTCCCCCGGCCGGACCGGCTTGACGACGCACGCGACGTCGGCCTCGGCGGCCGTGCGCACGGTGTCGATGAGCGCCTCGATGGCCGACGGCGCCTGGTCCTGGGCGGCGAGGTCGTCGGGGGTGAGGTACGTCCACACGAACCCCAGCCCGCCCGCCCCGTCGGCCTCGAGCACCGTGCGGGCCAGCGCGGTGCCGAAGACCCGCAGCGCGCCGACCGGCCGCGTATCGAACAGGCGGCGCGAGATCTCCCCGACCGGGATGCCGGTCGCGATGAGGCGCGCCGCGAGCTCGTGCACGGCCGGGGTGGTGGAGGCGAACTTGAAGGAGCCGGTGTCGGTGGCCAGGGCCACGTAGAGGCACTCGGCGATGGCGGCGTCCAGCGGTACACCCAGACGCCGCAACAGCCCGTCGGAGAGCACGGACGTGGCCGCCGCCGCCGGGTCCACGAGGTTGATCCGCCCGAAGCCCGGATTGGAGGCGTGGTGGTCGAGCACGATGCCGACGGGCGCGGCCCGCAGCCGGTCGGCCAGGCCGCCGAGCCGCTCGATGCTTGCCACGTCGAAGACGAGCATGGCGTCGGGCGCGGGGTCGGCGTCCTCCTCGGCAACGAGCAGGTCGGTGCCGGGCAACGCGTCGAACGGCGCCGGGAGGCGCATCGGCCCCGGGAAGGTCGCCGTGACGCGCCCGAGCCCGAGCCCGCGCAGCCCGAGGCCGGCACCGAGCATGCTGCCCAGCGCGTCACCGTCGGGGTTCACGTGGCAGGCGAGCAGCACCCGGGCGCCGGGCGGCAGCCCGCGCAACGCCGCGACGGCCGCCGCCCACTCGGTCTCGGAGGGGTGTGCGGCGGCCTCGGGGTCTCCCCCGGCGGCCGCCTTGCTCACCGCCGGTCCTGGCCCACGACGACCTCGTCGTCGGCTTCCAGGTCGTCGGCGTCGCCGTCCTCGAGCTTGTACGGCTGCGGGTCGCCCGCGTAGTGCGCGCCGGCCGCGAGGCGCTGGACCTCGGCGTCGGCGTCGTGCGCGCTGGCGAGCAGCTCGTCGATGTGCTTGACCTGGTCGGACACGTCGTCGTGCATGAACGCCAGGCTCGGCGAGTGCCGCAGCCCCAGCGCCTTGCCGACGGTGGAGCGCAGCAGGCCCTTGGCGCTCTCCAGGGCGGCCGCGGTGCCCGCCTGGGCGGCCGCGTCGCCGAGCACGGTGTAGAACACGGTCGCCTCGCGCAGGTCCGCGGTGATCCGCGCGTCGGTGATCGTGATCATGCCCAGCCGCGGGTCCTTGATCTGCGTCCGCACCACCGACGCGACAAGTTCGCGCACGCGCTCCGCGTGCCGCCGCACCTTCGTCGGATCCGTCATCTCGAACACCTCCGCAGCCAAACGGCCCGCCGGCCGGCCTCGGGCCGTCCCGCCGGACCTGAAGATCTGACCAACGCCTTGACAGTACCCGCGCCCCGCCCGTGGAGCCGCGTCCCCGAGCCAGGATTACTCGTCGTCGTCACCGTGCAACCGACGGCGCACGGAGAGCAGCTCGAACTCGGGCCGCCCGGCGACGGCCCGCTCGCACGTGTCGAGCACCTCCCGCACGTGGCCCGCCTCGGCGGCCACGACGGCGATGCCGATCTCGGCCCGCCCGGTGAGATCGAGCGCCCCGACCTCGGCGACGGAGACCTCGAACTTGCGCAGAAACGCGATCAGCGGCCGCACGTACGAGCGCTTGGCCTTGAGCGAACGCGAGTCCCCGGGCAGTAGCAGGTCGAAGACCGCGGTTCCGGTATACACGGCGCAAGATCCTAACCGCGAAAGCGCTTTCGCGCTTCCGGATTTAACAGCCTTTGGCTCGGGCCCGCGTCACCTGCGGGCCGTAGCTCCCGCCAGAAATCCCGGCGCCCGCGGCGCCAAGACCGCACCAGGGCCTTCGCGGCGCGTTGCCGCACCGCGGCCCGGGGTGGCGGCTCTGACGACGCCCAGCGGACCCTCGCCCGGTCAGAGGAGACTCGCCTCCCTCCCCGCCCGCGCGGCGGCTCAGGCTCCCTCGCCCGGCCCGCGCGGCGGCTCAAGCTCCCTCGCCCGGCCCGCGCGCCGGCTCAGGCTCCCTCGGCCCTGGGCACGCGGCGGCTCAGGCGACCAGCAGGGGGTCCTCGCCCGGCCGGGGGAACGGCGGCTCCAGCGGCGGCCGGGCCAGGATCGGCGGCTCCGGCTCGATCGGCAGCGCGGCCGCGCCCATCGCCGGCAGCGGACCCCGCCGCCGCGGCTGGACGGCGCCGGCGCTGCCCCCGCGCCCGCGGTACACGTACAGGGAGTCGGGCGCGACCGCGTCCAGGGCCGCCGCGACCGCCGGCAACTGCCGGAACCGCTGCCAGTCGGACGCGTCGGCGAAGCCGAGCTCGAAGACGACCCCGAAGTCCTCGGAGCGCCAGGCCCAGTCGCGGACCCCGTGCGTCACGGCGGCCTCGATCAGGGCCGCGCTGTGGGCATCACGCCACTCCCGCGCCGGGTGCTCCCCGTCGCGGACCTCGATCGACCACCACGACAGATCCATGATGTGACCGAGGTTACTCCTCGTCCGGGAGATGCCAAAGGGGGCCGCGACGAACCGCGGCCCCCTCTGTCACTGCGTTGATCAGGTGCGGGGCTTCTCGCGAAGCTCCCACGTCTCGATGACGTCGCCGATCTGGATGTCGTTGTACGTCCCGAGCGTGATACCGCACTCGAAGCCCTCGCGGACCTCGGTCGCGTCGTCCTTGAAGCGGCGCAGGCCGGCGATCGACAGGTTGTCGTTCACCACCGACCCGTCCCGGACCAGGCGCGCCTTGGTGTTGCGCCGGATCAGGCCGGTACGGACGATGCAACCCGCGATGTTGCCGAAGCGCGACGAGCGGAAGACCTCGCGGATCTCCGCCGTGCCGAGCTCGACCTCCTCGTAGACCGGCTTGAGCAGGCCCTTGAGGGAGGACTCGATGTCCTCGATCGCCTGGTAGATGACGGTGTAGTACCGGATCTCCACGCCCTCGCGGTCAGCCAGGTCGCGCGTGCGGCCCTCGGCCCGCACGTTGAACCCGAGGATGATCGCGTCCGAGGCGCTGGCCAGGTTGACGTCGTCCTGCGTGACCGCACCGACACCGCGGTGGATGATCCGCAGCTGGACCTCGTCCGAGACGACGATCTTGACCAGCGCGTCCTCGAGCGCCTCGACCGAGCCCGAGCCGTCACCCTTGAGGATGAGGTTGAGCGTGGTCTTCTCGCCCTGCTTGAGCTGGTCGAACAGCGTCTCGAGGGTGACCCGGCCGGTGCGTGCGGCCATCTCGGCCGCGCGGCGGCGAGCCTGCCGCTGCTCGGCGATCTGGCGCGCGGTGCGGTCGTCGTCGGCGGCGAGGAACGTGTCGCCGGCGCCGGGCACCGAGGTCAGGCCGAGCACGAGGACCGGACGGGCCGGACCCGCGTGCGGCACGGGCTTGCCGTTCTCGTCGAGCATCGCCCGGACGCGTCCGTAGGCGCGGCCGGCGACGATCGAGTCACCGACGTTGAGCGTGCCCTTCTCCACCAGGACGGTGGCGACCGGGCCACGGCCGCGGTCGAGGTGCGACTCGATCGCGATGCCCTGGGCCTGGCCGTCGATCGGCGCGCGCAGGTCGAGCGCGGCGTCGGCGGTCAGCAGGACGGCCTCGAGCAGCCCGTCGATGTTGATCCGGCTCTTCGCCGAGATGTCGACGAACATCGTCTCGCCGCCGTACTCCTCGGCGACCAGCCCGTACTGCGTGAGCTCCTGCCGCACCTTGGCCGGGTTGGCCTCGGGCTTGTCGATCTTGTTCACCGCGACCACGATCGGCACCTCGGCCGCCTGGGCGTGGTTGAGCGCCTCGATCGTCTGGGGCATCACGCCGTCGTCGGCCGCGACCACCAGGACCACGATGTCCGTGGCCTGGGCGCCGCGGGCACGCATGGCGGTGAACGCCTCGTGACCCGGGGTGTCGATGAAGGTGATCGCGCGATCCTCTTCACCGTGCTCGACGTGGACCTGGTAGGCCCCGATGTGCTGGGTGATGCCACCGGCCTCGCCCGCCGCGACGTTCGTCTGGCGGATCGCGTCGAGCAGCTTCGTCTTGCCGTGGTCGACGTGACCCATGACGGTCACGACCGGCGGCCGGATGACCAGGCGCTCCTCGTCGACCTCGGCGTCGAGGTCGATGTCGAAGCGGGCCAGCAGCTCGCGGTCCTCGTCCTCGGGGCTGACGATCTGCACGTCGAAGCCGAGGTGCTCGCCGAGCAGCTGCAGCGTCTCGTTGGTGCACGACTGGGTCGCCGTCACCATCTCGCCCAGGTTGAACATCTCCTGGACGAGCGAGCCCGGGTTCGCGTTGATCCGGTCGGCGAAGTCCGACAGCGACGCACCCTGCGGGAGACGGATCGCCTGACCCTGACCCCGAGGAGCGCCCGAGCCCATGGTGGGCGCGGAGAGGTTGTCGAACTCTTGTCTGCGCTGCTTCTTCGACTTGCGGCCACGCGTCGGCCGGCCGCCGGGACGCCCGAAGGCACCCGCCGCGCCACCGCCACGGCCGCGACCGCCGGCGCCACCACCGGGGCGACCGGCACCGCCGGCACCCGCGGGCGCGCCGCCGCCACCGCCGGGACCACCGCGGTAGCCACCGCCACCGCCGGGAGCGCCACCACCGGGACCGCCACGGAAGCCGCCACCGCCACCGCCGGCGCCCCCACCGGGACCGCCGCGGAAGCCGCCGCCACCACCGCCACCACCGGGACCGCCGGGGCGACCGGCGCCACCGCCGGGCCCGCCACGGAAGCCGCCGCCGCCGCCACCGCCACCGGGGCGACCGGGACGGTCACCGCCGGGGCCGCTCGGGCGACCGGGCCGCTGGCTCGGCATCTGCGACGGGTTGGGCCGCGGGCCGCCCATCGAGGCCGGGTTCGGCCGCGGAGGCATGGACGACGGGTTGGGCCGGGGAATGTTGCCGGGTGTCGGCGGGCGCGGCGAGGCGCCACCGGACACACCGAACGGGTTGTTGCCCGGGGACCGGGCCGGCGGGCGGTTGCCCTGACCCGGACGCGGGCTCTGGCCCGGACGCGGACCGCCCGAGCTCGGCGCGCCGCCGCCGGACGGACCGGAGGCGGGGCTGGGGCG
Organism: Dactylosporangium sp. NPDC049140; assembly: GCF_040648435.1. Taxonomy (NCBI): domain Bacteria; kingdom Bacillati; phylum Actinomycetota; class Actinomycetes; order Micromonosporales; family Micromonosporaceae; genus Dactylosporangium; species Dactylosporangium sp. NPDC049140. Next base: position 375,127 of record NZ_JBEZDS010000002.1, on the reverse strand, counting down.
CGGACCGGGCGACGGAGCGCCGGTACCACCGCTGGGCGGCGCCGGGCTCTCGCGCCGCGTGTTCTCCCGCTGACGCGCCTGCTGGGCGGCCTTCATCGCCGCTTCCTGCTCGGCCTTCAGCGCGGTTGCACGCTGCTCGGCCGCCTGGACCTCGATGTCGTGCGCACTCGTCGGCTTGACGGCCGGCGGGGCCGGACGCGGCGGGCCGGGCACGGGGCCGCGGCCGCCACCGCCTCCAGAGCCACCGGATCCGCCACCCGCGGGCGGCTGCTGGGGCCGCTTCGGGGGCGCAAAGGGTTTCGCCGCCGGAGACGGCGAGGGACGGGGAGCCGCCGGAACTGGCGTCGACGATTGAGCCGACGCGGACGGCGCAGGAGGTGCCGAGGGCGCCGGAGCTGACCCTCCACCGTTTTCGAAGCTCGCACGCAGCCGGCGCGCCACAGGCGCCTCGACCGTGCTGGATGCGGACTTCACGTACTCGCCAAGCTCCTGCAGCTTCGCAAGTACGGTCTTGCTTTCGACCCCGAGCTCTTTCGCCAGCTCGTGTACGCGGGCCTTGCCTGCCACTACACTCCTCACCTCGAGGCCGGGCGGCAAGTTCCGCTCCGACCTCACTCGTGCACTTGAAGCCTGGTCATCTCAGGGACTTCATCGTGTGCTCATGTCCGTCGTCCTACCTAGCGTGTCCGGGTGGGGCGTCGCGCTCCCACCATCGGCGGTTCCGATTACTGCGTATGCTCCGGCTCCGTCACCGCCGCCGAGGCGACGGCTTCGACCAGCGGACCGGTGTCGAGGACACCGGCGATGCGCAGAGCCCGCCCGAAGGCGCGCCGACGCTCCGCTAGCGCGAGGCAAGCCGGATCGGGATGCAGGTGCGCGCCCCGGCCCGGCCGTCTGCGAGCCGGATCGGGGACAGCCCTGAACTGGTCAGGGCCACTCTCGATCGCGACAAATCGCAGCAACTCGGTGGATGACGCACGCTTCCGGCATCCGATACATGTGCGAACCGGTTCCGCTCGATCAGGTCTTACTTGATCAGATGCAGCCGGAATCGCAGGCATGCCAGCCGGGGGCGTGCGACGTACCACCAAGAAGTCTACCCTGCACTTTCGGCGCGTGCCGCGCCCGGTCCGGTGACGTGATCGACGTTGCCGTCCGGAGCGTTGTCCGGTCTGATATCGATCCGCCATCCGGTGAGCCGTGCGGCGAGCCGCGCGTTCTGGCCCTCTCTGCCGATGGCCAGGGAAAGCTGGAAGTCCGGGACGGTCACCCGGGCCGCCCGGTTACCCGCGTCGACGACTTCCACGTTGAGGGCTTTTGCGGGAGAAAGCGCATTTCCGACGAACTGCGCAGGGTCGTCGGACCAGTCGATGATGTCGATCTTCTCACCGTGCAGCTCGCTCATGACCGCACGGACCCGCTGGCCCATCGGGCCGATGCAGGCCCCCTTCGCGTTCACCCCCGTGACCGTCGAGCGCACCGCGATCTTCGTGCGGTGGCCGGCCTCACGGGCGATGGCGGCGATTTCGACGGTACCGTCGGCGATTTCCGGCACTTCCAGCGCGAACAGGCGCTTCACGAGATTCGGGTGCGACCGCGACAGGGTGACCTGGGGGCCACGGAAGCCCTTGACCACGTGGACCACGATCGCCTTGATCCGCTGCCCGTGCTCGTAACGCTCCCCGGGCACCTGCTCGGCGGCCGGAAGCATCCCCTCGATCTTGCCGAGGTCGATCGTGACGATGCCTTTCTCGGCCCGCGCCTCGTGCGCCTGGATCACGCCGGTGACCAGGTCGCCGTCGCGCCCGACGTACTCGCCGAAGTGCGCCTCGTCGGTGGCCTCGCGCAGCCGCTGCAGGATCACCTGCTTGGCGGTCATCGCCGCGATGCGCCCGAAGTCGTGCGGGGTGTCGTCGTACTCGCGCACGATCGTCCCGTCCTCGTCGACGTCCTGGGCGAGCACGGAGGCCGCGCCCGTGCGCCGGTCGATCTCGACCCGGGCGTGCGAGTTGGCCCCTTCGGTGTGCCGGTACGCGGTAAGCAGTGCGGTCTCGATCGCCGCGAGAATGGTCTCGAACGGGATCTCGCGCTCGCGCTCCAGAGCGCGGAGGGCCGCAAGGTCGATGTTCATGCCCCGTCCTCCCCTTCCTCGTCGTCGTCTTCATCGTCGTCTTCGTCGGTCTCTTCGTCCTCGGGGTCGGGCAGGTCGGCGAGCCGCTTGAGCTCCACCTCGACCCGCCCGGGGCCGAGCTCGGCGTACGGATGCTCCGTCTTCGCCCCGTCCACGTCGAGCGTCACTCCACCGTCGCCGGCGGCCAGCACGCGGCCGGTCACCTCGCGCCCGGCGATCTTCACGTGCACCAGCCGGCCCCGGTTGCGCCGCCAGTGCCGCGGCAGGGTCAGCGGCCGCTCCACGCCCGGCGACCCGACCTCCAGCTCGTACTCCCCTGCGATCAGCTCATCGCCCTCGGCCTCGGCCTTGTCCAGCGCGGTGGAGATGGCGCGGGAGAGCTCGGCGACCGCGTCGAGGTCGACGCCCTTGTCGCTGTCGACCGCGATGCGCAGCAGGTGCCGCCGCCCGACCCGGGTGACGGTGAGGTCCTCGAGGTCGAAACCGCCCGCCGCGACGACCGGTTCGACCACCGCTAGGAGGCGCTGTCGATGCTGCTGCGCCATAGATCGACACCCCTCCGATTGGCACCCGCACGGGCGCACGCCTTCACGCCGCCTGCGCCGAAGCGCGCGGGCGGCTCGTGCAGAGCGTAACGCGACGTGACTCGGGACGTCCCGGCGGCGCTCCGAACGCCACCCGGCAGCGGCACTCACCAGCACCGGACCACCAAACCCCTTGACACGTCGCGGCACCGAGCGCGCCCGCCCGGTTGCACTGCGTAGAACCTTGGGGCGGGGGCCTCAGGGCGGGTACACCGTGAGGGGCGCCGATGGTGTTCACTATTGCGCGTGCATCTCCGCCGACGCGCCCTGCTCGCCGCCGCCGCGGCGGCCACTACCGCGTCGCTGACGGGCTGCGACCTGGGCAGCGATCCGAAGGACCCGCCGTTCGACCCGTCCGGCGACGCGCTCATGCCGCTGCTGGCCGGCGCGGTGGCGCTGCGTGACCGCTACGGCGCGGTGCTGACCGCCTTCCCGGCCCTGCAGGACCGGCTCGGGCCGCTCAAGGACGACCACGCGCAGCACGTGGTCGCGCTCGCCCGGGAGATCGGCCTGCCGGAGCAGGGGCCGTTCCCGGCGGCCAGCGGCTCCGCGGCCGCGCCGGGCTCGACCGCGCCGGTGCCGGGCGACCAGACGGCGGTGCTCGCGGACCTGGCGAAGCTGGAGAAGGACGGCCGGCGGGACGCGGAGGCGGCGTGCCTGGCGGCGCCCTCCTACCGCGCGGCCCTGCTGGGCTCGATCGCCGCCTGCCGGGCGGGCCACGGGGAGGTGCTGGCGTGACGCTCGAAGCCGCACCGGGGGTGTTCGCATGACGCCGGCCGACGAGCGCCTCGTCGCCGCCCTGCAGGCCGAGCACGCGGCCATCTACGGCTACGGCGTGCTCGGCCCCAAGCTCGACGCCGCGTCGCTCGCCCTGGCCCGGTCCGCCGACAACGCCCACCGCACCCGCCGCGACGCGCTGCTGGTGCGCCTGACCAGCGACGGGGTGACCCCGCCGCCGACCGCGGCCTCCTACCAGCTGCCGTTCGCGATCACCGACCGCGCGGCCGCGCTGAAGCTCGCGGTCCAGCTGGAGGACCGCACCGCGGCCCAGTGGCGCCTGGCCCTGCCGGCCACCGACGGCGACGTGCGCAAGATCGTCCTGGACGCGCTGATCGACTGCACGACGCGCGCCGTCGCGTTCCGCAAGGCGGGCAGCATGACCCCGCTGGTGGCCGCGTTCCCTGGCAAAACCGCCTGAACCGCCCCGCGCCACCGATACTCCCGAACTTGTGCCACAGCAAGGCCGCATCACTCCATCGGGCTGTCCGCTCCGCGACGATCGTTACATCACGCCACGAGCGTCTAGACGAGAGGAGGGCCAGACATGCGCCGCACCGCGTGGGCCGGTCCGACGATGCAGCCGCGTCGTTAACGAGTACGCCGTCTCGTGAGCCTGCCGTCTCGGGGATGCATCCCCCCGGGACGGCTCAGGCCGCGATACCGATGATGTGACCGACGAGATACGTAGCCCCGGCCGCCGCCGCGCCGAGCAGCAGCTGCCGGGCTCCCGAACGCCACCACGACCGCCGGGTGAAGCGGGCGATCAGCGCACCCGCGACGAACAGCCCCACCCCGCCGGCCCCGAGCGCGAGCGGCAGCGACGCCGCCCCGGACAGGTACGGCAGGAGCGGGACGAGGGCCCCGGCCGCGAAGCACACGAACGACGAGCCGGCCGCCGTCCAGGGCGAGGGCACGTCGTTCGGATCGACACCCAGCTCCTCCTGCGCATGCACGCGCACGGCCGCCTCGGGGTTCCGCCCGAGGATCGTGGCCACTTCAAGAGCCAGTTCCGGCGGTACCCCACGCGCCTGCCAGATCCGCGCCAGCTCGGCGGCCTCGGCCTCGGGGTACCGATCCAGCTCCCGCCGCTCCCGGAGCACCTCGGCGGCGACCTGCTCGTTCTGCGCCCGCACGCTGGTGAACTCCCCGAGCGCCATGGAGATCGCCCCGGCGACGAGCCCGGCCGCGCCGGTGAGCACGATCTGACGGGCCGCGACCCCGCCCCCGCCGACGCCGGCGATCAGCGCGATGTTGGTGACGAGCCCGTCCATGGCCCCGAACACCGCGGCGCGCAGCCACCCACCGGAGACGTCGGCGTGATGGTGCTCGTCCTCGGCCGCGGGATGGCTCACGGCAGGGTCAGGATCTCGTACCCGTCCTCGGTCACCACGATCGTGTGCTCGAACTGGGCCGTCCACCGGCGGTCCTTGGTGACGACAGTCCAGCCGTCCTTCCAGATGTCGTACTCGTGCGTCCCCAGCGTGATCATGGGCTCGATGGTGAACGTCATGCCCGGCTCCATCACGGTGGTGAGCCGCGGGTTGTCGTAGTGCGGCACGTAGAGCCCGGTGTGGAAGACCTCGTTGATGCCGTGCCCGGTGAAGTCGCGCACGACGCCGTAGTGGAAGCGCTTGGCGTACGCCTCGATGACCCGCCCGATGGCGTTGATCGGGCGCCCGGGCGCCACCGCGCGGATGCCGCGCATCATCGCCTCACGGGTGCGCTCGACCAGCAGCCGCGCCTCCTCGTCGACGTTGCCGACGCAGAAGGTCTGGTTGGTGTCGCCGTGCACGCCGCCGATGAACGCGGTCACGTCGACGTTGAGGATGTCGCCGTCCTCGATCACCGTCGAGTCGGGGATACCGTGGCAGATGACCTCGTTGAGTGACGTGCAGCACGACTTCGGGAAGTTCTTGTACCCCAGCGTCGACGGGTAGGCGCCGTGGTCGCACAGGAACTCGTGCACGACCCGGTCGACCTCGTCGGTGGTGACCCCCGGCTGCGCGTGCTGCCCGGCGAGCTCGGTGGCCTGCGCGGCCAGCTTGGACGCGACCCGCATCCGCTCGATGATCTCGGGCGGCTGCACGTCGGACCCGCGGTGCTTGGCGGGCGCCTGCTTGCCGACGTACTCGGGCCGCGCTATGCCGGCGGGAACCTGACGCCACGGAGTCTGCGTGCCGGGGGCGAGCGGAGCGCGAACCTTCATGGCCAGAAGCCTAACGCGCATCAACACGGCCCTGTCCGGGTAACCACCCAGGCATGATCGACGACGAACGCATCCGCGACCGGGCCGAGCTGCTGCCGGAGGAGCTGGCCGCGGGCAGCGACGACCCGGAGGCCCAGGCCGTGGCGGTACTCCAGGACTCCGACGACCGCGAGGACTACCGCGAGAGCGCCCCCGACCTGCGCATCGAGCACCGCACGGCGGACGAGGCCGCCTCCTAGTCCTCGCCGATCATCTCCCTGACCGACGTCTCGCCGGTTCGGACATGCTTGCCACCCTGCAGTTCGTTCATGATGACGATCCGCTCGCCGCCCACCTCTTCGACCAGCAGGGACTAGGGCCGCGTGGCCACATGCTCTCTATAAGCTGCGGCGGCGGCGACGAAGGCCTCGAAGAGGCGGAAGTCCGTGGTGTCCTCCGGGTGCCACTGCACGCCCACGGCGAAGGTCTTCGCCGGGTCCTCCACCACCTCGATGAGGTCGTCCTCCGGGCACCAGCCGGTCGGCACGAGCCGCCCCGGGTCGGCGCAGCCCTGGTGGTGGAACGAGTTGACGATCACCGCGTCGCCCAGGACCGCGGCGGCCCGCGAGCCCGGCGAGAGCCGCACCGGGTGCTCGCCGAACTTCGGCCCGCTCACCGGCCGGTGGTTGTGGTGGCCGAGCACGTCGGGCAGGTGCTGGTGGAGCCGCCCGCCGTAGGCGACGCACATGAGCTGCATGCCGCGGCAGATGCCGAAGAGCGGCAGGTCGGCCTCGAGCGCGGCCCGCATGAGCAGCAGCTCGGCGGCGTCGCGCTCCGGCTTGACCTTGGTCGTGGCGTGCGGTGGCTCGCCGTACAGGTCCGGGTTCACGTCCGAGCCGCCGGTGAACATGATGCCGTGCAGGCCGTCGAGCACGTCGGCGTCCGGGTCGTCGGGGGTGACCAGGACCGCCCGGCCGCCCGAGGCGTGCACCGCGTGCACGTACGAGAGCGGCAGGACCGCGGAGAAGGTGTCGTTGAGGCCGAAGCGGGTTTCCTCGGCGTACGTGGTCAGGCCGATGACCGGTCGCGACATGACCTCAACTTAGCCCTCGCGGGGTGAGGTTGTGCAGGATGTCCAGGGCGCGGTCCTCGGCCGCGGCGGCATCGACGTCGGGCCCGGCGATCGTCGGGTCGAAGTTGAGGTCGTAGAAGATCTCGGTGACCCCCTGCGTGCCCAGCCAGGCGACGTCCTCGCGGATCTTCTCCCACGAGCCGGCCAGGAAGTCGCGCCCGGGCCGGAACAGCACGGCGCGGCACACGATGCGCACCTCGTCCGGGTCGCGGCCGGCCTTCTCCGCGCCCGCGCGCACGAGCGCGACGTCCTTGGCGATCTGCGTGAGGTCGTGTGCGCTGCGCGACACCCAGCCGTCGGCGATCTCACCGGCCCGGCTCAGAGCGGCCGGGACCGAGCCGCCGAGCAGGATCGGCACCCCGCCCTCCCGGGCCGGCTTCGGGTCCATGCGCCCGCGCGGGAGCGTGTAGAACTCGCCGTCGAACTCGCTGACCTCGTCGCGCCACAGTGTGCGCAGTACCGCCACGAACTCCCGCGTCCGCGCGGCCCGGCGCTCCCCGCTCGCCCCGGTGGCGGCGAACTCGGCCTCCGACCATCCGGTGCCGAGCCCCAGGTCGACCCGCCCGCCGCTGAGCACGTCGAGCGAGCCGACCTGCTTGGCCAGGTACGCCGGGCTCACGAACGGCAGGTTGACGACCGCCACTCCGAGCCGGACGGTCTCGGTGCACGCCGCGGCGAAGCCGAGCGCCACGAGCGGGTCCAGCACGCTGCGATACACGGGGTCGACCGCCTGATCGACCCCGACGAACAGCCTCTGAAAGGTCCAGAGGGAGTCGTACGCCTGGTGCTCCGCCGCCCTCGCAAAGCGCCCCAACCGCTCCGGCGTGGCCCATGTTCCCGACACCGGCAGCCCGAACCCGATCAGCATCTGTCCAACCTACCGATCAGACTGCGGCGACGAGGGCGGCGAAGGGGCGGACGTCGCCCGCCTCCTCCGGGTGCCACTGCACGCCGAGCACGAAGCGCTTCGCGGGGTCCTCGACCGCCTCGACGACCTCGTCGTCGGCCCACCCGGTCACGGTAAGCGCGCCCGGAGAGCCGACGGCCTGGTGGTGGTACGAGTTCACCTCCGCCGTCGCCCCGAACACCCGCGCCGCGCGGGAGCCGGGGGCGAAGCGGGCCGGGTGCGTGCCGTACACGCCCGGCGCCGGCTGGTGCCGCTCGCTGCCGAGCACGTCCGGCAGGTGCTGGATCAGCGACCCGCCGTAGGCGACGGCGAGCAGCTCCGTCCCCCGGCACACCCCGAGCACGGGGCGGTCGGCCTCCAGCGCGGCGGTGAGCAGGGCCAGCTCGCCGGCGTCGCGGTCGGGCCGCGTCCGCGTGGCCGGGTGCGCGTCCGCGCCGTACCGGCCGGGCTCGATGTCGGCGCCCCCGGCCAGCACGAGCGCGTCGAGGCGCCCGATGAGCTCCTTCGCGTCGTCCTGCTCGTCGGGCGGGAGCACCACGGCCCGGGCCCCGGCCGCGCGGACCATCCGCACGTAGGCCTCCGGCACCAGCACCGCCCGGGTGTCCCAGACGCCCCAGCGCGCCGGCTCCGCGTACGCGCTGATTCCCACGATCGGTCGGGTCATCGGACTAGAGCGGGGTCACGTAGGCGCCGGTGATGCCGCCGTCGACGAGGAACGACGAGGCGGTGATGAACGAGGCGTCGTCGCTGGCCAGGAACGCCACCGCGCCCGCGATCTCCTCGGGCGTGCCGAAGCGGCCCATGGGCACGTGCACGAGCCGCCGCTGGGCCCGCTCCGGGTCCTTCGCGAACAGCTCCATGAGCAGCGGCGTCGCGATCGGCCCGGGGCACAGCGCGTTGACGCGGATGCCCTGCCGGGCGAACTGCACGCCCAGCTCGCGGGTCATCGACAGCACGGCGCCCTTGGAGGCGGTGTAGGCGATCTGCGACGTCGCCGCGCCGAGCAGCGCCACGAAGCTGGCCGTGTTGATGATGGAGCCCCGGCCCTGGGCGAGCATGTGCGGGATGGCGTACTTGCAGCAGAAGTACACGCTCGTGCTGTTCACCTTCAGCACGCGCTCCCACGCCTCGATGGCGGTGTCGAGGATGGAGTCGTCCTCGGGCGGCGAGATGCCGGCGTTGTTGAAGGCGATGTCGAGGCGGCCGTGGCGCTCGACGACGCCGTCGAAGAGGGCCTTGACCGCGGCCTCGTCGGCGACGTCGACGGCCACGAACTCGCCGCCGACCTCCTCCGCGGCCGCCTTGCCGGCCGCCTCGTTTAGGTCGACCGCGACCACCTTCGCGCCCTCGGACGCGAACCGGCGCGCGGTCGCCAGGCCGATGCCGCTGCCGGCTCCGGTGATGACCGCGACGCGGTCCTGCAGACGTGGCTGCACCTATACCTCCGTGCTGAAGAAGACGTTCTTGACTTCGCAGAACGCGGCGAGCGCGTCCGGGCCGAGCTCGCGGCCGAGGCCGCTCTGCTTCACCCCGCCGAACGGGGTCCAGTACCGCACCGAGGAGTGCGAGTTCACGCTCAGGGCCCCGGTCTCCACGCCGCGGGCGACGCGGATGCCGCGGCCGAGGTCGCGGGTCCAGATCGAGCCGGACAGGCCGTACTCGGTGTCGTTGGCCAGCCGGACCGCCTCGTCCTCGTCCGCGAAGCGCAGCACCGACAGGACGGGGCCGAAGATCTCCTCGCGCCAGTGGCGGTCCTGCGCCGACCGCGCGGTGAGGACGGTCGGCGCCATCCAGTAGCCGGGGCCGTCCGGGGCGCTCCCGCGGATGGCGACCGCGTCGTCGTCCACGTAGGAGCGCACGCTGTCGCGCTGCCCGGCGGAGATGAGCGGGCCCATCTGGGCCGACTCCAGGGCCGGGTCCTCGCAGCGGAAGGCCTTGACCGACTCCTCGAGCCGGGCCATGAACTCGTCGTACACGCTCGCCTGCACCAGCAGCCGCGACCGCGCGCAGCAGTCCTGGCCGGCGTTGTCGAACACCGAGCCGGGCGCGGACGCGGCCGCCTTGTCGAGGTCGGCGTCGGCGAAGACGATGTTCGCGCTCTTCCCGCCCAGCTCCAGCGTCACCCGCTTCACCTGCTCGGCGCAGCCGGCCATGATGCGCTTGCCGACCTCGGTGGAGCCGGTGAAGCACACCTTGCGCACGAGCGGATGGGTGACGAACCGCTGCCCGACGATCGAACCCTTGCCCGGCAGTACCGTGAAAACGCCCTCGGGCAGGCCCGCCTCCAGGGCCAGCTCGCCGAGGCGGATCGCGGTCAGCGGGGTGAGCTCGGCCGGCTTGAGCACCACCGTGTTGCCGGCGGCCAGCGCGGGCGCGAAGCCCCAGCCGGCGATCGGCATCGGGAAGTTCCAGGGCACGATGACGCCCACGACGCCCAGCGGCTCGTAGAAGGTGACGTCCAGGCCGCCGGCGACCGGGATCTGGCGGCCGCTGAGCCGCTCGGGCGCGCCCGCGTAGTAGTCCAGGACGTCGCGGACGTTGCCGGCCTCCCAGCGGGCGTTGCCGATGGTATGCCCGGCGTTGCGCACCTCGAGCTGCGCGAGCTCCTCGTTGTGCGCGTCGACCACGGCGGCGAAGCGGCGCAGCAGGCGCGCGCGGTCGCCCGGCGCGACCGCGCGCCACGTGGCGAACGCGGCGTGGGCGCGCTCGATCGCGGCGTCGGTCTCCGCCTCCGTGAGCGACGGGACCGTCGCCACGACCTGCTCGTCGACCGGCGAAATGACGTCGTGCATGTACTAACCCCTTAGAGACGTTCGAAGCCGCGCACGAGCTCCCAGTCGGTCACCGCCGCGTCAAACGCTGCCAGCTCGACGCGCGCCATGTTGGCGTAATGCGCGACGACGTCCTCACCGAACGCCGCCCGCGCGAGCTCGCTGCCCTCCCACAGGGCGAGGGCCTCCCGCAGCGTGGCCGGCACCCGCGGGGCGTCCGCGTCCTGGTAGGCGTTGCCGGTGTACACATCCTCGAGCTCCAGCCCGTTGCGGATCCCGTGCAGCGCGCCCGCGCACAGGGCGGCGATGGCGAGGTACGGGTTCACGTCGGCGCCGGGCACCCGGTTCTCCACGCGCATGGAGGCGCCGTGCCCGACGAGGCGCAGGGCGCAGGTGCGGTTGTCCAGGCCCCAGCGCACCGCGGTCGGCGCGAACGAGCCTTCCTGGAAGCGCTTGTACGAGTTGATGTTCGGCGCGTAGAAGAGCGTGAACTCGCGCAGCGTCGCGAGGATGCCCGCCATCGCGCTGCGGAACATGGGCGACACGCCGTCCTCGCCGTCGCCGGCCACCGCGGAGCGCCCGTCGGCCGAGCGCAGCGAGAAGTGGATGTGGCAGGAGTTGCCCTCCCGCGCGTTCGGCTTGGCCATGAACGTGATGGAGACGCCCTCCTGCGCGGCGATCTCCTTGGCGCCGTTCTTGTAGAGCACGTGCCCGTCGGCGTTGGGCAGCGCGGCGTCGTACCGGAACGCGATCTCGAGCTGGCCGAGGTTGCACTCGCCCTTGGCGCTCTCCGGGGTCAGCCCGGCCCCGGCCATCTCGTTGCGGATCCGGCGCAGCAGCGGCTCGACCCGGGCGGTCTGCAGCAGCGAGTAGTCGGAGTTGAAGAGGGTCACGGGCGTCAGATCGCGGTACGCCTTGCGGAACGCGTCCTCATAGGACTCGCGGAAGGCGATGAACTCCAGCTCCGTGCCGGTGTACGCGCTGTAGCCGGCCTCGCGCAGCAGTCCCAGCTGGGCCTGCAGCACCTGGCGCGGCGACGCGGTGACCGGCCCGCCCGCGAGCAGCTGCAGGTCGGCGAGCACGAGCGCGGTCCCGGGGTGCCAGGGGACGCGCCGCAGCGTGGCGAAGTCCGGGATCATCGCGAAGTCGCCGTAGCCGCCGGACCACGAGGACATCGCGTAGCCCTCGACGGTGTTCATGTCGACGTCGACGGCGAGCAGGTAGTTGCAGCCCTCGGTGCCGTGCGCGATGACGTCGGCCACGAAGTGCCCGGCGTGGAACCGCTTGCCCTGCAGCCGCCCCTGCATGTCCGTGACGGCCACGATGACGGTGTCGATGTCGCCCTCTTCGATGGCGATGCGCAGCTGCTCGACGGTCAACATCGGCTTTCCCCTAAAGGTCTAGTGCCAAACCATAAACTCAACCCAGCAGGCCGCGCAACAGCGTTGCGGTGCCGTCGCAGTGCTGCTCCATCTCGCTGCGGGCCACCGCCGGGTCGCCGGCCAGGATCGCCTCGACCACCCGCTCGTGCTGGGCGTCCGAGTGGTCGAGGTTGCGCCGCAGCACCGGGATCGCGGCCAGCAGCCGATCGAGGCGCAGCTGGACGTCGGCGATGGAGGCCGCCACCGAGGTGGAGCCGCTGGCCGCAGCGATCGCCAGGTGCAGCCGCGAGTCGTTGACCCGCCGCGTCAGCGGGTCGCGCACCCGCGCGGCGGCCAGGCACGCCACCAGGTGCGCCCGGTCGGCCGCGGACAGCGCCCGGGTCGCGGCCAGCGCGGCCGCGCCCGGCTCCAGCACCCGCCGGAAGTCGAGCGCGTCGTGCAGGCTGTCGCCCATCTCCCGGGCCAGGGCCGTGGCGTCCTGGACCTGACCCTCGCCCGACTCGCCGGGCTCTCCGGTGGCGCGGACGACGAACGTCCCGCCGGAGCGGCCGCGGCGCGACTCGAGGAACCCCGCCTCGCGCAGCGCCGCGATCGCCTCCCGCAGCGTGACCCGGCTGACCTGCAGCCGCTCGGCCAGCTCCCGCTCGGGCGGAAGCCGTTCGCCGACCGGCACGAGGCCGAGCCGGATCGCCTGGGCCAGCCGGGCAACGGTGATCTCGAAGGCGTTGCCGCCCCGAACCGGGCGCCACATCGGCACTCCCGACAGCGGCTCCGTCGCCACCGGCATCCGACCTCCCTGACGGTCTCCGGGCCGGCCATCGCGGCGGCCGGCCCGGAGACCATCATCCCTTACTCCTGCGCGGCGGCCGTGTCCTCGGCCAGGGCCTGATCGATGGTCCGGATCGGGCCGTGGAACCAGTTGCGGGCCGAGAGCACCCACCACAGTGCCGCCCCGCCGATAACGATGATCATCGCGATCGGGGCATAGTTGACCGCGGTCCAGGTGAAGCCCTCATGGCCCGGGATCGCGGTCGGCGTGAAGGGCATGATGAAGTAGATCGACACGATGACGATCTCCACCACCGCGATCCAGCCGAGCACCTTGTACTTGCTGCCCAGCGTCCAGGGGCCGGGGACGAACTTGTCGCCCATCCGCAGCCGCAGGTAGATCGGGATGAGGAACGCGACGTAGAGGCCGATGACGGCGACGGAGACGACGGCGTAGAACGCGGTCGGCGCGCCGGTCGGGCTCTTGTACAGCGCGGGCAGCGTCAGCACGAGGCCGGCGAAGGCCGCGCCGATGATCGCGTTGACCGGCGTGCCGTTGCGGTCCACTTTGGACCACAGCCGCCAGCCCGGCACCGCGCGGTCGCGGCTGAACGCGTACGTCATCCGGGACATGCTCGTCACGCAGCTCATGCCGCAGAAGAACTGCCCGATGGTCGAGATGACGATGACCGCCTTGAAGAACCCGGGGCTCAGCGCGGTCTCGAAGATCGCGCCGGAGAACCCGGCGGCCTTGGTGATCTCGTCCACGTGGGTCGCGGCGAACAGGAACGACAGCAGCAGGATCCAGCCGCCGATCGCGGAGTAGAAGATGGACTGCCACAGCCCGCGCGCGGCCGCCTTGGACGCGCCCTTCGTCTCCTCCGACACGTGGGCACAAGCATCAAAGCCCGTGATGGTGTACTGCGTGAGAAGGAAACCGAACGGCAGCACCAGGAACCAGTACGTGGCGTCGGAGTACCCGGAGTTGTTGAAGCGCTCCGTGAACACGAACGACAGGCTCTGGTGCTTCTCGGGCACGAAGATCAGGATCAGCACGATCACGGCCGAGCCCGCCACGTGCCACCACACCGAGACGTTCTGCAGCACGTCGATGATGTTGTGACCCCAGATGTTGATGGCCACGTGCGCGGCCAGGATCACGACGAACAGCAGGAACGTCAGGTTGAGGTTGGTGCTGTCCCACCCGCTGTAGGCGTCGAGCACCAGGCTGAAGAACGTGGCGCAGCCGTAGTCGACCGACGCGGTGACCGCGACGAGCCCGACCAGGTTGAGCCAGCCGGTGAACCAGCCGTGCACCGGCTTACCCATCCGGGCGGCCCACCAGTAGATGCCGCCGGCCGTCGGGTACGCCGAGACCAGCTCCGACATGCAGAAGCCGATGATGAGGATGAAGATCGAGATCAGCGGCCAGCCCCACGAGATGGCGACGGGTCCGCCGTTCATCCAGGCCTGGCCGAAGGTCGTGAAGCAGCCGGCGAGGATCGAGATGATGGAGAACGAGATAGCAAAGTTGGAGAAGCCGCTCCACTTGCGGTGCAGCTCCTGCTTGTAGCCCAGTTCGGCGAGCCGCTTCTCGTCATCGTCCTCGAGCGGTAGGCCGGCCTGGGTCGGCGATGCCGACATGGCACCTCCTCATTTAGGGGTTGGGGGTGATGGGATTCCTTCCGGTCACCGTGCCCAGCAGGCGCCCGAGCGCGGGGTCGTCGAGCGCGTTGCGCGCCTGACCCCACTTTTCGGCCGCCTCCGCCGCGTAGTCGAAGCCCACCGGGTCCTCGCCGCGGGCGGCGGCGAGGAGTCCATGGTGGACGGTGAACCACAGGGCCCAGGTCACGTTGGACACGATGTGGAACAGCCGGACCCGAGCCAGCAGCGCCGGGGTGAGCTCGGCGCCGAAGTAGGCCCCGGCCAGGCGGCCGGTCAGGTCCGGGTCGTAGTCCGCCTCGGCGGCGATGTCGCCGAGCTCGAACGCGGGGTCGTTGTTGCCGGAGAGCTGGTAGTCGATGATGCGCACACCGCTGGACGTGGCGATGAAGTTCTCCGCCAGCAGATCGTTGTGGCACGGTACGGCGGGCAGGCGCTCCTTGCTCAGCGCCGCCCGCAGCGCCTCCACTGTGGATTCGCGGTCCAGGTACCCCGCGGGCAGCGGCAGGTCGTGCCGCCGGCACCGCTCCAGCAGCTCGGCCCGCTTCTCGAAGATGTCGAAGTCGTTGCCGAACGCGGGCCCGGCGTGCAGCCTCCGGCACGCGGTCGCCAGCGCCGGGATCACCGCGGGCATGCGCACCTCGGCGGCCCCGAGCGTGCGCCCGGGCAGGAACTCGAGCACGATCGCGGGCACGTCGGGCAGCGTGGCGTACACCTGAGCCCCGACCGTCCCGGCGGCCACCTCGGTGTTGGCGATCTCCCGCCCGGGCGCGATGCCGAGCCCGGCTTCGTGCACCTTGGGCTCGAGCACGCGCAGCACGTACGGCACCCGATCGACGTCGACGCGGTACACGTGATGGGAAAGCCCACCCGCGAGCCGCTGCCACTCGACCGCGCGGCCCATCCACGACGGGACCCGCTCCAGCAGGTCCGCGATGGACGGCACCGCGTTCATGACATCCGGCCCCTTCGCCGCGATAACGCCGGCCGAATTCGGGCGAAGCCAGGCCTTTAACCCGGCAGGTCCAAAGTGATCGGCGTCATGGTGCCCCGAGTTAACGCTCCCTTCAGCCGCTCGTCAAGAGCCATCCTCACGTTTACAACCCGGAAACATTAGGCCTACGGGCAGACCATTTATCTGCGCCTGACGGCGCGGCGGGGGGTTCCCACCCCGCACCCCCATGGCCGCTGCGCGACCACTTTCGGCGGCGCTGCGCTGCCGGGTCACCCGGGTCCATCGGTCTCGTCGACGCCGCTCGAATCTTCGGTTGGACGGCCCACTCGCGCGGGCGCACGTCACGGCCCACTCGTGCGAGCTCACGTCAGGTCCGCCGCCGTCACCCGCTTCGCCGCGCAGACACCTGCGCTCCCGCGCCCCGCGCCCTGCGCCCTGCGCCCTGCGCCCTGCGCCCCGCGCCCCGCGCCCCGCGCCCCCGCGCCCCGCGCCCCGCGCCCCCGCGCCCCCGCGCCCCGCGCCCCGCGCCCCGCGCCCCGCGCCCCGCGCCCCGCGCGCACTTTCTGCTCTCGCACCCCGCGCCCCGCACCGCGCACTCCACTTCCGCGCCCCGCACACTCTGGCCTTTGCGTCCGGGCCCTCGAGTTCGCATCTCACGCGCGGACGCGTCCGAGCGCCTCACCGGTCGGCGGGCGCTCGGACGCGGAGGCGGCGTCTACTGCTCGGGCCGGTCGATGACGCGCAGCCACGTGCCGTCGGGCTGGCGCCGAACCACCTGGACGCGTCCGCCCGTGCCGTCCTTCGGCCTGGTCGAGGTCAGCGCCAGATCCCCCTGATAGATCGTGGGCAGTGCCTCCTCCACCTCGAAGTGCGGCACGTGCTTGAGCATCTCCTCGCAGACCGCCTGAATGGCCGCGCGCCCCACGGTGGTGCTGCCCGGCGGATAGGCGAGGACGGCATCGGGCTCGTACAGCGCGGCCAGCCCGGCGGCGTCGCCGGCATTGGCGCGCTCGACGAACAGACGGGACAGATCTTCCGGAGTCTTCGCGTTCATGCCTCCACCGTCCCGCCGCCGATCCAGAACACCAAGACCTATCTTGTCCTGCATTTAGAATCGATGCTTATGGAACTGCACCAGCTGGAGTACTTCCTGGCCGTGGTCGAGGAGGGCGGCTTCACCCGCGCGGCCGCGCGCCTACGCGTCGCCCAGCCCGGGGTCAGCGCCCAGATCCGCAAGCTCGAACGCGAGCTGGGCCTGCCGCTGCTCGACCGCACGACGCGCTCGGTACGCATCACCGCGGCGGGCGAGGCCGTACTCCCCCACGCCAGGGCGGCCCTGGCCGCCGTGGACAGCGCCCGCCAGGCGGTCGACGAACTGGCGGGCCTGACGCGCGGCCGCGTAGCCGTCGGTACCGTCAGCTCCCACACCGTCGACCTCGCCACCCTCCTCGCCGACTTCCACACGAGCTGGCCGGACGTGGAGATAACGCTGGTCGAGGACGTGAACGACCGCCTGATCGAGTCGGTGCGGGAGGGCACTCTGGACGCGGCGATCGTCGCCTACGCGCGGGTGCCCGAGGGCCTGGACGACCACGTGATCAGCGACGAGGCGATCGACGCCGCGGTGTGGGAGGGCCACGAGCTGGCGGGCCGCGAAACGGTACGGCTGACCGAACTCCGCGACCGCCCCCTCATCTGCCTGCCGCGCGGAGGCGGCATCCGAGCGATCCTGGACGCCGCGTGCGCGGAGGCGGGCTTCACCCCGCGCGTGGCCTTCGAGGCGGGCTCACCACAGGTGGTGGAACAACTGGCGTCGCGCCACCTGGGTATCGCCATCCTGCCGGCATCGATCGCCAGGCACCGCCCCCGCCTGCACCCGCTGCGCATAACAAACCCGGACCTGCGCGGCCGCCTGGGCCTGACCTGGCGCCACACAGTCCCAGCGAGCCCGGCCGCCGCCGCCTGGCTACGCCACGCCCGCACCCACCTATGACACCCGCACCACGCCGAGGCCAGCCGATGGCCAACACCGGCACCGGTTCACCCCGGCCCGTTCCCGCACGGACGCGCCACACCCCACCCCGTTCCCGCACGGAAGCGCCACACCCCGCCCACGAACAGCGCAAACCCGCTACGCACCACCGTCCGCGCGGAGGCGTTCGCAATCCGCCCCCGAACAGCGCGATCCCGTCAGACACTCCCCTCACGCGCGGAAACGCCGCAACCCGCTATGCAGCCTGCTCACGCGCAGGAGCGCACCACCCCGTCACGCACCCCCGCGCGCGGAAGCAACGCGATCCGCACGCGAGCAGCGCAAACCCGCCTCGCACCGCCCCCGCCCGGACGCCTCAGGAATCGCGTGGGCACGCCGGCGTCGGTAGCAAACACTGGTCCCACTGGCCCGCTGGTCGGTCAGCGGCGGCGAATCACCACGGCACCGAGCCGTCCTCGTCGAAGAAGCCGCCCGTCGGTCCGTCCGCGGGCAGCGTCGCCAGGCGGACCGCGGCGATGGCGCCCTGGGACGGGGCGCGGGGGCCCGAGTGGAAGTTCAGGTCCGTTGCGCAGTACCCGGGATCGGCGACGTTGACCTTGATCGGCGTCCCGCGCAGCTCGTTGGCGTAGGCCAGCGTCACCGCGCTCAGGGCGGACTTCGAGGAGTTGTATGCCAGCAGCGGGTTCTGCGCGTACACGTGCGCCGGGTCCGCCGCGAAGTGCAGCGAGCCCAGGCCGCTGCCGAGGTTCACGATCCGCGCCGCCTCCGCGCGGCGAAGGGCCGGCAGGAAGGCGTTGGTCACGGCGACGACGCCGAAGACGTTCACCTCGTACGCGTCCCGCAGCATCTGCACCGGCGTCACGCTCGGGAGCGCCCCGCGCTCGAGCAGCACGCCCGCGTTGTTGACCAGCACGTCGAGCACCTCAACCTGCGCGGCCGCCGCGGCGATCGAGTCCGGGTCGGTCACGTCGAGCTGCAGGAAGTCGGCGCCGAGGGCCGCGGCCGCCTCCTTGCCGCGCAGCGGGTCGCGTGCGCCGACGAGCACATGCAGCCCAAGGGCGCGCAGCTCCCGGGCAATCTCCAGGCCGATGCCCTTGTTGGCCCCCGTGACGAGGGCGGTCTTGGTCGTCATGCGTTAAACCGTCGCCGCTCGGACGCGACGGCGGGAGAGACGCAACGAACCGCGGACCGCCAGTCCCTGTCAACGCCGCCACCCAAACGCGCGGACGCGGCCGTGAGAGGTGAATGCGAGCGAGATACGCAGGCCAGACGGACGATTGCGGGGACGCAGCGCGCGGACGCGACTCAGCACGCGGCCGCGTGCGTGCCCAGCGCACGACGCGCGGACGCGGCACGAGGCACGGCACGGCGCGCGGGCACGGCACGACGCGCAGGCGCGGGCACGGCACGACGCGCAGGCGCGGACGCGGCACGACGCGCAGACGCGGACGCGGCACGACGCGCAGACGCGGACGCGGCACGACGCGCAGACGCGGACGCGGCACAACGCGCAGACGCGGACGCGGCACAACGCGCAGACGCGGACGCGGCACAACGCGCAGACGCGGACGCGGCACAACGCGCAGACGCGGACGCGGCACAACGCGCAGACGCGGACGCGGCACAAG